>NZ_JAYKBU010000010.1:0-101886 GCF_035282625.1 Capnocytophaga sp. G2 | reverse complement strand
CATCAACTTAAGCATAGAAATAGGAAATTATATAGTTCTAAAGAGAAAATAGCAGATAAAAGATCTATAGATGAACGTCCTGAGATAGTAAAGGAAAAAACAGAGTTTGGACATTGGGAAATAGATCTAATTGTGGGAGCTGGCAATAAGGGAGCTATATTGACTATGGTTGAAATATCAACTAAAATGTTGTTTATGAAGAAATTAGAAGATGGAAAGAAAGCAAAACCATTGGCTAATGAGCTTATAGATATGATGCTACCTTATAAGAACTGTGTTAAGACTATAACCTGTGATAATGGAACAGAGTTCTCTGATTTTAAGAGAGTTGAAAAGAAATTAGATTTACAATTTTTCTTTGCTCATCCTTATTGTTCTTGTGAGCGTGGACTTAGTGAGCATACCAATGGTCTTGTAAGGCAATATATACCTAAAGAAACTGATTTTAAAGATGTTACAGATCAAGATATAAAGACATATCAATATAAGATTAATGATAGACCAAGAAAAGTATTAAACTTTAAAAAACCTAAAGATTTATTCTACCAAAAAACAAGCTGAAAAATTTCACTTGGAGGTGGAATTGGCAACATCAGGAAACTCAAAATTAATCATTGATAATTCACATTTATTTTGTACCTTTGCACTCTACATTATAAGTAGGTCTTGTAGTTCAACGGATAGAATAGAAGTTTCCTAAACTTTAGATCCAAGTTCGATTCTTGGCAAGACCACTTTTAAAAAAACTATCTTGACTTAACCTCAAGATAGTTTTATTTTTTCTCTAAACCAATCTTACACAAAATAAAATTAATAGGTATTGCCAATAAAGTACCTATAGGAAGCGATAACAATGCTATAGAAAGAGCTGCACTAATATAAAAAGACGATATATATCTTTGTACAAAGTAAAATAGCTCCTGATAGGCATAGCAAATACCCCAAACGATAGGATAACGTATATGAACTACGGTAAGTTCCTCCTCTCCATAAAGAAAAAATCCTATAAAAAAGACGAACAATAACAACAATAGCACACTCATAAAGTAAAACAAAACAAAATCCTTTAGTAACTTACACTTCATTTGTCTTTTGTTTTTATAATCCTATCAAAAATAGTTCCAAAGATAAGGAAAAAGATAAAAAGTACTCCTAATAATAGAGGCTCTCCTATACTTATAGCTGTATTTCTATCCAATAGGGATATCACTCCTTTCTCAAACTGTTTTGCAACTACTTCTTCAAATCGCAGAAACACCATAGAGGAAAAGCTCAGTAATATAAACCACAAAGCAACCCTATATATTACTAAATACTTTTTATAATATCCTAAATAGCATACAGGTAAGAACAATACACTAAGCAGCATAACAACTGTGTTAGGGAATACTACCCATTTGTTAAAATAAAATAGATATATTCCCACTTGCGATAGTGAAATGGTTGCTAAAAGATATAAAATAGCACTAAACTTCCCGAAATGTATGTAGAGTAGGGACATAGTTTATTGTATATAATTTTTATCTAAATCTCTTTCCCTTTGGATAAAGAATTTCATATACAGTTCTTTAGCAGAAAGATTAGGGTACAGATAACGAATGAGTTTTTTGGTAAGTTTTCCTTTGCTCATTCCTGCAAAGATAAGTTCATCACCCTTATACATTGTTAGTTGCTTGGTCTCCGGTGAAAAATGTATAGTAAGCACTTCGTTTCCGTTTGCATAGAATAGGAAACTACTCACTACATCATTTAGCAAAGGATATTCTTCTTTATACCCTCTTTTATTTCTTAATATCCTTAGCAAACGGTTTCCCTCTGATAGTGGAAGGCGTTTTCTTCTCTCTGTGATATGCTCTTCTTCAGGGCTTCAGGCCACGAAGTCTCTCTCGTCCAGCCCGTACGATGTATGACTACAAGACTATCTATTTTACCCTGATAGAGCTTGCTAAAATCCATTGCTTTAGGATATTGCGCTAATGCGAGACAAGGGAGGAGGAATAAGAATTTGAAAATGGTTTTGTTAAAACTACAAGACATAGTTATTTTTATTTGATGATAGAGGTAATCCTTTTATTCCAACTATAAAGATAATTTTAAAAAGTTGTATTTTTTAGAGATATATTGTCAAATCTGCAATTGCCAAAATATGTGTCTTTTTCTAGACTATTACTTAGTCTTATACGAGAACTATTATACAGCGTTGTTATATTATGGTAAAATACATATAAGTTATAACTTTTTTCATCCATTAAAAAACTATTGTAAATAGGAGGTATAATAAAAGCCTTTATTATTTTATATCCCTGATTTCTTGCTTCATTCATTCTATGATTACCATCAATTACAATAGAGGTATTGATTGGTATAAAGTTTGAAACAATGATAGGTTCAAAATCATCTATAATCTTCCCCTTCAGATTATCTTTTTTGAATTTTTCAAGATTAGAAATATCTGAATATAAAGTAGAAATAGGTAGAGAATAATTTTTGACATCTTCTGATTTAATTATTTTATTAGCTTTATCAATTAAGTAATACAAATCAAAATTATCTTGTTCTATATTGGTTTTAACATTAAAGTGAAAACCTTGAGAACCTTTATTATAGTAGCTATATTGTGTTTTAAGAATTTTGTTATACTGACTTTCTAAGTCATCTTCTAATCCTGTAAAATTTGAGAAAAGTCCTCTTTCCCTAAAAGAATTAAAGTAAAATTCTTTTGTTTTTTCAATTTGAACTATCATAGCTAATTATTTTGTAGAAAATCATTAGTACTAATTACTGAAGCATAAAAATAACTCAAAGCTGAAAGAAAAGAATTCTGAACCTCACTTGCTACAGTCTTTTTATTGTTATAAGAAAGGTCTTTTGTAGCACAAGCATCTCCAATCACTTCTATTGTATACCCTAAATCTTTTGCAGCTCTCACAGTTGCATCTACACACATATGTGTCATCATTCCTGCTATGATTAGCTTATTTATCTTGTGTTCTTCAAGATAGGTGAGTAATTCAGTTTCTCGAAAACTATTAGGAAAATGCTTAATTATCACTTTCTCATCCTTTAGAGGAGCTACATTTTTATGTATTTCAGCTCCATTGGTATTAAGGATAAAAAAAGTAGCATCTTTTCTGGTAGATAAATGTTGAATATGTATGACTAAACTCTTATCTTTCCGAAATTTATCTAGTACTTTTTTAGCATTTAAACTCGCTTGTTCACTGCCTACAAGTTCATTTTTTCCTTTAGGAAAGTAATCATTCTGAATATCTATCAGTATTAAAGCTGTTTTTGTATTCTGTGCTTCTATTGACATACTTAAAAATGTTAAAACTGTTAATAAGAATAATCTCATAAGGTTTCTGTTACAAATATAAAATTAGAAAATCAACTTTGCTAAAGTTTTTAATTGTTTGTCGTGTTACGAACTTTGGCAAAGTGTATGATCTAATTGGCTGTCGAGTCTCTTAATTACTTACTCAAGTACATCTTCCTTCTTGTATAAATATCGTAGAAAGCATCGTCCTTGAGGCTATCTATAAAGAGAATACTCTCACCTGTGGATTTCATCTCTGGGCCGAGCTTCTTATCTACATTCGGGAATTTGTTGAACGAGAACACAGGTTGCTTGATAGCAAAGCCCTCCAAGTGTGGGTGAAAATGGAAGTCAGAGAGCTTCTTCTCTCCCAATATGATCTTAGTGGCATAATTCACATACGGTTCCTTGTAGGCCTTGGAGATAAACGGCACTGTACGCGAAGCACGTGGATTGGCCTCTATGATATACACTACATCATCTTTTACGGCAAACTGTACATTGATAAGCCCCACGGTGTTGAGTGCCAAGGCTATCTTCTGGGTGTGGTCTTTGATCTGTTGGATCACAAACTCACCCAAGTTGAACGGCGGTAAGGTCGCGTTACTATCACCTGAGTGGATACCACAAGGCTCTATATGCTCCATAATACCAATGATATACACATTTTCGCCATCACATATCGCATCGGCTTCGGCCTCTATGGCGCCGTCCAAATAGTGGTCAAGTAGGAGCTTGTTATTAGGTATCTTACGCAAAAGATCTACCACATGGGCTTCCAACTCTTCCTTGTTGATGACAATCTTCATACCCTGCCCGCCCAATACATAGGAAGGACGCACCAATAGCGGGAAGTCCAATTCGTCTGAGAGCTTCAGTGCCTCATCAGCCGTTTCAGCTACACCAAAGCGTGGGTAAGGAATGTTATTCTCTTTCAGTAAGGTAGAGAAACTTCCTCTGTCCTCTGCCAAATCCAAGGATTGGAAGCTGGTACCTATGATTTTGATACCATATTTGTCCAATTTCTCGGCCAACTTCAAGGCAGTTTGTCCGCCGAGCTGTACAATCACTCCTTCGGGCTTTTCGTGTTGGATAATATCGTAGATATACTCCCAGAATACAGGTTCAAAATAGAGCTTATCAGCCGTATCAAAGTCTGTAGATACCGTCTCTGGGTTACAGTTGATCATAATGGTCTCATAGCCACATTCTTCCGCAGCCAATACACCATGTACGCAGCAGTAGTCGAACTCAATCCCCTGACCTATACGGTTAGGTCCTGAACCGAGTACCACTACCTTCTTGCGGTCAGTAACCACACTATCGTTGGCTACATATTCCTTGCCATCGGCGGTACGGATAGGCGCTTCAAAGGTAGAATAATAGTAAGGAGTCTGCGCCTTGAACTCGGCAGCACAGGTATCAACCAATTTGAATACACGGCGAATATTCAATTCCTCACGCTTCTTATGTACCTCACTTTCCCAGCAACCAAGCATATAGGCGATTTGTCGGTCGGCAAAGCCTTTCTGCTTAGCTTCGAAAAGGAGCTGCTTAGGTAGTGTATCTATCTTATAGTTGGATATTTCTTTTTCAAGGGCACAGAGCTCCTCGTATTGTTTGAGGAACCACATGTCTATTTTGGTGATTTCATGGATACGGCTTAGCGGAATGCCCAGCTGTACCGCATCATAGAGTACAAATACCCGATCCCAACTGGGGTGAGTGAGTTTTTCAATGATTTGCTCGTAGTTCTTCTCTCCTTTACCATCGGCTCCCAAACCATTACGCTTGATTTCGAGCGATTGGGTAGCTTTCTGTAAAGCCTCTTGGAACGAACGACCAATACCCATGACCTCCCCTACCGACTTCATTTGTAGGCCAATAGTACGGTCAGAGCCTTCAAACTTATCAAAGTTCCAACGTGGTATCTTCACAATCACATAGTCCAAGGTAGGCTCAAAGAAAGCGGAAGTGGATTTGGTAATTTGGTTTTGCAATTCGTCCAAATGATAGCCAATAGCAAGCTTAGTGGCAATCTTAGCAATAGGATAACCTGTAGCTTTAGATGCCAAGGCGGACGAACGCGATACACGTGGATTGATTTCAATAGCGATAATATCCTCTTTTTCATCGGGAGACACGGCAAACTGTACGTTGCAACCGCCTGCAAAATCACCTATGCTGCGCATCATCTTGATAGCCATATCACGCATACGCTGGAAAGTGCGATCGGAAAGGGTCATCGCAGGAGCTACCGTAATAGAGTCGCCCGTATGGATACCCATCGGATCCATGTTTTCAATGGTACAGATAATAGCTACATTGTCATTCCTATCGCGCAAGAGTTCCAATTCGTATTCCTTCCAGCCCAAAAGTGCCTTATCAATAAGCACCTCGTGGATAGGAGAAGCCTCCAAACCGCGATTAAGGAGCATATCAAAGTCCTCTTTCTTATAGACGATAGAGGCACCCGTACCGCCCAAGGTAAAGGACGGACGTATTACGAGCGGAAAACCAAAGCGTTGGGCAATTTCTTTCCCTTTGAGGAAGGACATAGCCGTTTCCGAAGGCGCCATTGGGATTCCTATCTCGTCGAGTAACACGCGGAATTTCTCACGGTCTTCGGTGATTTGGATCGCATCAATATCCACCCCAATGATTTCCACTCCGAAGTCCTTCCAGATACCTTTTTCGTCTGCCTCTATACAGAGGTTAAGAGCAGTCTGTCCGCCCATAGTAGGCAGTACGGCATCTATTTCGGGGTGAGCCTTGAGGATTTCCACCAATGATTTAGTGGTAAGGGGTTTGAGATAGACCACATCCGCCATGGAAGGGTCGGTCATAATCGTAGCAGGGTTGGAGTTGATCAGTACGGTTTTGATACCGTCTTCGCGCAAGGAGCGCAACGATTGCGAGCCTGAGTAGTCGAACTCACAGGCTTGCCCGATGATAATAGGTCCTGACCCTATAAGCAGAACACAATGTAGGTCGTTTCTTTTTGGCATTTTGTTAGGTGCTTTTATTTCTTTAACAACTTATCCAGTAACTTTTCAAAGTCTCTTGTAGGGAAAAGTTCCTTTCCTTCAATAACTAATGATAAATCAAGTGATTTATTTTCTGATAGTAAAATAAGATTCTCCTCCGGAAATCCTGACGTTTGAGAAAAATAACTTCTATATTCCTCTAATGTTGTGTTATATTTCTTTCTATGCATTAAAGCTAAAGCAGGCAAGAATAAAAATATATCATCATTAGTAATGGCAAAAGTTTCAGAATATTTTGTTAGTTGCTGTTTGGATTTTCTAATCAGGGCATCGGGATCAAAAGATGAACCCTTTTCAAACCTTTCCTTATCTACCTTATAGCATTGCTCTGAAAAAAATGGTTGAATCCACCCTACTTTGGCTTTAACTTCAATAATAGCAATAGTTTTACCTTCCTTCTCAATTCTAAGATCAGGGGCTGTTTTACCTTGTTGCCTTCTAAGCAAGATCTTCCATTTTTTTCCTTTTAATTCTGAAAGATGATAAAAAATTCTTGCTATATAGGACTCTAATTCACTTGAAATATGAGCATAATAAGCTGTTTCAAAATAAGAGGACTTAAAACTCTGTCCTACCTTCGCAGAATCGTATAATTCATTAACAAATTTCAAAATATTCTCCGTAATAGAATCTCCCG
Source organism: Capnocytophaga sp. G2 (assembly GCF_035282625.1). Classification (NCBI taxonomy): domain Bacteria; kingdom Pseudomonadati; phylum Bacteroidota; class Flavobacteriia; order Flavobacteriales; family Flavobacteriaceae; genus Capnocytophaga; species Capnocytophaga sp. G2. Next base: position 94,886 of record NZ_JAYKBU010000010.1, on the reverse strand, counting down.
CAACAAAATTATTAGCTATTCTTTTAGCCATTTCATCTATATTGTTATAATATAGTTTCTTATAACTAAGCATTTTCGCTATTGAATTAAAAAAATAGCTACATCTTCCAAAAGAAAGATATAGCTACTATACTAATAAAGAATATTGTTGCCCTGTGTATCCCTTTCGAGTACTGCATATCGGAAGTACAAGGGAGTGCTAACTGACTCATATTCTTAAAGATGTTCATTTAGATGTGTTAAAAAAGAGCGAAAAACGGGGTTCGAACCCGCGACCTCAACCTTGGGAAGGTTGCGCTCTACCAACTGAGCTATTTTCGCTTATTTTGCTTTGAGTAGGTTTGTAACTGTTTTGTTTCTCTATCTACGGTGCAAAGATACAATAAATTTTAATTCCTACAAATTTATATTCAAAAATAGTGTACATATTAATATCCTTTATTCTTTCTCCCTTTCTTTTCTTTTTGATAAAATCTATAACTAACTTTTAATCAGACTATTAGAATAATGTTTAGTTTTTCTTATATTGAAGTATCTCCAACAGATATTCTTGCAGGGTAAATATATAACTTTTTTAGGAGATATAATAACATGGGATTCTTATTCCACCTCTGACTCACTCCGTATACCTTTTTCATCTATTCGGCAACACCACTTTACATAGGGATAATATCCTGTCTCATTAGCAGTTACATAGCCACTGGCAACAAGGTCATCACGATTGCCCTCGTCGTCTCCATCATCCATATAGATATTTACTTTTAGCCCCTCATATAAAGTTATGAGCTCTCTGCAAACATTCTCTCGCTCGTCTTTTTGGGAAAACAGTACCAGATCATAATCCATCAACTCATTGAAATCTACCGAAAAGAGCAAATGAGAATTTGTCTTTTCCCACAAGTCCCTCACAAAGGTATAAGCTACTTCATTCTCAGGTTTTATCTGTTGGAGAGTAGTGGGCAGGTACCAGCCATGACCGCCTATTTTTAGGTTTTCATAGTAGGCAAGAGGCTTAACTCTACATCCATGGGTAAACCAACGCAAGGGGTGTTTCTCATAATCTCGTAACAAGCGAGGCGTATCCTCCACCGCTACCAAGGCTACTACTTGCGCTCCATAGCGTACCAGTATTAAGTCACCTGCAAGGAGTCTATCAAAGGTTTGCACGACCTTCTCCGAACAGCCTATATAGCCTGTAGCGATAATGCGACGAGTGTTCTCTGCTGTCCAAGCAGTAGCTCCTGTGGGGTGTAGTTGCATATGCCAGAAATTCATAAGATAGTTTTTGGGCAAAGTTATGTCTTTTTTACAAATTTACAATCCCCTTTTTGTCTTTATTTCCTATATCATATCACCATTACTAAGGTGCCAATGGCGATAAGGGTGATCCCTATTAATGATTTAAGCGTGAAGGCTTCGTGTAGGAAGCAAACAGCTAAGATAAACGTAAAAACGATACTGATTTTATCTACTGCCACTACTTTAGAAACGACTCCCATTTGCAAGGCTTTGTAATAGCACAACCACGAGAACCCTGTGGCAAGTCCTGAAAGGATTAGAAAAAGCCAACTCTTCTTGCTAATCTCTGCTAAGCCACTGCTCTGCTGAGTAATAAAAACCATTGCCCACGCTAAAGCGATTACCACTAAGGTTCTAATGGCAGTAGCGAGGTTGGAATTAACGCCCTCAATCCCTATTTTGGCAAGAATAGAAGTAAGAGCGGCAAATACAGCTGATAACAATGCGTAAACGAGCCACATAATGGAATGATTTGTCAATTAGTAAATGAGTTTGTCAAACAATCAAGGTAACACTTGTCTGATTATCTAATACAGAAAACAAGGCTTTGTACTGACACTGCACAGCTATTGCATTTTCTTTTGGGCAAAGCCCTATGAAATAACTATCGGCGTCTATGTCAATTTGATAAAGAGTAAATTCACTTCTTGATGCCAATAGCCGAAATACCTCAGTAGGAGGTGTGTTGTTGTCTATTTCTAAATCTATTGCTGTGCCTTTTAGTCGTTTGCTTAACAGATTGTAGTTATAGACCACATCTTCCGCAACATCTTTCCAGTCAATGACTTCTAAGTAATCTGCCGCTATCATTTCTGATAGGAAGGTATCGAACATCTCTTCTTCAATCAATACACTTTTACAGATTTTATTGGCTGTACGTGTAGGAATGGAGAGCAGGGAGGCTAATAATAACCATTCTTTATGGAATTGTTGGGATATGGGGATATTTTTAGGGACAATTTTTCCTTTGCCTTCTTGTTTTTTCAATAAGGTGATTATTAAATCCTTGTAAACAGAAAGGCGTTTTTCGAGGCGCTCAATAGTACGACTATCGGTTACAGGTTCATTCTTCCCTATATAATCATACCATTTGTGTCCTTTTTTGTCGGAGATATAATAGGCATATTGCACCCACTCACATTTGTCCTTGATACGACAAATGGCATAGAACACATTTTCTTGTAGGTCTTCGAATATAATACTTTGAGGAATAAGAATGTTGTGCCCTTGTATGGGATCACTATTCTGCTCCGTATGAATAAAGACAATCCCGAAGGGATCTTTTTTGCTAAATTTTTCACCTAATAAGTCGGCGTTATGGTCGTTTAGTTGGGCAAAGTGAGTCATTATGCTTTGGAAATCTTCCAAAAGATAGGGACTCCCTCCGATGCATTTCTCTTCGGCATAGCAACACGGACAGGAAAGAGGTTTCTTTTTGGGAGTAGTTAGCCCCAATATATGAGTTATTTTTTCTAAGAAATTTTTTAAAAACATAACTTATATAATGAGTTAATTTGCTAATTTCTATTCATAAACTCCGTAATCTCAGCAGCGGTTTTGTTGCGGGCTTCTTCGGTTGTAAAACTGTGATCTACTTCGGGCAAGAGTATGAGTTTGCTGTTCTTATACACTTGGTGGTAACGCTCGCCATAGGTATAAGGTACTACCACATCCCAAGTTCCGTGAATAATCAGTACAGACCCTTTGTATTGCTGTGCCGTTTCGTAAATAGGGAGCGTTTGTGCGGTTTTTACATAGTCGTGCCCCATACGCAAACCTCTGGGGAGGTCTATATACTCAGGGATATGATGCAGGTTGTAAGTAGCCCCTTGGGTAGTGCCACGTAGCGCATCGTCGCGCAATACCGCTGCAGGAGCACAGAGAGCAACACTCTTAATAGCTTTTTTGAGTTCTCCCGCTACCATTGAGGCTACCACCCCACCTTGCGAATGCCCTACTATACTGATGCCACTCACGTAGGGCAGTTTTTCAGCATAAGCAATCACTTTCTTAGCGTCTTCTATTTCGTTGAGCACCGTCATATCCTGAAAGCGACCTTCGCTTTTGCCACAGCCGTTGAAGTCAAAACGGATACTAGCGATACCTGCCTTTTGCAGTTGGTCGGCAATGGTGCGCAGTAGCGGACGGTCTTTATCGCCACCAAAGCCGTGACAGATAATTACCATACGCACCTTTTTGCCCTTCTCTATCTTAGGCGTTTGCAAGGTAGCGGCTAATTTGCCTTTAGCCCCTTCGAGGGTAAGGTCTTCTGTTTGTTGAGCTTTTGTTGTTTGCATCAGTGTTATAAGGATTAGTACTAAAGTGATAATGTTCTTTTTCATAAGTGTTTTTTAAGAAAAAATCTTATTATTAGCACATTTTTTAATCCTATAGATATTTCCCTGTGATACTGTTGGTGTTATTCTTTACGGCTTTAGGAGTGCCTTGTGCTACGATTCTTCCACCTGCAGCACCGCCACCGGGTCCCATATCAATAAGGTAATGAGCATTGCGAATTACGTCTAAATCGTGTTCAATAACTATCACGGTAGCTCCTAAGCTAAGGAGGCTCTGAAAAACACGGAGCAGCACGCGTACATCCTGCGGGTGTAGCCCTATGGTGGGTTCATCAAATACAAAAACGGTATCGCTCTGTCCTTTGCCCATTTCACTGGCTAACTTCAAACGTTGGGCTTCTCCGCCCGAAAGCCCAGGGGTATCTTCGCCAAGCGATAAATAGCCCAATCCTAACTGCTGTAGTACTTGTAGTTTTTGGTTTACTAACTTCAATTCGGTAGTTACCTCTATCACTTGGTCAATACTCATACTCATCAGTTGGGGCAGACTGTATTTTTCACCATTCTTGGCGGTGCGCAATACCTTATAGGCTTCTCTCTTATACCTACTCCCTTTACAATCGGGACACACGATATCAACATCGGGAAGGAACTGCACATCTAAGGATATTTGTCCCGTGCCATCGCAGGTAGAGCAACGCAAACTGCCTGTGTTGTAAGAAAAGTCGCCTGCTTTGTAGCCATACTGTTTGGCATCGGGGGTTCTAGCGTAAATCTTACGGAGTTCGTCGTGAATACCTGCATAAGTAGCTACCGTAGAGCGTACATTGATCCCTATAGGGGTGGCATCGATGAGCTTCACCTGACGAATGCCTTCTGCTTCTACCAATTTGATATGCTGAGGCAATTTCTTTCCGGCAGCCTTTGCCTCTAAAGCTGGGATTAAGCTCTCCAACACTAAGGTGGTTTTGCCCGAGCCTGAGACCCCTGTAACGACTGTAAGTCGCCCTTTGGGGATTTCGACTTCTAAAGGTCGTACGGTGTGTATGGCATCGGTAGAGAGGTGTATGTTTCCCATAGAAAAGAGTTCGCTCTCGGGGAGAGCTGCTGGCAGTCCGCTCTCTTGCGATAGGTAAGGCGCTATCACCGACTCCTTGTTTTGTGCTATTTCTTCTACCGTTCCTTGTGTGATGACCATTCCACCATTAGTCCCTGCGCCTTTGCCCATTTCTATAATCACATCGGCGTGGGTAAGCACTTGAGTATCGTGGTCTACTAATATAACTGAATTGCCATCGGCTACGAGGTCGTCCATTACTCCTGTTAAGCCTTTGAGGTTGTGAGGGTGCAGCCCGATAGAGGGTTCGTCCAACACATAGAGCACCCCTGTAGTGCGGTTACGTACGGCGCGAGCAAGCTGTACGCGCTGGCGTTCGCCGGTGGAAAGGGTAGCCGCGGCACGGTCTAACGAGAGGTAACCCAAGCCTAAGTCTATGAGGCGGCGGGCGGTGTCAGTAAAAGCTTCGCAGATGTTTTTAGCCATTGGGCGCATTGCTTCTTCTAACGACTCGGGAACACCTGCTACCCAGCCCATTAACTCATTGAGCGTCATAGCAGTAGCTTGGTCTAAGCTAATACCCCTAAGGCGTGGTGTGCGCGCAGCTTCGGAGAGCCTTGTGCCGTGGCAGTCGTGGCAAACGTCTTCCTTTAGAAACTTCTCGAGGCGCTTCATTCCGCTGTCGTCTTTTACTTTTCCCAAAGCGTTTTGTACGGTATACACTGCATTGTAGTAGGTAAAATCCAATTCGGCAGTTTGTTCTGTTTTGGGGTTTAAGTAGAGGATATGTTTCTTTTCGGCAGGCCCGTGATAAACGATTTCTTTTTCTTTGGGAGTCAAATCCTTAAAAGGCACATTGGTACGCACGCCCATTTCGCGACATACATCTTTCATCAGCGACCACATCAGAGTGCCCCATACCACTACCGCCCCTTCATCGATAGTGAGGTTTTCATTGGGGACTAACTTACTCTCGTCTACCGTCCTTACCGTTCCTGTTCCGCTACAAGTGGGGCAAGCTCCACGACTGTTGAAAGCCAAATCTTCAGCCCCAGGCCCATAAAAATGTTCGTGGCACTCGGGGCAGGTGATTTCTTGCATAGCAGCCACGGCAAAGGAGGGTCTTACATAATGCCCATTAGGGCAACGATGATTGGCGAGCCTAGAGAACATCAGACGTAGGCTGTTTAGCAGTTCGGTCATTGTGCCAAAAGTACTGCGGATACCGGGTATCGTAGGGCGTTGGTGTAGCGCTAAGGAAGCAGGGACATAGCGCACATCGTCTACATCTGCGCGTTCGGCTTGCGTCATTCGTCGCCTCGTGTAGGTGGAAAGAGATTCTAAATATCTTCGCGATCCTTCCCCATAGAGTACCCCTAAGGCAAGAGAAGATTTTCCAGAACCGGATACGCCTGCAATCCCTACAATCTTATTGAGGGGGATATCGACATCTATATTCTTCAGGTTATGTACTTTAGCCCCACGTACCTCAATATTTTCAGGGCGTTTGAGATTTTCTTTTTTCATAATTGTCATTGTTTTACTAATTTGTTTTTCTGTAAAGAAGCTACGAAATCATACGATTGTTTTACATAAGTCTTGATTTTATCATCAGGCATATCCTCATTGAAACGGATACCCACCCAATACTTTTTGCTTAGGTTAAAAGGATCTTCTACAGCCTGATAATCAGCTTTGAGTTGTTCTATCTCATCGGGGTTGCATTTGAGAGTACATTTGTCAAACTTATTGATATCAAAGAAGCAAAACATCTTTGTTCCTACATAGAAAACTAAGATTGAATTGGCATTTTTAAAGAAACCCGAAAAGGGCATTTTCTGATACGTATCAGGCAGAGATAGACAATAGTCTCTAAATTCTTCTACATTCATTGTTTGAGCTACACGGGCAGTTTAGGGTTTATAATTGATATTAGCTTGAGTTTGTTGTAGTCTTCGTGCAATGTGATATGTTTTGCCGTCTTTTACAAAATAAGCTCCTATTTGCTTAAAATTAAAAAGCACGTTGGCTTTAACACACTGCTCACGAATGGCTTTTACCCAATCGTAATGGCAAGGTCTTGCTTTATCGCCCGACTCGCCTCCTACACTTACCAATTCTATTTGTGTGTTGAGGTAAGGAGATAAATCTAAAGAGGTAAGCAAGGGTTCGCAGATGAGTGCTTTGTGCTTTATAGGTAATTGGTTGTAAATAGGTAATCGTTTATCGGCTTGTTTTTTGATTTTCTATCGTGCAGGCAATAGTAACATTCTCATAGCCCTCACCCCAGTCAGGAGGCAAACACTCTACAATACGCTCCACTCTCTTGGTTACCATATAGAAATGTAAATCGTTGCGTATTTTTATCATTTTCCAAGCCTCTTCTCGCCACTCATCTGCTTCTTTAATAAAGAAATCGGAAGTAAAACAAGTCCATACAAGGGTGTTAGCAGGTACTTTGTAGTCTCCTTTTCTGTTTTTTTGAGTCGGGAGCGTAAAACTTTGGGTTTTATGTACATTTTTACTATCTCTACCGTACCTTTCGTCTGCTCGATACATATAACAGTTGGCACAACCTTCACTTATTTTGAAACATCCGTACTAAAGGTTCCATAGTATTGCCACTATTTTATTCTTTATTATTCTAACACGGCAAAACTATTATCTTTTTGTTAGCCAACCATAAAATAATCGGGAAAGAAATGTCATTTTTCGGGACTCTTATTCATGGCTCTTTTTCCGATAAGCTAAAGGAGTTACTCCCTTTGCTTTATGAAAGGAACGCACAAAGTAAGTAGCAGTTTCGTATCCTAAACTTGTAGCAATTTCTTGTATGGAACGTGTAGTATAACGCAATTGTTTGCAAGCCTCTTGTATGCGTTGTGCTTGTAGGTATTCTTTGGTAGTTTTGCCCCATACTTGTTTCACTATTTTATTTAGGTAGTTGGAAGTGATGCAGAGAGCATTGGCATAGAACTCAGTATTGGTTTCTGTAATAAAGTTTTTTTCAGCCAACTCGGCGAAGTGTTGGGCATAACGATTTATAGGTTTCTCACTTACATTGTCTGAATGATTGGGTACTTGTACCTCAGCTCTGGAGAAAAGTATTAACGTTTCGTAAAGCATAGCGCGCAATATATGTTGGTCTTTAGGTTGAGTGTTGTTGATTTCATACTGCATTTGGCGATATAAGTTCAACAATCGGTTAAAAAGAGGTTCATCAAGCGAAAGAAAAGGAGAGAGGCGTTCTTTTGATAGGTATTTCAACTTATTTAAGAAGTTACTATCATTAAAAAAAGTAAGCAAGAACTCTTTTTCAAAGACAAGATTGAGTGCATTCATTGTCATATTTCCGTGAAAGTGCCATATCTCGCCAGGAGTTGAGCAAATAACAGTGCCACGTGTGGCTATACAGTTTTTACCATTTAGAGTGATTGCCTCATCACCGTCTATCACTAAGGTAAGACTGTAGAAAGTTTCGGTAAAGGTAGGAATTTTGCGTATTTCTTTCCACATAGTACTGTAATCAATAACATCTATGAGGAGTGCATCGCCGTACTTGTGCTTATAAAATTTATAGATAGGAATTTGTTTCATTTGATGTTTTTACAATGTTACTTGAAAAGTTCTAAAGCGATATGTGCACAAGCCTCGGCATCGGCTAAGGCGTGGTGATGTTGCTTTAAATCAAACCCAAAATAAGCGGATACAGTGTCTAACTTGTGATTCACAAGCTGAGGGAGGAGTTTACGCGCTTTTCGGCAGGTACAAAAGAAAGGATTAGTATGCTGTGGAAGCTTGTAATAAGCTAATACAGCCCGCAAACAGCCTTCATCAAACATACTATTGTGAGCTACAAGGGGTAAATCTTTTATTTTTGGCAATATTTCTGCCCATACTTCGGGGAAGAGCGGTGCTTTTTCGGTGTCGTACTGCGAAAGTCCGTGTACTTGGGTACAGAAAAGGGAATAATAGTTAGGAGCTGGTTTTATCAGTTGGTAATAAGTATCGACAATCTCGTTGTTTTCTACAAAAACGAGTCCGATACTGCATACGCTACTGCGGTATTGGTTGGCGGTTTCAAAGTCTAAGGCTGCGAAAGTGTTCATTTTATTCAGGTAACAAGTAAAGTCAGTGTTATATCGAACTCACGTTATTTAAGTTGTTTTTTCATCCATTGACTTACCTCGGTGGCGGGGATATCTTCTTGGTTAGAGAAAACGTGGTCGGCTTTTGGAGTGATTGTTAATTCGGCGTTTTTGTAGAAATACAAAAGATATTCACTATACGAGTAAGGTACGGCTCTATCACCTGTTCCGTGAATGATTTTTACATTTCCTTTGTAACGCTTAGCGGCTTCAAAAGGCTTTATGCGTTGCCCTGAAAGAATATAGTCCTTGCCTACGGTAATTTTGCCTGAGAAGAGGCTCACCTTATCGGGGACATTTAGGGGGTCGAAAGTAGTGCCAAAAAAAGACCCTTGTAACATATTATCGTGAATGATAACTGCTGGAGCTAGCATTGCCACTGCCTTGATTTTACTCTTACCGAGTTCTGAACTGAGCAATATTGAGATCAGCCCTCCTTGTGAATGGCCATAGATGCCTATTTTACTCACAAAAGGCAGTTGTTCAACATACTGAACAATACGGCGCGCATCTTCTAATTCGTTATCGAGGCTCATTTTCTCGAAGTCGCCATCGCTTTTCCCGTGTCCGTTGAAGTCGAAGCGCACAGAAGCAATGCCTTCTTTGGCAAGGGTTTCGGCTATAGTGATGTTTATTTTCTCGTTGATATTTCCAGTAAAACCGTGAAACATAATCACCACGGGGATTTTCTTTTGGTTAAAATTGTCGGGAGTAGTAAGCACCCCTCGGAGTTTGCCTACCGCACCTTGTATTTCTATGGGTTCAGTTTTGGCATTAGCCTAAAAAAACGTCGTTAAAAACAATAAAGTCAATACTTTTTCCATCTTATCTGATATTTAGTGTTTATTATTTTGTAGGGACTATATAGTTATCCATTTGAAATGACTCTGTGATAAATAATGAGAGTTCAACGTAAGTAATTATTTAAAAAAACAGCAAAGTATTTTAATCTTCCACAAAACCAGCGAGTTGGTGCTGCTGGGTAATGTGGAAGATAAATTTTCACGAAATTGACAATTTTACGTTTACTAATTTTGAAGACTACTTTTTCAATCGTTTGAAAACAAAGCGGGTGATAAAAAGCCCTGTAGAATCGTCTTTACCTGAATTACTTTCTACACCACTGGTAACAAAGGCGAGCTCCCATCCTTCTTCACTCATTGCATTGAGTTTGGAAGTGATAAGGGCATCGTTGGCAGCGATATTCTGAAAGCGAATCCCCCCGATGTTAAAGAAGTTCAGCAATTTGGTTTCGTCAAAACCTTTGACACGAATCTCATCACGGTCACTTTTGTTGCGTTCATCGCCGTCTTCGGAGCGGGTGGTGGTAAAATCTTTGTAATTGCGCTCATCGTTAGCTGAAATCAAGCGCGAACGCCCCATTCCAGAAGGTATAACCGATTCTACAGCGGTTACTACTTTAAATTCGTAGGTTTGTGCTGTAGCTACAAAGCCCACAAGGGCTAAACAGAATAAAAAAATCTTTTTCATTGGATTTGTATTTGATGATTTAGGGGCAAAGATACGAAAATAATTAGCAAATTAGTTAATGCGCACTACTACTTTGCCATAACCTGCACTACTTTCAACATATTGATGAGCAGCAACTATTTCTTCTAAGGCAAATACTTTCTCGGGAGCAACAGGTACATCGTGTTCGTCAATATAAGCAAATAATTGGGTAATCTTTTCGGCATTTACACTACCTGAATAGAAGGTGGTAAGATAGGCATTGTGCAGGAGGTCGCGAGTAGGGTCAAAGTCCTCTAAATACCACTTACCACCTAAAAGTCCTGTAGCACAGATGATGCCATATTCTTTTATATGGGCAAATGAATCCTTAATACTCGCAGGTCCCACCAACTCTAATATTTTATCAAAACACTCATCGGTAGCCAAAACGTTATCATTATCGGCGATAATAGCATCGTAACCCAACCCCAAGAGTACAACTGCTTTCTCAGTATTATTACCTCTGATAGAGCCTACTACCCTCAGCGTAGGGTATTGGGCTTTTACCAATCGCAAAAAGGCAATGCCTACCCCACTGGCAGCAGCACGCACCAGTACGGTATCGGTGGGTTTGATTTGTAGATTCTGCATAGAGCCAAAAGCAGTGTAGTAGGTTTCGGGTACCGCAGCAAGTTCCGCCCAACTCAGTGTAGTGGTTATGGGGTATACTTGTCCGTTGGGCAAAAGGGTATACTCGGCATAACTACCGTCAAAAGCTCTACCCATTTCACCCATTAGCGAAACAACAGTCTGCCCTTTTTGCAAAGTAGGACAGGTAGTAGCTTCCACTACCCCTACACACTCAATGCCTAAGATACGCGGAAAAATAACCGAAGGTGAGTGCCCTTGCCGCGTGAATATCTCCGAACGGTTGATGCCAAAGCCTTTTACTTTTACTAACGTCCACCCCTCTTTGAGTGCTGGGATAGGACGTTCTTCTATTTGTAACTGCTGGGCATCGCCCGCTTTGTAAATAACGATTGCTTTCATTTTTATAATTTGCTAATTCACTAATGCTCTTACGAACTCATTAGCAGGATTGCTTTTAATCATTTCGGGGGTGTCGTATTGTTGAATAATTCCCTTATCTAATACTAATACTTTGGTACCCAGTGTTAAGGCTTCGGCTATGTCGTGAGTAACAAATATGATAGTAGCCCCTGAGAGCTGATGCAGCACTTTGAGCTCTCGCTGTAGCTGCTGACGGGTAATGATGTCTAACGCCCCAAAAGGCTCGTCCATTAAGATGATTGAAGGGCTTGCCGCTAAGGCTCTTGCAATACCTCCCCGCTGCTGCTGTCCGCCCGAAAGCTGATGTGGGAATCGGTTGGCGAGTTCAGGGTCGAGGTTTACCTGTTGTAGTTTTTCGGTTACAATGTGTGTGATGTCGGTTTTAGAGTAGTTTTTCAGACGGAGTACATAAGCAATATTCTCAGCAACAGTGAGGTGCGGAAAGAGGATATTCCCTTGAATTACATAACCTATGTTGCGGCGTAAGGCAATGAGGTCTTCCTCCAAAATATTCTTGTCGTCAATGTATATTTCGCCCTTGTCGGGCAATACCAATCCGTTAATCATTTTTAGTACGGTGGTTTTGCCAGAGCCCGAAGTGCCTATGATGGTGAGGAAAGTGCCGCTTTCAATGGTGAGATTGAAGTCAGCAATAATTTCCTTACCATTATAATTTTTGTGTATATGAGAAAAAGTAATCATCGTTGTGGGTCTAAAAGTCCTTTTTGTAGCAGAAAGTTCTTAGCAACTTCTTCAGGTCGTTTTCTTTCAGTTTCTACTAAGAAGTTGAGGTGCGCCATCGTGGTATCGTCTATTAGCTGGTTCAGCTTTGCCAAAGTAGTGCGCAGGGTGGGGTGGGTGGTCAGTAGCTCGGTGCGTACCACTGTGCCTGCCTTGTAGGAGGGGTACATATTACGGTCGTCTTGCAGTACCACCACCTCACTGATAGAAAGTTGTCCGTCGGTAGTGAATACTACCATAGCATCAATCTTCTTATCGCGCATCGCTTGGTATTTCAGTCCGATGTCCATATCGAGTACTTTTCTAAAGTGCATCCCATATACCTCTTGTAGTGCTTTGTAACCGTCTTCTCGCTCAAAGAAGTCGTATTCAGCCCCAAAGATAAGTCGCTCGCTCACCTTAGCCAAGTCAGTAAAAGTTTTAAGCTGGTATTTTTGAGCCATTTCCTTGCTCACTGCCAAGCCGTAAGTATTGTTGAAGCCATATAGGTTAGCCCATTCCAATCCGTATTGCTTTTTATAGGCAGTTTCTAAGTCGGCAAACTTGTTCTCGTTGTAAGGGTCTTTGCGTTTGAGTACTGCTTCCCACGCGGTTCCGGTGTACTCGGGGTACATATCAAAGTCTCCGCGCAACATTGCTGGGTGAATGTTGGAGGTGCCACCCCCTACACCATTGGTCAGTCGCACCGAAAGCCCCGTGTCTTGTTCAATAAGCAAAGAAAGCATCTGCCCCAGCAAATAGCTCTCAGTCATCGGTTTGGTAGCGATATGTATATCCTTTGTTTTCTTAGGCGAAAGCACGAAGAAGAGAGTGATGAGCAGTGCCAACACTCCTATTCCTACCAGCTTTAGCGGATTGCGCTTATAGGCAACTTCACGGTGTAGCAATCGTTGCTCTACTTTTGACAAAAGAAAATCAAAACCTAAAGCTAAGAGCGCAATCAGCACACTACCTATGAGGGTCATCGCACTGTTATTGGTAGTGATACCTCTGTAGATAGCTACCCCCAAGCCTCCTGCACCTACAAACGAGGCAATCCCTGCCAGCGCAATAGTCATCGTTACCATATTGCGAATACCCGACATCAGTACAGGCAGGGCTAAAGGAAGTTTGATTTTCCAAAGCAGTTGCCTGCGGGTGCTACCCATTGCCTCTGCAGCTTCTACAATCAGCGGATTGATTTGGGTAATACCCGTATAAGTACTGCGGATAATAGGCAGTAAAGCATAGAGTATTAGAGCAATAAGAGCCGTGAGGTTCCCTACCCCCGTAATAGTGATAAAGAAACCCAATAAAGCGATAGAGGGGATAGTATAGAGCACATTCACAGCCCCCAAGAGCCAAACGGCATACTTGCGGTACTCGCTGATAAAGATTCCCAATAGCACCCCTATAAATGTTGCGATAACAATTGCCAAGAGCGAAATAAGCAAATGCTCAGCAGTCAGGTGCAGGAAGAACGGCGCTTCCTCACGAAGAAGAGAAATAAAATTCATATAATTAGCAAATGATGTTGCAAAGATACGAAAATAATTAGCCAATTAGCCAATTTGATAATTGACTCCTTCTTACTTAAAAAGTTTCAAAGTCTAAGGTTATGAAAGTATTCATTTGTTCAGGTAAAGGAAGATATAGCAGAGTTTTTACAAGTTAATTTTTAGAGGATTGCTTGATTTTATCGAGTTTTATCCCTAACCAAATGACGAATTACAAATTACGAATGACGAATGACGAACGACGAATGACGGATGATGAGTGCAAAAGTAGTGAATAATTTGCTAATTAGCAAATTTGCTCATCACCTCATACGACCTGCCAATAGGAATTTCTGTTTCACCTATATACACAAATTGGTGGGTGTAGGAAGTAATGTGTTGTATATTCACTACATAACTCTTATTGACACGTACAAATACCGACTCAGGGAGCTGGCTATGTATGTTTTTGAGATTAATCCACGTGATGTAGCGGTCGGTGAAGGTGTGGATAATCACGTAATCTTTCAATGCTTCTATATATAGGATATCGTTATGAGGAATGCGGTAATTGCGTCTATTGGCGCGGATACTGATGTATTGCGTATCGGTAGCTTCAAAGTCGGTTTTCTGTTGAGAGAGCAGTTGGTGATAACTTTCGGCCTTGGTAATGGCTTTTTTAAAGCGTTCGGAGGTAATGGGTTTTACTAAATAGTCGAGGGCATCTACTTCATAGCTTTCTAAGGCATATTGGCTGTAAGCGGTAGTAAAGATAACCAAAGTATGTTCAGGTAAGGTTTTGGCAAACTCTAAGCCGTTTACCCCAGGCATCTCTATATCCAAAAAGAGTAAGTGCACTTCGTTCTTTTTGAGAAAGTCGGCAATGCCTATAGTGTTTTTGAAAGTGCCCACTACATTCAAATGGCTGTATTGCCTTATGAGGCGCTCCATACCGATACGTGCCAAGGGTTCATCGTCTATTATCAAACAATTCATAGTTGTAGCGCTAAGGTTACTATATATTCTTTTGGTAGAGCTTCTTGCAACAGCTTAAAACGGTCGTCATAGAGCAGTTCTAACCGTCGGCGGAGGTTAGTTAATCCTATACCGCTGAATTTTTGTTGAGGATTAGGTTGCAAAGGTACGGAATTGTATACAGAAAAGTGTAACCATCCCTCTTTTTGTTCGCATTTCATATAGATATAAGTAGGAGCAAGGGTATCAATACTGTGTTTTACAGCGTTTTCGGTTAAGATAAGCAATATGTTAGGAGGCAGTTGTATGCCTTGTATATTCTTTTCGTTGTAGGTAATCTCATAAGTAAAATCATCACGGCGCATTGCTTCCAAAGAGAGAAAATCGGAGAGAAAACGCAATTCAGAAGAGAGAAAAACTCGTTCTTCGTGTGATTGGTAGAGCAAATGTCGCAAGAAATCGGATAATTTTGTGAGGGTGTACGAAGCTTTTTCGGGGTCGATATACAACAATGTGTTGATACTATTGAGCATATTGAACAAAAAGTGCGGTTGTATCTGGCTACGTAGGGCTTGTAGCTCACTTTTGGTAGCTTGTTGCTCTAATTCTTGCATCTTTTCGGTGTTTTTTATCCACAATTGGAATATTTTTATGAGTGTGGATAGCATTATAAAGGGTAACAGACTCAATAATGAAAAGATAAATAGGGTAGGGATAGGTAAAGCCATTGCCTTTTTAAGGTCTTCACTGATAACATACTCTCTCCATACTACTGTATTTAGGTAATAGGTAATCACTTGGCAAATAAGGAGAACCCCTACAAGGCTAAAGACATAGGTAACAAACTTTCCCCTAAATAAAAAACGCGGAATAAGCACATAGAGATTTAGATAGAAAGCCAGCGTGATAATCATACACCTTTCTATCCAGTCCAAGTGGTCTACAAAACCTTTGTACGCTCCCCATTCTTTAGTGGTTAGGAAAAACAATAGCAATGATACACAAGCAGTTATATGCCTATAGATGCGATATCTATCGGCAATAAGAAACTGCAAGAAGAGATTGTTTTTTAGAAATATATAGGGATTTTCGTCCATAGTTTCTATTTGGTAAAGTCTTACCTTTTTAGATTTTTAAAGCCTGTTATTAGTTTCCTCCGATTGTAATCCCCGCCGAAAGGTAAAAAGCAGGATTGAACTGACTGGAGCGAGGAGTGCCATCTTCATTTTTGGCTTCAGATTTGAACATTGCAGAGAGTTTACGCTCTTGGTATACACCCGAACGCAAAAAGTTAGCCCCTGCTATAATAGGAATACTTAAGTATTTACCTATCTTAAATTCAGGTTGCAAGCCTGTGATGATATTCTGTTGGGTGAAAGTTTCCTTTCGTCCGTTGCGTTTTAAGTAAGCGGCATAACCTCCCACATTAGCAACTAATTTCAGATTGAAGCGCTCGCTAAAGTTATACCCAAAAGCAATTTTTGCACCATCGATAGAAGCAGCTTCTATGGTGAATTTGTCGGCAAAACCGCCTTTGTATTTAACATAAAGGGCAGGGAATAGCATAGGGTAGCCAAAGGTGTTATTAAGGGCAGCACCTCCCCCTATTTCTAAGTTGGATTTCCAGTGCCATATAAACACTACAGCGCCATTGGCTACTACATTTTCACCTATATGAATAGACGAAAGACGATTTTCGGGGGTATAGCTTCCTGCACCGAGTGCCATAAGCATAGACCAACGTGTTTTTAAAGGGCGGAGATGAATAGCGCTCACGCCGAGGTTCATCACCTCTGAAAGTAGTTCTTTCCCGATAGGAAAGTTGTGGTTGTTCATCTTTACAAAAGTGCCGTTAAGCCCTACACCCCATACCGTAGGTCGCTGGTAAGGGTCGTCTTCCTCAGGGGTTTGCATAGAGAGGGGCACCAAAGCCCCCACAGAGTAAATCATAGCCGAACCATCGCCTATATTGCTGTCGCTTACTGCATCGTAGAACTCGGAATTGCTTATATACTCTGCTTTTACACTGATTTGCGCTGAAACACTTGCTACAAAGAGCAGAGCTATAAAAGTTATCGTCTCTTTCACTATAATAAAGATTTAAGTATTACAGTGGCAAAAGTACAGAAAAACGGATTGTTAGAAGAAAAAGAGTTGTTTTTCTATACCAAAAGCGGGAATTACTATACTAATAATACACTTTGTCAAAGCCTAAGGGCTTTGACAAAGTGTATGATTGTTGCCCTTGCCTATTATATCTCAAAAATTTTATCTAAAGCAAAGGTAAAAGTTCCTTTAGGGGAGTTGTATACAGTCGATAGCATTTTTTCGGCTAATATTTCGGTAGGCATAGGGCGGTAACGTTTGAAGAGTCCTATTTTGTTGAGGAGAACAATCATTTTGAGTCCAAATTGCTCACCTTTTCTATCTGACCCTTTGCGCACTAATACTGAGGGTTGGAAAATGAGCAAGCGTGAGAAACCAAGGGCTTTCACTGCATCCTCTAACTGTCCTTTCATACGGTTGTAGAACAGTTTAGATTGCGTTGTAGCCCCTGCAGCCGAGACGAGTACAAAAGTAGGTATCCCATTGGCTTTACACTGCTGGGCAAAGGCGTACTGATAGTCGTAATCCACGCGCCATTGAGCATCTTTGCTACCGGCAACGGCTAAGGTGGTGCCCAAACAAGAGAAAGCTACATCACCCTGAAGTAAGTCAGCCCACGCCTCGGGGGTATCGAAATTGACCACGTGAGCGTGTAGCTTGGGGTGGGAGAAGGCTAAAGGTTTGCGCACGAAGCAATGCACCTCGCTATAAGTGTCGTCGGTTAAAAGTTGTGTTACTAAATCTTTTCCAGTGGCGCCTGTAGCGCCGATAATGAGTGCTTTCATAATGACTAATATTCAATGATTAGATTAATTGGTAAGGGCACAAAGATACAAAAAATCGTGTATGGTGTTATTCTTTTATCATATAAAACTCGTAAAACCCGTCCCTTATCTTTAGCAGCTGATAGCGAAGATGTTTATTAGTATATACACTGATAGTGCCAAAAGACTCTATTGTTTCAGTGTCATTTGTATAATAGGTTGTAGGGGTTTTTGAAAGTTCTTTTTGATTTTTGATGTAAGAGGATTTTGTTTTAAATCTAAAAGTATAAGGGAGGGTATTTATATCAAAATACAAAATAGTTTCATATTCACCTCCTTTTCTTTTATAACTTTCTACATACAAAGGATTGATATATGTACGTTTAAGAGTTTCTTCTTTTTTAGAGAAGCGCTGTGAATTTCCATCAAAAATATTAGGAATGTCTTGTTGTATTTCTATTGTATCATTTTCTTGCATACGCTCCCCTAAGGAATTGTATTTCTCCATATAGTCAATAACAGATGGTTTGTCGTGGTCAATAGGTCTTGATTTATCATAGATAACTAGTTCGTTTTTGGGGTTGAGGTAGATACCTTCTACAAAGTGATGAAGATCTTCAGGAAGTCTCACAAGGTATTTTGTTCCTTCTGCATGCAATATTCTATAGTCTGATATGTAATGATAGTTTTTATAGACTTTAGGCACTGTTAACCCTTCATATACTTTAGAAAAAGTAACTCCCAAAATACCCATCATAAACCGGAAGAAAGCAATCGTACAGATGATAGCAAGGATACCTATTATTTTCTGATTATAAGCAAAAGAATAGAATATCCATACTCCTAATAGAAAGGGAATTGGGAAAAAAAGCATAGATATATCCCTATCATAACTGCTGGTAAATCTCCTAACAAGGAAGAGGTAAAGAGCAGCCAAGGCGATCCCTACTAGTAGAGAGAGAACAAAAAAGAGAAGAGCTTTTTTCATTTAAGAGTAAAAATTAATTTGCATTACAAATGTACATCTATTTTTTGGATTACACAAAAACTACTAAAAAATAATTAGACGAATATTAATAACCTTTCTTTGATATTTTCGAGGTCTCAGTATATATACTTGGAATAGCATAAACACCTTATTCTAACCCCTTAGAATTGAGGAATACATGAGACTGTAAGAAGGTTTTTAGAAGTAGATCCTCTTTTCAGACAGCTTTATTTTTTATTTCTTAATCATTGCTCATTTATCATTATTTCATTACTTTTGCCCTCTGATTGCCTAATTTACCTATGTCTAAGTTTATTCGTTTTATAAAGAATTGGACCCTCCCTCTCTCCATGGGGATAGGAGTGGTGGCATACTTAGTATTCTACTATGTGGAGGCTTTGGAAGGACTATCACAAAGGCTTGCTCCTGTGTTTGACAGTATATTGCCTCTGTTCATGTTCCTTATACTGTATGTTACCTTTTGCAAAGTAGATTTCAAGAAATTAGCCCCTGTACAATGGCACTTCTGGACAGCTGTTTTTCAGTTACTTTTTGTATCGGGTATTGTAGTGGCGATTCTTTTTTTACATATCATTGGAAAGGAACTGATCCTTTTAGAGAGCATACTTGCTTGTATTATAAGTCCATGTGCTGCTGCGGCAGCTGTAGTAACCCTCAAGCTCGGGGGTAATTTAGAACAGATGACCACTTATACCTTCCTTTCCAATCTCCTCTGTGCACTACTTATCCCCGTATGTTTCCCTCTGATAGAACCTGCTTCGCAAATGACCTTTTGGAGTGCCTTCTCAATCATAATGCAGAAGGTATGTTTAGTATTGGTGGTTCCTATGTTATTGGCACTCCTTACTAAGAGCCTCCCCCTACTCCATCGCTTCCACCAATGGCTCATACATATCCCTGACCTTTCCTTTTACCTCTGGGGATGCTCACTAATGATTGTTACTGGCACGACTCTCAAGAATATCTTCCATGCACAAACAAGTATATCTTTCCTATTATTCATCGCTTTCTCAGGATTAGTACTATGCCTTTTACAATATGCTGTAGGACGCTTAATAGGTCGTTTTTTTACTTCTTCTATTGAGGCAGGACAGGCTTTAGGACAGAAGAATACCGCCTTTGCTATCTGGATAGCCGCCACTTACTTACATCCGCTCTCCACTGTAGGACCTGGTTGTTACATCCTTTGGCAGAATATTATCAATTCCATAGAAATATGGAAAAGAGGAAAATACAAGGCTTAGTTTTTCATTATTTATCCATCACTTGCTGTAGTAGCTATACAAGAAATCACTTGAAAGTTAAAAACCTCCCTTTTCACACGATAGCTTTTTCCAGCTTGTAATTCCATAACATTGCTATTTTTAAAACACAAAGACACAACTAATTTGCAAATTAATTGTATCTTTGCACAATCATACTAAATCAAACCTATACAAATATGTAAACGACTTATTGGAAGATTAACAACTTTTTTATGAGAAGACTTACTTATTTAGTTTTACTGCTTATATGGATACCTATCTCAGCACAAGAAGAATCATGGGTGCGTAGTAGTAGCTTAGGATTTCGGGGAGGACTGAACTTTGCTAATTTATCCATTAGAGGGGATGGTGAATATAATCCCACCCAAAAACCCTATGCCGGATTAGTATATACCGATTATGTTTATAATTTTCTTGCCGCTAAGTTTGAGCTCACTTATTCAGGACAAGGAGGCAAATACGAATACTCTGAAAAAAATATTAACGCCGTCTATTCTATCCCTTACCTATCATTAGGCTATGTAATGAATTTTAACTTTCTCTCTGCAATGCGCTTGGACTGCGGGGGCTCTGTAGATTTTGTTCTAAGCAGAGATTCTCATATCCCTGAGCAACGAATGATAGACCTAACGGGCTTCATGGGGCTTGAACTGCGAATTACTGAGCAACTTTCCTTAGAAGGACGTATAAAAGGAGGTTTTTGGAGTGTTACTAAAGCAAATACCAACGAATATCCTTTCCGATATGACCCGAAAAATGTAGTGTATCAAATAGGGATCCTATATTACTTCAATCCTGATGTATGGAAAGATAAGAAGAAATGATAAGGAAAATACAACCTAATTAATGTTTTATCACAAAATCGCTATTTATCTCTGTTTAAGAAAGAAATAATACAACAATAGCCATGACTTATAACGAATTCCAACAACCTATCGGCGAGTCTCTTCCTGATTATAAGGAAGGACAATTCCCTAAAATACAACGCTTAGAGGGAAAATATTGCATATTGGAGCACCTCTCTGCTGAAAAACATCTCAGCGACCTATATTATTTTTATGGCAAACCATACGCTGAGCTTAAGGACTGGACATATCTGTCTTTCTCTCCTGTAGCCAATAAGGAAGAGTTATTAGCTTTACTTATGAAGCAAGAAGCCTCCACTGACCCTTATTATTTTGTTATTATAGACAAAAAAGAAGGAAAGGCTATTGGTACATTTGCCTTAATGCGGATTGACCCCAAAAACCGCGTAATAGAAGTAGGTACGGTTATTTTCTCTAAAGCACTCCAACGTACCCGAATGGCAACTGAAGCTCAATATTTATTGGCAAAGTATGTATTTGAAACCTTAAGATACCGCCGTTATGAATGGAAATGTGATGCACTGAATGCGCCCTCACGATATGCAGCACAACGGTTGGGATTTATCTATGAGGGTACCTTTCGGCAAGCAATTGTTTATAAAGGTCGCACGCGTGATACGGCATGGTTCTCTATGATAGATAAAGAATGGAAAGGCAATCGTCAAGCCTTTGAACAATGGTTATCAGAGGACAATTTTACTATAGATGGCTTTCAAAAGCATTCGTTAAGTGAACTTAAGAGAAATTTAAGTTGATTTGTAATTATTTTATACTTTCATACATTGAATTATTTAGCAATTATCAATGAAACTAAACTAATTAACAAATTAGTAAATTAAAAAAATGAGTAGTCTTTTTACAATTGGTATTTTCTTGAGTTTCTTCCTATCAACATTATTGTTTAGCAAGTCCCATAAAAGTCTATCCGACAATATACTAGGAGTATGGTTGGTATCTATTGGTATCTATTTATTAAACTACTATCTACACTATTTAGGGTATTGGGAACAATATCCTCATTTAGTAGGAGCTACACATCCTTTCCCCCTTTTGTTTGCACCTTTTGTATATCTCTATGTGGTTACTAACCTACGCCAACCGCAACGACTTTACTGGTGGGACAGCTTGCACTTTTTGCCTTTTATACTTACCTACATACTGATGTTTCCTTTCCTTTTTGGTTACTCCGCTACTGAGAAAACAATAATAGACCAAGCCGATTATCATAGCTCCTATCAATGGTTATTTACGCTTTCATTTATAGCTTTTGTAGTGGTGAGTGTGATCTATTCAGTATTGGCTTATCAGAAAATCAATCAATATGAACAGATGATAAGTCAGCAATTTGCCTATAACGAAGGTATCAGCCTACAGTGGCTACGGCTGTTGCTCCTTGGGTTTGGACTGATTTTCTCTGTGATGATAGTGGGATATATAGTGCAATTTCTGTTAGAAGTTACATTAGGAGTTAATATAGAACTTATTTTCTTAGGTCTCTTTGTCTTGCTTATAGGGTTTATTGGCTTCTGGGGCATACGGTATCAGGGAATTTTTAGTGTTGAAAAACAAAAGCTTTTTATAAAGAATTTAGCCTTACCCGACCAATCTGACAATTCAGACTATATTGAACCTTCTCCATTCCCCAAAACTCCTGAATACCACAAATCGGGATTGAAAGCGGAAGATGCAAGGAAACTACACCAACAGTTATTGGATTTAATGAAAAATAAAAAGCCTTATTTAGAGTCGAAGCTTTCTTTAGGACAATTGGCTGAAATGTTAGGTGTACCACCAAATCACCTTTCACAAATCATTAATCAGTACGAAGGAAAGAATTTTTATGACTTTGTGAACAGCTATCGTGTCGAAGAGTTTATCGCTTTGGCAAAGAAAGACATTGATAAGAATTTTAATCTTCTGGGGCTTGCCTATGAAGCGGGCTTTAACTCTAAATCATCTTTCAATCAAGTGTTTAAGAAAATTACGGGTAAAACACCGAGTGAATTTGTGAATTAGGCGCGAGAAGCATAGTTTAGCATGTCCAAACCTTCACGCTCATCCCTCTTTTCGCAACCTCAGACCCATCCACCCCGCACAATTCTTCCGACGAATAAAACCTCCCTAACCCCTTACTTCACTACCAATTAATCATTAATCACTAAACATTAACCATTAAAAAATGCGTCTATTCCCTCACGCTTGGGCGATGCCTCTTGTTTTCTGCTGTACTTTTGCACCAAATTTCAAAAGCAAACAGCATGAAAACTTTTTTGAACATTATCCTATTTTTATTAGTGCCTTTTATAGCTCATGGGCAGAATTTTACTCAAACTATCAAGGGAAAAGTTTTTGACCAAAGCACCCATGAACCTCTGTTGGGAGCTACTGTAATAGTGCAACATTCCGATCCCGTTATCGGCACTACTACCGATGAGGCGGGTAATTTTACACTCTCCAATCTTCCGTTAGGTAGGGTTGCACTACAAATTTCATATATAGGCTACGAAAGTCTTGTGATTCCCGAGGTGATGCTCACCTCAGCCAAGGAAGTAGTGCTCAATATCGCTCTCAAGGAAGCCATTACCGAAATGGAAGGAGTAGAAGTGGTAGCTGGCATCCATAAAGAGAAAGCACTTAACCCTATGGCTACTGTAAGTGCTCGTACTTTTTCAGTAGAGGAAACACAGCGCTATGCTGGCGGGCTTAGCGACCCTGCGCGTTTGGCTTCTGCCTTTGCAGGGGTCTCTACGGGTAACTTGCAGGACAACTCTATCGTCGTACGCGGGAATGCACCCCAAGGTGTGCAATGGCGATTGGAAGGAGTGGAAATCCCTTCACCTCAGCATTTTTCTGGGGGGAATGTCATCGGGGGCGGACTCATTACGCTTTTTAGCAATCAGGTAATTGGTAATTCCGATTTTCTTACAGGGGCTTTTCCTGCCGAGTATGGCAATGCGCTCGCAGCTGTTTTTGATGTGAAAATGCGCACTGGCAATACTTCCCGCTATGAACATACGGCACAAGTGGGCGTATTGGGGCTCGACTTTGCGTCCGAAGGTCCGCTTTCACGTGCCAAAGGTTCTTCTTATCTTTTCAACTATCGCTATTCTACTTTGGGATTACTGAACGATTTGAAAATCAATAAAACCAGTCAGCGTATCAAGTACCAAGATTTTTCCTTTAAATTGAATTTCCCTACCGAAAAAGCAGGTACATTCTCTCTTTGGGGTATCGGGGGGATTGACAACACTCATAAAGATGCTTTGAGCGCTCCAACCGACTGGAAAACTGATATCGACCGCGTGAATAACAATTGGGATACTTATGTGGGAACAGTAGGGTTGCGTCACCAAATCACCGCTGGCGAGCGCAGTTTTGTAGAATCACACCTCGCTTTTTCGGGTACTGACGACCGTATTAGCACCGATTACCTTTCCGATGATGCTTCCGTGTTCACCCCCGATAGCCGACTTAAAAAACAAAACGGCACACTCACTTTGGCAACCTCACTCACTCATAAACTCTCTTCTTTGGCTACTTTAAAAGTAGGGATTTCATCTAAACAACTTTTCTACAAATATAACCTCAGCGCTGCACAGGATTATATGCCTTCAACTTATGCGCGTATCGTCAATTCAGCAGGTAGTACTAACCTTACTGAGGGCTATGCCCAACTCAAATACCAGCTATCGCCTGCCCTTTTGGCTAACGTGGGATTGCGCACTAACTACTTTGGTTTGAGTAAAGAACTCTCTCTTGAAAGTAGGGCAGGATTGGTTTGGAAACTTTCCGATAAACACAGTTTGAGCTTTGGTTATGGCAAACACTCTCAAAGAGAAGATTTGAATGTGTATATGATAGAAGTAGGTGGTGTAGCTGTGAATAAGGATTTGAAACTTAGCGATGCACATCATTTTGTGTTAGGTTACGACTGGATGCTTACCGATAAATTGCGTTTCAAAGCCGAAGCCTATTATCAATATCTGTGGAATATCCCAGGGGAAGAGGGTACCAGCTACTCACTTATCAATTTGCGACGAGCCTTGTATCTCAACAAAGCACTCGTGAATAATACCAAAGGTCGCAATTATGGTATCGACCTTACTTTGGAGCGCTTTTTGGGTGATAATTATTATTACCTTATCACAGGTTCTATCTTCAAATCCGAATATAAAGCGGGGGATAATGTGTGGCGTAATACGCGCTATAACAAAGGTTTTGTACTGAATGCCCTCTTTGGCAAAGAGTTCTATTTCGCCAATAACCGCAAGGTGCTTGATGTGAATGTGCGTGTGAGTGTAACTGGAGGTGAGCGTTACAGTCCGATTTTGGAAAGCCAATCGTTAGCCCAAAAACGCGTAATATACGATGAAAGTCGGGCTTTTAGCGAGCAATTCCGCACCCTTACCTACGCCGACCTTACTGTGAATTACCGCATCAACCACCGCAAGAGCAGTAGCGTGTTCTCTTTCCAAATGAAGAATGTACTCGGTGCGCCTATCTATATCGACCATAATTACAATTACCAAACCGGTGCGATTGAGCTCAGCAAAGCTACTTTGGTGATTCCTAATATCAGTTATAAAATAGAATTCTAGTGCGAGCCGCACAGGCACTTTTCACTATTCATTATTCACTTTTTACTTATGAAAAAATATAATCACCCTATTTTGTTTTTTACCCTTTCCCTTGTGATTCCTTGGGTATTGTGGTTTGTGGTGGCTTATTGGAGCCACCAGCCAAAAGCACCTAATGCTTTTTGGACAGGCTTTTTTGAATTGGCAGGCTTGTTAGCGCCTATGGGTGTGGCTACCTACCTCTTTGCGCGCAATAAGGAGCTCTTATCCGACCTCAAAACGCGTTTTATAGGTAGAAATTTGCTCACCAACCGCTATTTTTGGATTACCCTCTTGTTTCCACCCCTTTCCATTGTCGTGGCACAGCTACTTTCGCTCGATTTAGGACATAGTCTTGACCAGTTTTACATTTCGGGAGAGCCTAGTTTCAGTTCAGCACCTTTCAATGCTTGGTTTGTGCTCTGTTTGGCGCCAGTGGTCGAAGAATTAGCTTGGCATACTTACGGCACTGATGCTTTGCGCAGTAGGTGGAGTTTGTTCACCTCATCGGTTATCTTTACTGTGTATTGGGGGTTATGGCATTTGCCTTTGTTCTTTGTAAAAGATTATTACCAGAGCAACATACAAGCGGAAGGGTGGATTTATACGGCTAACTTTTTTGTGAGTCTGTTTTCCTTTGTGTTTATCATCAACTGGTTGTATTACAAATCAGGGCGCAACGTGCTGGTAGCCATATTGTTTCATTTGGTAGCCAATGTTTCCAACGAAATCTTCGCCACCCACCTCGATAGCAAACTGATACAAACAGGCTTATTCGTCCTACTCGTGGGATATATATTAGTGAAAGAGAAAAAACTATTTTTCAGTGGAACCTAAGCCCCTAACACCTATCTCCTAATTTGGTTATTAGTAAATAAATACCTACTTTTGTGGAGTAAAAACACCTTTCAGTTATGCAAAAACAAAGAACAGGTATCATTCACTTTCTTACTAAAGAAGAAAGCGGACGGCAACACCCTCCTACGGGTGAAGTCTATTATGCCACCACTCATATTGCGCAACTGGATCAGCCCAATTGGAGTATCGTGATTATCTTTGACAAGCCAATAAAAGAGGATGAATACAGTGCTTTATGCCAAGTGAAATTCTTGTTTGACCACGCCCCTCACCCTATTTTGGACGAACTGAAAGAAATGGAGGTCTATGAAGGCGCTAAAATCGTAGGAAGAATTGTGTTTGAATAATGAAAATGCTATTAAACAAATTACCCTATTTACTGATACTATTTCGGTTTTTATTAGCCCCTACCATCTTGTGGGTGGCATATAAAGTAGAAGAACCTACAGCAAGACTATGGATAGTAGTCTTTATTGTATTAGGATTGTTATCGGATATTTTCGATGGGATTATTGCACGCTATATGGGAGTATGCACCGTGGCAATGCGGCGAATGGATAGTCAAACGGATTTGATATTTTGGCTGTGTGTGGGCGTGGTGTGTTATCATCTGAATCCTACCTTGATAGCTGCCTATCGGTATGAAATCATTGCCCTTTTTGTAATGGAAGGACTCTGCTATGGTGTGAGTTTTTGGCGGTTCGGCAAAGAAACTTGTACACACGCTTTTCTTTCCAAGCTGTGGGGTGTATGCTTATTAGTGGCTTTTATCTCGCTTATAGGCTTTGGTTATGGAGGTTTCTCTTTGCTCTTGGCAATCTATTGGGGGCTTTTCTCACAATTAGATGTCATTCTTATCATTTTGTTACTCCCTAAATGGCAGAACGATATCCCCAGTGCTTATCACGCTTACCTACTGAGAAAAGGAAAACAAATAAAGAAACACAAACTATTCAATTAAATAATTAATAATATGAATTATCTGAGGAGATTAAAACAGAGTGGGGAATTTGAGTACTCTCTGGGTGCTAATGCGGATGAAATTAAGCATATAGAAGATGAATTAGGCATATTACTCCCTGAAGTATATGTAGATTTTCTATCGGAATGTGGGTCGTGTAATTATGGAGATGTTTACATCAATGGTATTTACAAAGAAGAGGGTAGCATATCCTATCCCGTTGTAACACTGACCAAGCAACTAAGGGAGGATTTGCATCTCTCGGAGGATTTCATTGTACTACACTACGAAGTAGATGAGTTTCTAACGCTATATAAAGTATCTAATAGAGTTCGCCTAAAAGATGCTAAAGTTTTTGGAGCAGAGGTTTGCTGTAATGATAAGGGCATCTTTGAAATATATAAACCAACCCCTATGTTTGATTCTTTTGATGCATATTTTGAAGATTTTTTAGCTTTAGGGGAAGAAGAAGAGTAAACAAATGAAAACAGAAAAAATATTATTAGCCGGAGCGACCGGTTATTTAGGTCAGTTTATATTAACTGAACTCTTAAAAAAAGAATATCCTACCTGCATTGTAGTGCGCAATAAGTCAAAAATAGCGCTCGCCTTACTTACCTACCCACTATTAGAAGTAGTCGAGGCTGAGGTAACAAAACCCAATACTTTACTCGGTGTGTGCAAGGGTGTTACCCAAGTGATTTCCGCTGTCGGAATTACTCGGCAGAAAGACAAACTCACCTACGAGCAAGTAGATTATGCAGCTAACAAAAACTTACTTGATGAAGCACTGCGCTCAGGGGTACGTAAGTTCATATATATTTCCGTATTAAACGGCGAAGCTCTGCGACATATCGCCATTGGGGCTGCCAAAGAACGTTTTGTAGAGGCTCTTAAAACCAGTGGGATGGACTACTGTATTGTGCGACCCTCGGCTTTCTATAGCGATATAGCCACCTTTTTCAAGATGGCAAAAGAGGACAAAATACGTCTGTTTAGCAAAGGACAATACGCCATGAATCCTATTCACGGTGAGGATTTAGCCCAGGTGTGTGTAGCGCAATTAGAGAGCTCCGAAAAGGAAGTGAATGTAGGAGGGGCTGAGGTGTTCACCCAGTATGAAATCGCTGCTTTGGCTTTCGAGGTGTTGCACAAGCCTGTGAAGATCGGTTTTTTGCCTGATTGGGTACGGAAGGCCGTTTTGAAAATAGGCAAATACCTCTTGCCTAAAAGTGCTTACGGCACTATAGAATTCGTTTTCACCGTAATGGCAATGGATTCGGTAGCGCCAATGAAAGTAGGAAAACATAGGCTGAAGGCATTTTTTGAGGAACTAAACCAAAAATAATACTTCCTTAGGGAAAACATCAGCCTCTCCCAAAGTACATCTATATACCCTAAGAAAAATGAGAAGAAAAGTCTTTCCTAATGGAAAGACTTAAAATTTTCCTCTATTTTGGCCACAATTCTCTTAGCAAGTCGGAGGGCTTCGGTACCTTGTAGAAGCGTTACAATAGGAGTGGTATCATTCTCAATAGCATCGGCGAAGGTTTCTAATTCGTTAAGGATTGCATTGGAAGGGAGTACCTCTGGATATTCAAAGTATATCTGCTTACGTTCCCCTTCAGCATTCTGGAGAACTATATCATATTCATTAGGTTCCTTAGGAGCATCCTTCATGCGCACTACTTCCACTTTTCTCTCCAAGAAATCCACTGAGATATAAGCATCCTTCTGAAAGAAACGGCTCTTACGCATGTTCTTCATGGAGATACGACTTGCCGTAAGGTTTGCCACGCATCCGTTCTCAAACTCAATACGAGCATTGGTAATATCGGGGGACTTACTAATGACCGCCACTCCACTGGCTTCTATGTGTTTTACAGGGGATTGTACTACACTCAGGAGCACATCTATATCATGAATCATCAAGTCAAGTACTACGGAGACATCTGTTCCTCTTGGATTGAACTCAGCCAACCGATGTGCCTCAATGAACATAGGGTTTTCAATAGAATGTTTAGCAGAAAGAAAGGCAGGGTTAAAACGTTCTACATGTCCTACCTGTCCTTTAAGATGCTTTTTCTCTAATAGGTGAAAAATTTTCTCTGCTTCTTCTACGGTACTGGTAATTGGCTTTTCAATAAAAAGATGTCTGTTCGCCTCAATAGCCTTCATAGCACACTCATAATGAGAGAGTGTAGGAGTTACAATATCCACTACTTCCACTGCCTGAATGAGTTGGTCTATATTATCATAATAGGTATAGCCAAACTCCTCTACTACTTTTTGGGCTTGTTCTCTGTCTGGGTCATAAAAGCCCATGAGTTCATATCTTTGAGATTGACTAAGGAGTTTCAAATGAATTTTTCCTAAATGTCCAGCTCCTAGAACTCCTATTTTTAGTTTACTTTTCATCTTAATTCATAATTATTTTTTAGTAATTTCCATTTTCTCAGCGAAATATTCACAGAAATCACGCATAGTGTCGGTCATTTTTTGGTCTTGTGTCGCTTTATAGAAAGTATCTGCCATAGTTTGAAATGTTTGGTAAAAGAAAACCTTCATTTCATCCAGGGGCATATCCTTTGTCCACAGATCTATTCGGAGGGCTTCTTTGGTTTTATGATCCCATACTGCTAGAAACATAGCTTTTGCTTCTTGGCGGGAGATCCCTCCATCAGGAGCATCCCAAAGGATCCGTTCAGGGACACGGTTTTCATCCAGTTCTACTTTCAAATTTATTTCAGAAGTATGATTCATTTTCTATTTTTTAGGTTTATAATTTGCCTTTTTAAAGAGTTCCTCCGTAGAAATTAATCCTAATTTTTGGAGAGCCTCAGGATGTTTTTCCATATATTGTTTCACAATAGAAAGCCCTATGAATCGTCCTACACCTCCAGGGGATTGGTTGTCCAATTCTAAATAAAATTTGGAGAAAGGAGCTATATCGATAAATCTGCTAAGTATCTTTCTATCGGTACTATATAGGAGTTGATTTTCTATAAAATACCGCCATATTTGAGCCTCATTCTCCTGTGCCCATTGGTATTTTTCCTGAGTATATTTTAATATATCTTTCTCTTGCATAGAAGGTAAGAAACGTTGTGCTAAGTAAAGTATTTTTCCTTCATATACCATAGCATCCAAGAAAGTAGCATTCCGCTCAGGAGGAATGATTGCTCGAGCAAAAGCTAAAGCCACATCCACGGGGAGATACTTTTTATCCATTTCCTGTGCTATATATCCATCAATATCCACATAAAAGGGATGTTTCGCTCCTAAATAATTGTCCAGACCTATGACCAGTAAACTGTCTGCATATATCACTCGAGAAGAATAATCCACATCAGAGGTTACGGTAACTACCTTAACAGATTTAAAATGAGGAAAGTAATACTTGATATGCTGGTAAATACGCTTAATTTCTTTCTTCTCTTGAGAGAAATCTCCGAAAGTTCTCTCTGTTTCCGAGAAGAGCACCCTTTGTAAAGAATCTGCCTGTTTCTCAAGCCATTCTTCATCTGTAGTATTTTCAGGAAAAAAAAGAGGATATTTAGCCTTTATTTGAACGAATTCTTTAGCAGGGGTATGAAAAAAAATAGAATCAATTCGTAATACCTTCACTTCCATAGGAATTTGAGCTATCTTCCTTTCAGTACGGTTACATCCTAATAGGATAAGACTTAGTGTTATAAATAAAAAATAGAAATATTTCATCTTCTAAAAATTCAGTGGCAAAAATAATAATTTTTATCGGAAAAATCACTAATTTTGTTGCTAATTTGTAAAAACAATGATGAAAGCTACTTATCAAAAATATACCCTACAGTTCAAGCGACCTGCGGGTACCTCGCGTGGGGTACTAACCGAGAAACCTACTTGGCTGCTGACCATAGAACATAACGGACGTCATGGTATAGGCGAATGTAGTCCGCTGCCAGGTCTAAGTATAGACAACCTGTCCGATTACCAACACAGCAAACTTCTATGGACTTGTAATCATATTTCCTTAGGCAAAGATGTCCTTTGGGAACAACTCAAGAGCTACCCCTCTATCCAGTTTGGAGTGGAGCAGGCTTTCCGTTCGCTAGAAGCCCAAGAGGAAGGAGTACTTTTTCCCTCAGCCTTCACAGAGGGGAAGGAGGCGATCCCCATCAATGGACTCATATGGATGGGTGATAAGAATTTCATGCAGCAACAAATACGAGAAAAACTCTCTCAAGGCTTCCGCTGTATCAAGATGAAGATTGGGGCTATAGATTTTGAGACAGAATATGACCTCCTTAAAGGCATTCGTCAGGAATACACACCTTCTGACATAGAACTTCGGGTAGATGCTAATGGTGCCTTCTCGCCCCTCGATGCCTTGGAAAAACTCAAACGGCTTTCTGACCTACAGCTCCACTCCATAGAACAACCTATTCGGGCAGGACAGTATGAGGCGATGGCTCACCTTTGTGAAACCTCTCCCCTACCCATTGCCTTGGATGAGGAACTCATAGGTATTGTTTGCCCTTATCGGAAAGAAGAGATGCTTCAATGGATAAAACCTGCCTATATTATCCTAAAGCCTTCACTCATAGGCGGATACAAAGGTAGTGAAGAATGGATTTCTCTTGCAGAAAAAGAAAACATAGATTGGTGGGTTACCTCAGCCCTTGAGGGAAACGTAGGGCTTTCTGCTATTGCTCAATGGACTTTCACCCTAAAGACTAATATTCCACAAGGTTTGGGCACAGGAAGTCTCTATACCAACAATTTTCCAAGTTCTCTGAAAGTAGAAAAAGGAAAACTCTGGTACAAGCCTACATCCTCCTTATCCTGAATATGTATGTACACTCATCTGTGCTGTAGGTAGGTAGTTCACACCAAACCAACATATTAGCAGAAGAAGAAAAGCAACTCCTACAATTACAAAGCTCTGAAAAGGTTTCTTTTCTTTGTGATTGTACTTATGATGAAGATACACTAAATAGCCAAGCCATGTGATAAAAGCCCATGTTTCCTTAGGATCCCACGTCCAATAGTGCCCCCAAGCCTCCTTAGCCCATAATGCTCCAAAGAGCAAGCCAAAGGTGAGAAATACGTAGCCGACCTTAATGAGCTGGTCGGTTATTAAGAATACTGAATGTACCTCTCGTCCTTTTCTATAGCGATAGATGCCGTAGAAAGCGGTGAGTGAAGCCATACCCAGCATCGCATAAGCAAAGATATATACGATAACATGTGGGATAAACCATACACTCTGCAAGGCAGGCATCAGGGCTTTGTTCATCGTGTCGGGGTGAGTGAAGGTAAGCATTACGAACACAATCCCCATTACAGCCGAGTAACTAAGCATCCACTTTTGGCGATAGAGCAAGTAGATAGCATAGCCTATAAGCCCCATAAAGAAGGCATACCAAATACGTGTTTCAGCAAGGGTACGTAAGGGTGGACGCTCTAAGCTTTGCCAAAGAGCCACAATAAAAACCCCTACCCCTAAGGTAGCCACCAAATGACCGATAACCCCTATCTTTCTGAAGGCTCTGTTTTTGCTATAAATAAGCACCCCTCCTAATAGCCACAAGGCTACTGATAAATAGGTTACTATATCAAAATAAGACCACATTATTAATGATTAATTTTTAATGATTTGTCATTATGAATAGATTAAGAACTCTAATCCTTTTACTTTTTACTTTTTATTTTTTACCTCAAAGAGCATTGCTACACCTCCTGCAATAAGTAGGAAAATACCAACATAAACTAAGGGTAGCCAAGGGTCAGAGATAAGCTCTACGACACTGAGCTCTGACCAACGTCCCATGCGTTCATCATAACTGACCTGGTATATGCGCCATCTATCTACTTTGATAGGATGATTTACCTCTATTTTCTCTTCCAGGATCTCATTTTTCCCTTTTTGGTACACCAATATTTTTGATTGAAATTTGCGAGCCTCAGGGGGTGCCATCACTAAGGTATGTTCTTTGTCCAAATCAATAGCACGCGGTGAAAATTGGAAATTCCCTGCTGATATCCAATCGGTTTTCTTCTGATGAGTACGAAGGTCTTCTACAGTTACTTTAGCTGCATTAGTCGCTCCCCACATCGTATGATTCACATAAGTGCTATCGGTATTTGGAATTGCCTTTTCAAGATATTGGTGTAGGGTAATCCTCCAGTGAAGTAATGTGGTACTCTCCTCGTCTTTCTCAAGCATAAAACCCTGTGGTTTTTCCTTAGGTAAAGCTGAACCTGTGGAATCTATCACGAAGAGTTTATTAGGGTAAATATCTATACTGAACTCCTTGAGTTCTAAAGCAAGAGGGAGTTGTACTATTTGGTTATCCTCCGTAAAGGCACGCCATTCGGGCTTATCCTTGTATAAGTTCATCTTGAGACGTACAATATCACCTTGTCCCAATATACCTGCGAACATCGTAAGCCATAAGCCAAAATGATTGAGGAGGAAAGGGATATTCTTTCGTTGGTATACCATCGATCGCTTAAGGATAGAGAACCAAAGATTCATCAGTGCCAATAGGAAGATGATGCCAAAGTACCACGTTTTGGTAAGATCCTCTAAGCCCAATTTGCCCACGAAGCTATGAGCCACTTCTTGAGGATTTACATTGATACTTCCTAACCCGATAGTGAGCGTCCCAAGGGTTACGACTGTAACAATAGCAAAAGGTGCTGAAGAGAAGCGTACAATAAAATTTGTTTTCCTACAGATAAAATATACAGCCGTAGTGAGTACCACAAAGGCAAAGCCCTCTATCACATTGTAAGGAAAGCTAAACCAGCTTTTGCTAATACTCCCTAAGGTGAGTTGTAGTACCAACCCTATCATAAGGGATACACATGCTACGAGAACAGCGAAAGGATATTGCTTCATTTGTTAGTGAAAAGAAAGCCCCAAAACCTCCTAAGAGGAACAATCTGCAAAAGAGATTATAAATTAAGGGGTCATTATGAAAATAAATATTATTAATGAGAAACTTTGCCAAAGTTTGAGACTTTGGCAAAGTTTGTATTTATTGCCTATATGGGCAAATTGCCTCTTGCTATATAGACAATTTTTTGTTTTATGGGCAAATTACCTCTTGCTATATAGACAATTTTTGTTTTATGGGCAAATTACCTTTTGTTATATAGGCAAATTTTGTTTTATGGGCGAATTGCCATTCGCCCCTACATTGTCATTTGTAATTCATCATTACTTTTGAGTTACTAAACGACCTTCTTTTTTGGCTTCTTCTATCCATTTAGGGACGATTGTCTCCAAGAAGCGTTTCTTAGCAGCTTTTTCTTTTTCCATATCCAAACCTATTTCTTTTTGAGCTTTGGCTTTAGTGCTGATATCAGGCATTACGAAAGCTGCTTTAATATTCAGTTTGTTAGTGAGGTTATCCATATCAGTTTCGGCTTGCATAGCAAAAGTCATACCGTCACTAAGTACACGCATAGCTTCTACTGGAGCATGGAAAGCAGCACCATGGGAAGCGGTGATATAGTCCCAACGCCATTGAGATTTGCGTAACAAAGCCAAAATAGGTTTCATTTGTTCTTCAGTAGCACCATTATCCCATAAGAATTTGGCTTTAAAGTGATCCTTAGCCAATTGCTTTTCTAAACGGTTGCGCAAAGAGAATACAGCATTTTGACGGTCTTCAACATTTTTAACCAATTCTTTTTCACTTTGACGGTGGCAAGTTTGGCAACTTGCTGTTACGTTACGTAAGGGACTGCTAATTTGGCGATCAGAGAATTTCACAGCGCCATCGGTTTTGTAAGGCATGTGACAGTCAGCACAGGATACACCACGTTGTGCGTGGATACCAAATTGTGAAATTTCAAAGTCAGGGTGTTGTGCCTTGATAATAGGAGTACGGCTTATTTTGTGGACATAATCTGTCCAACCGGATTCATCATAATATTTCTCCATATCCTCCACTGCTTTTCCCTCATCCCAAGGGAAGGTAAGATATTTTTTATCTCCTTTGAAATAATACTCTACGTGGCACTGAGCACATACAAGTGAACGCATTTCTTGGTGAGTAGCCTTATTAATATCGCGACCTTGGCGAGCAAAAGCCTCAACAAGAGCAGGCTGAGAAATAGCAAGACTCATTGTTTTGGTATTGTGACAAGTAGCACAACCAATAGGGTTTACGATCTCACTACCCCACTTGTCCCAAGGAGCACTATAATAAGCTTCCAATCCTACTTTCTTCATTAGGCGAGGTACATCAGGGCTTTTACAAGTCCAGCAAGTACCTGGCTGGGGAGAATGTGTAGAATCGGTAGGGGCACCCGTACGGAGGATTTTGGTAACATCCTCAATGGCATGCATGTGTCCGCGCGGAGCATTGTATTCCTTAGAGAATGCATAACCTGCCCAAAGTATGACCATTTCAGGACGTTGCTCAAGCATATCGTCATCTTGACTGCTCATATACTTAGAGCGGAAAGTGGTATCGGCAGTAGCTGCCCAAGAGTCATACTCGCGAGGATAGAACGGTGCATACAATTCATTACGACACTCTTGATCGGCAAGATTATTGCCTTCCTTAGCAATTATTTCAGCTTCCGTTGATCTGTTCATTATTGAACTTGCTAGTAGTCCTAATAAGAAGGTAACTATTGCCAATATACCTGCAATTAACCAATGTTTCTTTTTCATTATCATATAAATTATAATTTCATTTTTAGTGTTACTTTTTACTTTTAGTGGCTATTTCTTGTAGCCAATCGGGGATATTAGCGCCCATGTCATCAATAATAGGTACAGGAGCGTCAGGAGTAGCATTAAGTCCACGTACACGGCTGTGCGGCACCTCACGATGGCATTCCCAGCACAATTTACCATTATTGGCATGTGCCATAGGGGCAGTTACCTTACCCGCTTGTACTTCACTGACTAAAGTACTGTGGCAACGGATACAGTTCTCTTGTACTACCTTTTGTCCTGGAGCATGCATTTTTATTACTTGGGGTTCCATTCGAAAAGTAAACATGGTCGCATGGCGAAGCCCATCATTCGCTTTGAAATAGTACTTGCGAAACACATTATCATGAGGTACATGACAATCGTTACACACGGTATTACGTCCGTGTGAGGAATGAGACCATGTAGCATACTCAGGTTTCATAATATGGCAGTTTACGCACGCCTTAGGATCGTCGGACAGGTAGGAATGAGCCTTAGAGATATAAAATACATACCCACTAAGTCCTATCAGTATTCCTACTAACGCAGGAATAAGGAACCTAAAAAAGCGATTCTTATTAACTGGAGTTTCTTTATCGGATACTGTCATATATAATATAGTTAAACTTTTTAATACATCTGCGTTGCAAAATTAAAAAAAATTTTTTAATTTTGCAACGCAAGAACATCATTTACAGTATTTTATTTTCATTCTAAATAAAAATACTATATTAATTTCAAAAATTATAAATATGACATATTATGAAAGTTAATTTTTTATCTATCACAACATTGGGCATTGGTTTTATTCTGTGTCCCAATCTAGTGAAAGCACAGGAAGAGATTTCTACCACAGAAGGTTTGGATACAGAGCCACAAAATGCTTTCACTCTTTCCGCTCAATTACGCCCGCGTCTTGAGTATCGCAATGGTGCCTATCGCCCTTTACAAGAGGGAGAAGCCCCTGCTATTCTCACTAATAACCGATTGCGACTGAACTTTGACTACAAGCACAGTGATCGTTTGCATCTATACGTTTCTCTGCAGAACGTAAACGTTTGGGGACAAGCCCCTCAAATACAAGCGGTGGATAGAACAGGAGGCATGTCGGTCTTTGAAGCGTATGCGGCTTTCCCACTTGCCAATACACTCAATGCTAAGATTGGTAGGCAGGTAATCGCCTTAGATGATGATCGTATTTTCGGGTCACTTGATTGGCACCCTGCCGGTCGTAGTCATGATGCTGTGAATCTCAACTGGATGCCTTCTGAACAATGGACTCTTCGCAGTTTCTTTGCTTACAACCAGTCGGGCAATGCGACAGCATTACTGAACGTAAATACTCCCAGTGGGCAACACTTTACCCCAGGGGCTGGACAAGATTACCAACACTTAGAAGCCCTCCATGCCCATTACAGTATTAGTGAAGCACAACAGTTATCATTCTTGTTTGCTAATTTAGGATATCGTACAGATAACAGTGCCGACCAAAATATGCAAACCTTTGGAGCATATTATACTGGCAAAAGCAACCCGTTAAGCTATAGTGCTTCCGCCTATATGCAAACAGGTAAAAATGCTAGTGGTGCTAAAAAGAGTGCTTTCTTACTCGCTGCAAATGTAGGTTATAGGTTTACCCCTTCCTTTGGACTCACTGCTGGAGTAGATTATCTCAGTGGAAATGCTTCTGATGATACCTCCGGCAAGGATAAAGCCTTCAATCCTTTCAGTGGTACTAACCACAAGTTCTATGGCTTTATGGACTATTATTATGTAGGATTCACCTCTAATATAGGCTTACTTAATCCTTATCTTACTGCCAATGTACGCACTGGAGAAAAGAGTAACCTCAGTGCTACCTATCACTTTTTTGCGCCCGCTGCTAAGTTTAAAACTGATAAGAAACACAATAGTCTCGGCAGTGAAATAGACCTTGTATACAACCTAAAACTACAATCCTTCATTGGATTGCAAGTAGGGTACTCTACTTACTTTGCTAATGATGGAGCGAAAGCACTCAAAAATACTCCCAACGCTCGCAGCTACCAAGATTGGTTCTGGTGTAGCCTCAACATCAATCCAGAAATATTTTCAGCAAAATTTTAAGGAATTCCTAAGAGGAGAGGCTTTCTGAAAAGGATAGCCTCCCCTTTTTCTTTATTTAGTACCTCAAGATCACTTCTTATTATCCAATAGAACTTCTGACTTCTCCAAAGACAGCCCCATTATTCCTTAAAAAACTTCTTCTTTTATAGCATAATTCTCATAAAAAAATCGGATATTTGCACCAAAATACAAAAGAATGGAACAGGTTTATATCTTTACCCTTTTTGCACTTTTTGTTTTAGCCACTTTTGACCTTACTGTAGGGGTGAGCAATGATGCGGTGAACTTTCTTAATTCCGCAGTGAGTTCACGTGCCGCCAAACTTCGCACTATTATGATAGTGGCAAGTATAGGGGTTGGAATAGGAGCTATCTTCTCCAATGGAATGATGGAAATCGCCAAGAAAGGTATCTTTAATCCGGAGATGTTCTATTTTGAAGAACTGATGGTTATCTTTGCCTCCGTCATGTTAGCAGATATTGTTCTGTTGGACTTCTTTAATAATATAGGCTTACCCACTTCCACAACTATCTCTATTGTTTTTGAACTTTTAGGAGCTTCTGTAGGGGTTGCTTTTGTCAAGGAATTAAAGGTCAATGATAGGATTATCCATGTAATAGATGCTGTAACGGATTATATCAATACAGGCAAGGTAGGGCAGGTAATTTCAGCCATCTTCATGTCGGTATTCATTGCTTTTGTAGTAGGTTCCTTTATACAATTTATCACACGACTTATCTTTACCTTTAATTTTGAGAGGAGGATGCGCTACTTTAGTGGTATTGTAGGAGGAATTTCCCTTACTGCCTTAAGTTACTTTCTAATCATCAAAGGATTAGGAGGACTTTCTTTTATTCATAAGGAGCAATTAGAATGGGTAGAGACCCACACCTCTCTTCTCCTGGGGTGCTTTTTTATTTTCTTTGCTTTCTTAGGGCAGATACTCTATTGGTGTAAGGTAAGCATCTGGAAGGTAATTATTCTTTCAGGAACTTTTGCTCTAGCTATGGCTTTTGCAGGGAATGACTTAGTTAACTTCATTGGAGTCCCTGTCGCTGCTTGGGATTCCTTTCAACTATGGGAGGCTGCAGGAACCCCCAACCATTCCTTAACGATGGAAGCTTTACGAGAGAATGCACAGACTCCTCAGATATTCTTACTGCTGGCTGGTCTGTTAATGATTCTTACCTTATGGTTCTCTAAGAAAACTTTGCATGTCATGCAAACCGAGATGAAACTCTCTCAGCAAAGTACTGGGAAAGAAAGATTTGAAGCTACAGGGCTCTCTCGTGGCATTGTCCGTTTCAGTGTATGGATTACCTCTGTGTTGGAGGAATTTATTCCCAAGAAAATATTAGAACGTATAAATAGTCGTTTTGAGAAACCCTTAGAAAGAGAAGATTCTTCATACGACAAGCCTGCTTATGATGTCATTCGTGCAGCAACCAATTTGGTAGTCTCCAGTAGCCTTATTGCTGTAGGCACTTCCTTCAAACTTCCCCTTTCCACTACCTATGTTACCTTCATGGTAGCTATGGGTACTTCACTTGCTGATAGGGCTTGGGGGAGAGAATCTGCTGTATTTCGCGTAGCAGGTGTGTTCAATGTTATTGGAGGGTGGTTTATTACCGCTGGCGCTGCCTTTGTTATGGGGCTTATTATCGCTGCTATTCTCTTCTATGGGGAAATTTATGCCCTAATTACCATGATATTCCTTGTAGGTTATCTGGTCGTTAGAAATGCTATTGCTTATCGGAAAAGACAAAGAAAAGAGAAAGAGGCTCAGAAGAAACGTTTTAATAAAGAAGACCTTATTACCATCAGTGGGATTATGAAAATTAGCTCCCAGAATATTGCAGGAGCCGTACAAACCATTGATGAACTCTACAATGAAGTGATAGATAACTTAGCGGTAGAGAATCATAAGGGATTAAAAGCTTGTAAGAAGAAAGCCAAAGCTCTCTCCTCCGATATAGAAGATCTGAAAAGTGATATTTATTACTTTATCCGCTCCATTGATGATAGTTCTGTAACTTCCAGTAAGTTCTATATTCTAATCTTGGACTACCTCCATAGTATGTCCAACTCTATCAGCTTTATTGCGGACACTAGCTATACTCATGTGGATAACAATCACAAAAAGCTAAAATACAATCACATACGTAACCTGAAGACCATCTCTGAGAAAATGCACCGCCAATTCCAGAAGATATTAGAAATCCTTAATATCTCCATGTATTCCAATTCTACAACACAGCTTATCAAGGATGTAAATGCTATTAAGGATGAGATTTCTGAGCTGATAGAGAAACAGATTCGCGACATTCGTACCACTGAGTCCAGCCCCAAGAATACTAAACTTTATTTCAGTTTGTTATTGGAAACACGGGTATTGATTCGTTCTATCATTAACCTAATGACACTGTTTAAGAACTTCAAAGACCAATACAAGGAGATTTAGAATAATAACCAATGATTATAATAGAAAAGTGCTTACAGCCCAAAACTGTAAGCACTTTTTAATGGTAATAGGTTAACGCTTATCATAAGCGTTAATCATTGAATCATATTAAAATCCTAATTCTTTTTTCACATCATTGAACAGGTCTTTACCTTCAGCTACAATCACTCCTGCTCCTGTAGCGGAGTCCAATACATACTGATAACCCTGTGCCTTAGCTACCTTCTGTACAGCCTTTTTAGCTTTTTCCATAATAGGTTCTATTAAGGTTTGGCTCTTTTTTTGGTATTCTTCAGCAGCGGTTTGTTGTGCTTGACGGATATTATTTTGCATAGTCTCCAAGGCTCTTTGTTCCTTTTCAAGTTCTGCTTGTTTTTCTTTAAGTTGAGCTTCAGTAAGAGCATTTACCTTACGTTGGAATTCTTCTACTTTCTTTTGATATTCTTTTACAGAAGCTTGGATATCATTGGTATAGGATTGTTCCAATTTTTGTAACTGCGCTTGAGCAGCCTTCATTTCAGGCATTTCTTTAAGGAGCTTTTGAGAATCAATATGAGCTATTTTGACTTGTGCCATAGCGATAGTTGTTCCTCCAAGGATAAATGCAGCTGTAATTACCCAATTTCTAATTTTTTTTATCATTTTTCTATGTGTTAAATTATTTATTATTATTTGTTTGTTGCTTTTGTTGTTGTGCTTTTTCTGCTTTTTTCTTTTCTATTGCTTGAGCACGTTCTTGTTCTCTTTTTTGTTTTTCTTCTAATTGTTTTTGCTTGATACGTTCTCTTTCTTTCTGTCGCTTATCAAGGCTTTCTTTATATTTTTTCTCACGTTCTTCTACTTTACGCTGTCTTTCATCTTTGTACTCAAAGTTAAGGTTTTCCTTAAGCAAAGTACTTATTTCTTTATTCCTGTCCTCTGCATTATCTTTTCTCTTGAGCAATCGCAGAACTATCTTGGTAATATCATTTTTCTCATCTGCATAGATAGAGGCTGCATCGTCTGAGGTAAAAATATAATCATATTTTCTTGTTTTTCCTATCTGTTGTGCTATATTGAACACTTGGTCTTGGATAGGCTGGATGAGCTTCCAACGTTGTGTGATATAATCCCCTGTTTCGGCTCCAAATCGTTTTTGCTTATAATCATCCAAGTTCTGTTGTAATACTTGAATTTCTTCCTCTCTATCTTTGACCATCTCAGAGGTAAGGAGGGGCTTTTCAGCTTCAAGCTTTTCCTCACGGCTTTTTATATCGGCTTGCTTCTGTTCAATATCTTTCTCCCACTGAGCCACCTTTTGGCTAAGTTGTTCACTGGCTACCTTATATTCGTCCATGTTATTAAGGATATAATTCATATCCACATAAGCTATCCGTGTTGCTTTCTGTGCAAACAGTGGAAAGCTTAAGCACAACAAAAATAATGAAAAAGAAAATCTTTTTTTCATGGCACTTTAAAGACTATAAAATATCGTGCCAAAATTAAGCATTTTTTTTTGAATAACTCTGTTTTAAGAATTATTTATGCTTACTATAATGTTTTTTTAAAATCTTTATTAGCTTCTCACTCTTCTCTCAAGGACATTCCCAAGAGATATCTTCTACAGGAGAGGTCATTTCAGGACGGTATTCATAATGCCACCATTCTGAGAAAATAGACTTAAAATTGTACTTATTCATTACCTCCTTAAGTAGTTTACGATTCTCTAAGACCTCCTTAGGCAACTTAGTATAGCTATGGTGTGCTTTTTCTCCAAAGAAGTCAAAAGGTGTCCCCATATTGAGTTCTTTTCCTGTTTTAAGTTCTACTAAAGTAATATCCACAGCAGCTCCCCGATTATGCTTAGAGCCCTTAGCTGGATTGGCCACATAATGGGTGCCTGGTAGGATTTTCCACATCTTCTTTTGGATAGAAAGAGGGCGATAACAATCAAATATCTTAATTGCATACCCTCTTCTTATGAAATCCTTCTGTGCCTCCAATAGTGCTTTAGCAGTAGCTTTCCTAAGATAACATTTAGGGCAATCATACACCTTTTGTTTGAGAAAATTGTCAGTGGTGGCATACTTCATATCCAATACAAAATCCGAAGAAAGCTGTTCTATATTCACAAACTTGGTATGAATATCCTTAACAGATTTCACTCTTGGAAGGCTATCCTTAGGAAAAGTATGAGCTCCTATATGGATATTCCCCATCATAAGAAAGGTTATAAGGATACACACTCCCCTACTATACATCAGATAATTAATATTCATAAAAATAGTTTAATTAGGCATCCTTAGCCATCTGAGAAGTTCTTTGTAAGAAGGTTTCTTTCCATAGGAAAGGATTCCTATGCGATAGATTCTGGCTGCCACCCATAGGGCAAGGAAGAAGAAACCGTATAATAGTACTAAGGAAAGTATAATCTCTCCCCATGATACCCCGAAGGGGATACGCATGAGCATTACCACTGAAGAGGTCAGTGGTATATGAGAGAATATGACAGAAACGCTTCCATGAGGGTCTTCTATTACTGTAAAGAAGCCAATATAAATGGCTAATATCAAAGGGAAAAGTACCGGAAGAAGGAATTGTTGTGTATCTGTTTCACTATCCACAGCAGCTCCTATAGTAGCATAAAAGGAACTGTATATCAAATACCCTCCAATAAAGTATAAGAAGAAACAAATAGATAGTTTTACCAAAGGCAAAAGGCTTAGTTCCTTGAGTAAATCTG
Source organism: Capnocytophaga sp. G2 (assembly GCF_035282625.1). Classification (NCBI taxonomy): domain Bacteria; kingdom Pseudomonadati; phylum Bacteroidota; class Flavobacteriia; order Flavobacteriales; family Flavobacteriaceae; genus Capnocytophaga; species Capnocytophaga sp. G2. The sequence goes on along the minus strand of NZ_JAYKBU010000010.1, from coordinate 51,936 downwards.
CTATTATATGAGGATTGGAAGTAGCCCCAGCAGTTCCTTGTAGAGAGGGTAATAGTGACAAAAGCAATATTCCCAAGAGGAGCCAGATAAGAAATTGAGTAATCCCCACCAAAGAGGTCCCTATTATCTTTCCTAAAAGCAAGGTATGGGGTCTTACAGAAGAGACTATCACTTCAACAATGCGATTTACCTTTTCCTCTATGACACTGCGCATAATCATATTTCCATAAACAATGATAAACATCATTAGCAAATAACCCGCTGTTCCTCCAAAAATAAGCCGAAGCCAACTTGCCATCTGAGAACTCCTATCTCCCGAATAATTTAGTAAAGTAATGGAAACATTCTCTTTAGCATTGGCTATCTGTGAAGGATTGATATTCTCCTGCTGTAGATTATGAAGGAAAAGACCTTGCTCTATAATTTGTTGTAATTTTTCTATAAAGGAAGGGCTTGGAGACTCTTCACTGAAGAACTGAAAATGGTTTGCTCTCTTATCTATATACAGGAATCCATATACTTGTTTCTCTTCGGATACTTTTTTGAGCTGTTCCAAACGACCCTCGGTAGTGTAAGTATAAGTGATTCCCTTCTCTTGAGCAAAAACTTGCTCAAAGTAACCACTCTCATCCAAAATATCAACATGATGTTGGGTTGCATTGTTCAACTGAGTAAGGTAAGCAATTAATAAGGACAAAGCAATCACTGCTAATGGACTTAAGAGTGTCATCAGTAAGAAAGATTTATTGCGTACCTTAGTGAGGTATTCACGGAAAATAATAAGGCGTAACTGTTTCATAACTTGTGCAAAGTTACAATTTTATCGGCAATTATCCAAAGGGTTTTTCACAAATAATAACTATTCTTTCCGCTTCTGAGGTTGTGGTGAAGAACAGATAAAGATTTCCACCTTCCTTGATATGGAATTGCTTACGAATCTGCTCAACAGAGAGAGGAAAGTTTCGTATAGTAATATTTGCCTGAGAGATTGCACTTTGCCTTACCATTGTTTTGGAAAAAGGTATTTTCTCTTTTATCCTAAAAATACGTCCTTGAAAATCAGGCAGATAATTTTCTCCTATAAGTAAATGAGAATCAGGCGCTACCTTCATAAGCCCATACTCTTGAGCAAGTAAATCAGTAGCTCCTCCCTTGAGAATAGAAGCATTGGGCTCATACAAATATTTTCCTTCTGTCCCATAAAATCCCACCACTGCTTTTTGTTTTTGTGACAGATAAAAAGAGAATATATCTGAACGATAAGCACACATATTAACCATTCTAACAAGTGTATTGGTTCTTTCCTTCTTTAATAAGAACAAAAGTTCTTTAACCTCATTTTCTACAGCTACGATGTGTACTTGAGCGGTTTGTGGAAGTTGAATAAGTGCCTGAGTGATATCCAGCATAGGAGAGGTTTTTATCAAGAGGGTATCGGTATATTGCCAAAGAAAATCCAAAGTATCAGGGACATTGGGTAAACAATCCTCTAAGAGGAAAATTCGCCTCTTCTGGTTATCTCGCCTTGAAGGATCTAAATAAATCACATCAAAGAAAAATCCCTTATCATAAAGATACTTATATGAGTCCTCACTTACACAGTGAATCTTGGCTTGTAATAGCTTGAAATTATGCTGCACAATTTCAGAGAGTTCCTTCTGAAGTTCGCAATGCGTAACACTTTTGCATCGCTGAGAGAAGAAATAATCATCCACCCCGAAGCCTCCTGTGGCATCAAGCAAATTTCCACTAACCAAAGAGGCTTTATAACAAGCTGTAGCTTCAGAAGAGGCTTGCTCCAAGGATAGCTTAGCCGGATAATAAATCCCCTCTGTAGCATACCAGAGAGGAAGTTTCGTTCTACTTCTTGCTTTTCCCTCAATCTGGGTGGCTAATTCTGCAGAGGTAATCCCCTCAAAAGGAGATTTTTTCAGAATGAGATTTGGAATATTAACTTTCAGATTCCTCTGTATAAAAGCCTGTACATCAGAATCTAATATTCTGTAGTTCAGCATTTTATATTTTAGAAGTAAGCATTTGAACAAATTTATTATTAGGAAAAACTGCCTTAAGAATGACCTTGAGTACAGTATAAGCAGGAATTGCCACAACCATCCCTACAATCCCGAAAAGAGTTCCACTAATTAAGGTAATCAAAAATATCTCCAAAGGATTGGATTTTACTGAATTAGAAAAAATGATTGGCTGACTGAACACATTATCAATTAGTTGAGTAATAAGAAATCCTATAAGCACATAGATAGTTTTAGGGAGTATTACACTTTGTACATCCGCATCCATAAAATTAGAAATAGTAAGTACAGAGATTACCACAGCCCCTATGATAGGTCCCAGATAGGGAATTAGGTTCAGCAGTGCACACAAGAAAGCTATAATCACAGCATCCCCTACCCCAAAGATAAGCAGCACAATGGTTAAAAGTACAAAGATAACGGTTAGTTGCAAAAATAATCCTACAAAATAACGAGAAAGTAAGTTCTTAATCTCCTCCAGTGTTTTCTTAATCTTAGGCAATCGCTTAGGATCTGCCAAACTTAAAAAGGAGTTACTAATAGCCGTTCCATCCTTCATAAAGAAAAAAGCAATGAAGAAGACCGAAAAGAGTCCCATGCCTAAGTTACTGATAATCTCAATAAAACCATTAACCACTGAGGAGACATCCTGCATATTAAGCAATTCGGGGATATTCGTTATATTGGATTCCAATTTCGTAAATCCTAAAGAAAGAAGAATATTATCCAAAAAGAGAAGAATATTATCATTCAACGCCTGGAAATCAATAGAAGCCAAATTCTTCCCTTGCGTAATTAACATAGGAATAAATAAACTCATAAGTCCTATAAAAAAACACATAATAAGCCCTATAGAGGTAATGGTTGCCCAAGTGTTCTTAAACTTTAATTTTTTCTTTAGGAATTGTATTATGGGACGTCCTATTAAGGCAAGCACAGAAGCCAATATAACATAGATAATTACATTCTGTAGCTTGTAAATTCCCAAGCATAGGAGGAATACTCCTACAATCATTCCTACGGCTTTAAGGATTCCCTGAGCAATTATATTTGCATTCATATTTTTCATATTTTCATTCAATAGTTGCTAAAATCATTCTATCATGATTTGATAAATCTTTTTGTAATACTACTTTTCTAAATCCTTTCCTATTAAGCATTTGTATCATTTCTTTTGCTAAGTATTGATTCATTTCAAAAAATAACTTTCCTTGCTTGGACAAATGTTGATGGGCTAATTCTGCTATCTTTTCATAGAAAAGCAAAGGATTATCATCAGGGACAAATAGTGCCAGATGAGGTTCATGTTCCAAAACATTAAGCGCTATTTCTCTTTTTTCTGAATTCCTTACATAAGGAGGATTGGAAACAATAATATCAAAAATCCGTCCTAAGTGTGTTACCTTTAGAATATCTTCCTGTAAGAAGTGAACAGAAACCTTATTCTCTTTAGCATTCCTTTGAGCTACTTCAAGAGCTTTTTCACTTATGTCCAAAGCAAAAACTGTAGCCTCAGGCAAGTATTTTTTTAGGGCAATTGCTATAACTCCACTACCGGTACCTATATCAAGAATTTGTAAGGGGGTATTCTTAGGGGTTTCCCGCAATATCCATTCCACTAATTCCTCAGTTTCTTGTCTGGGAATCAACACATTATCATTAACAAAGAAAGACATTCCATAGAAGTAAGTTCTATGAAAAATATACTGTATAGGGATATTTTTCTTAAGCTCACTCAGCGCTTTTGCTACCTTATTTATCTGTTCTATAGAGAGTTCTCTTTCTCTATAGAGAAAATAATCTGCTTTATTGATTGCCAAACACTCTTCAATAGTAATGAAAAATAGACTATTTCTCTCTGTTACATCATACTGGATAAGTTCCTGAAGGAATTGATTTTTAAGTGTTGTGAGTATCATTGCTTATTCTTTGCCTTATTTCCAAAGATTCCCTGTATCAGTTGCTTAAAGGTTTCAAAATCCACCTTATAAGTAAGTCCTACCCCTTGAGAGTAATCTATTTTATCAATAAGGTATTGTTGTAATTCATTCTCACGGTTGAATATCTTAGCACTAAGCCTACCGTCCTTAGTTAGAAGGAATTGGACTTCAAAATCTCCTGCTACAGCCGTTTGAGTAACTCCTCCTATAGGAATTCCTAACTTTCCATTAAAGAATATCCGATCCGTCACTTGAGTAGAGACGGTAATTCCTAATCGGTCAGAGCTATTGTAAGTTCTTTCAGGGGTTACCGTACCACTCTCATAGCTTACCCCTAAGTTAAGCTTATCATCATCACTCGATAGCAATTGATTAAAAATACCTGCTGCAGTCTCCAGCATATTGTAAGATAACAGTTTTTCCCCTGCAGTAGCATCACTCATAAAGTTCCCTTGTGCCAAGAGAGAGAAAGCTTGTAGCTGTTTCTTATCAGAATCCTCCAGTCGATAATTCAGTTCAGAGACCAGGCTCGGACTACTATCAGGGAAAGTAATATCAAAAACCGTTTGAGGGTGTGACAAATCTCCTTGTAAGTTTATCACCACTTGAGTTTGTATCTTCCTATTGTATTGATTGGAATCCAAGAGAACAGAGGGATTTACATAAAGAGTATAGGCGGCTTTTAGGTTTTGTAAGGTTGCCCCCATGGGGTCTCCATTCCATGAGATAGAACCATTAGGGAGTACCTTAAATTTCTTATCAATCAAGCCTTCATACTTAAAGTTATACTCTCCTGTAGTTGTGATAAAGTCCCCCCACATATTGAACTTACCATTGGTATTTATTTCTAAAAGAACTGTTCCCGCACCACGCCCTATAAGGCTTGAATTATTCTTTGGGTCTACGATGATTTCAATTTCTGCTGAAGGAAGAACATCCAAATCAAAATTCATTTCAAGCCCTTGATAGGTTTTTGAAAGGGTTTGTTGGTTATTCGCTTTTTCCTTAGAGGTAAATGTAATAAAAGAATCATCTCCGACCGTTTGAGTATCACTTAAAGGAATTTTAAATTTAGTTCCCTCTCCTGTTACTGCCTTCACCCCTATGGTAAGGTCATTAACATTTCCTGTTATGCTTGCTTTACCAATGATAAACCCAGTTCCATAGAAGAGTTCATTATCCTTAGCCTGAGTATTGAGCACTAAGAAACGCTTATTCTTAGTATCAAAATGGAGGTCTAAGAACCAATCACTAAAGTTGCGATGATAAATCTTTCCAGTAAGGAGCGCTTGCGTTCTATATACCTTATCTGTAAGTATTATATCACTGAATATTAAATTATTATCTTGCAATACTATTTGAGCATTAGGAGAGAGGTCAAGATCAATATTCAGATAAGGGACACCCATTCCTGTATTATCAAGGGAAAGTGTTCCTTCCACTTTTGGCATGGAGACTTGTCCTGTTATCTGTGCCTTTCCTGAGATATTTCCCCTAAGATTAGAAAGAATATCTTTGGCAAGTGGAGCAAAAGGTTTTAAGTTCAGCTTATCAATTTGTGAAGTAAGATTAAGATACGTACCTCCATTCTTTATCGAGATATCTCCCCAAGTATGAAATCCTTCTCCTAAGCCATTGACAAATTCTAAGTTGGTATTGAAGGACGACAAGTCCTCATTTCCTTCAATCATAGCCTGCAGGTCTCCTAAATCATACTTATTTAACATGAATCCCTTTATAATCAGGTCAGAGGTAGGATAATATTTATTCTTCTGCTGAATGAGTGACAGATGTCCGCTTAGGATACCATCTAAGTCCAATCCCTCCAGTTCAGGAGTTATCTTATTTATATCTACTTTGTCAAAAATCAGATGAAGATCCTTATAATCCTTCTTTACAATTCTCCCATTAAGGACAATGGATTCATCTTTATGATGCAAATTAAAATTCTGGATCTGAATGGAGTCCAATCTTCTATCCAAAATGAGTTTATTCTCCTTAGTATTATCCATAAGCCATTCATTTCCCTTGAAATAAATGGTGGACTGCTTAAGTCCTATAACGGATTCTCGTTTTTCATTAATGGTATGATAGAACTTAAGGGTATAATCATCCTGAGAGTTCTTCCCGCCCTTGAATTCTGTCTGAAAGAATAATGTATCCGTAGTAGAGGTATTGAGCATATTGAATTTCTCCACCTTATAGTAAGGATTTCCAATACTAGATATCTGCAAGAGAGATCTATACAAGGGGTTTTTCTTATCATATTCAAAATTAATCCCCTTGAGAGAATAGTTAGATATATTGATATAAGGAGAACGAAAGTTTATCTTAAAATCATTATCATCCCCCACTAATTTACCGCGAATAAAAGTATTCGGTGCTAAAGAAAGTTCTGGGAGGAAGATTTCTATAATCTTATTATATATCTTAAAATCAAAGGTAAGATATTGTCCTTTCATTACCTTGAAAGGTTTATAATTATCAAAACCATAAGCCAATGTATTGATTAATATATGCCCTACTTGAGAGAACTTAAATTCTCCTTGTATTTTTCCTGAGATAATATCGGGTGATTCCAAAGTAATTGTGCGAAGGCTTGTAGTATCTTTCTGAATCTCAATGGAGAAATCAGCAAAATCATATATTTGTGAGTTTTTCTGATAGGAAGCATTCTTAAGGACTACCTTTCCAACCATGTTATCCAGCGTATTTCCTGTAATATCCAGATCTATATTTCCTTTTACCTTAGCAATAGAATCCTTCTTAATAAAGCCTAACGCCTTCAAGTCTGCATGTTTCATTTCTCCAGAGAGCACGTAATTCGCCTTTTCTGAGGAAGTAATATCAGCCATTCCCTTAAAGTCCATCTTAAGATTATCATCTCCTATGGAAGCTGTTGCTTTGATTCTTTTACGGAAATACTCTGCATCTAACTTTATATTTTTATAAAGATAGTTATCATAAAGCACTGAATGAACAGTAGCTTGAAGAGATAGTTTTTCCAAACTTTTAGCACTCAGTCCCTTACCTACAAATTGGATAGCTGCAGAGAGTTTTCCCATTTGAGAGATTTTTAGTAAGTTTCCTAATTGTAATTGGTATGTCTCCAGAGTTCCTTTATAATTAGTCCTTTGAGGGTGTGCTATATCAAAGAAAGAACCACTTATAATAAAATCCCCTTTTTGGGTAAATATATCGGCATCCACAAGGAGATCTTTGGTTGTATAGGTGAACTCAGCCTCTCCTTCAAAGAAACCGAAATCTCGTAGCTCCTCTGGAAGGTTCTTTCCTAAGAGGTTCGGCATAAGTCCTACTAAGTCCGAATATACGGAAGCAAAATGAGGAAAATCTCCCCAGAACACAAAATCTTTCTCCTTATTGAAGGCATTCTTTATAAGGATATTCTCTCCCTCAATAGCCGTATTTTCATGATACAAATGTACATTCTTTACTGACAAATTATTAAGCGACCCACTAAGCTCTCCTTCTACCTCAAGTGTCCGCTCCATGGCGAATCCATCATAAAAACCATTGATGTCATTCGTACTGATATAAGAAGTTCTCATAGAGGCTTGTATACCTACCTTATCAAGGAAGTTAGAGAAACTACCTTGATTTGCTATAAAACTAATATCGGCGTCTACCTGAGAGAAAGGCGTTTTAAGAAGCAGTTTATCTAAAGAAATAAGTGAATCCGAATACTGGAAAGAGGTTGAGAGGTCATCCACCTTCAGATGGTTATCAAAGAGAAATATTCCGTTCTTAAGTTGCAGCTTTATATCGGAATCCAAAATATCAAAGTCATGGATCGTTGCCGTCAGTCCATCTATCTCGGTGAGTACAACATTAGTATTCTCAGTATTGTAATCACTTACCCGAAAACGCCCATTCTTAATTTTTATTGTATTGGCTCTCATGATGAAAGGTTCCTTACTTGGTGGAGTATCACTATCAAAACGAGAAACAAATATATCTAAATTAGAAAGAGTATCCCCTTTATAGGTTTTCATATCAAGGAAAAGCCTATCGGTTTCAAGAGTGGAAAAATACAAGTTTCCCTTCATCAGTTGCCTTAGGTTCAGTATGGGAGTACGAATCTCCTGTGCAGAGATAAGTGTATCTTTTTGATAGTCACGGATAAGTACTTGCTCAAGATTCACCATTCCCGTAAGGCTTACTGAGAGTTTTTCTATATGTATATCCACATTATAGTCCGTATTGATGCGATTCATAACCACCGATGCCAACTTTGTCTGTACGGAGGGGATCATCAGTAGTAAGAATACAAAAATCAGAATATAACAGATAATTTTTACGATATTTTTAAATATACGAAAAATTTTTTGAGTCACCTTCGTTTTGTCTATTTTTTTAGTACTTTTGCCTTGCTTTTACCAAGACAATTTTTGGGGCAAAAGTACAATAAATTTCTCTTCTCTCACCGAATAACCTCAAGAATTTTATCTAAAGAGAAGAATTTATCTTTTATTTGCGAAAAAAGCACTATTTTTCTTAATTTTATTAAAATGACACCTAAAAAACCTTATATATTAGCCATAGAATCCTCCTGTGATGATACCTCTGCTGCTGTACTTTGTGGAGAAAAAGTCCTTTCCAATATAATTGCCAGTCAGAAGATTCATCAGGAATATGGGGGAGTGGTGCCAGAGCTTGCCTCCCGTGCTCATCAACAGAATATTATCCCTGTAGTACATCAGGCTTTAGCACGAGCCCATGTAGCTAAAGAACAACTTTCAGCCATTGGCTTTACACGAGGACCTGGTTTGCAAGGCTCTCTCCTTGTGGGAGTTTCCTTTGCTAAATCCTTAGCTCTTTCTTTAGACATCCCCTTGGTAGAGGTCAATCATCTGCAAGGACATATTCTATCTCATTTTATTGATAAAGAAGGAAATAAGAAACCTTCTTTTCCTTTCCTTGCCATGACCATCAGCGGAGGGCACACCCAGATACTCAAAGTTAACGACTATTTTTCCATGGAGATTCTCGGAGAAACTCAAGATGATGCCACAGGAGAAGCTTTTGATAAAACTGCCAAGATATTGGGACTTCCCTATCCTGGGGGTCCCTTGATAGATAAATATGCCAAAGAAGGAAATCCTCATGCTTTTTCCTTCCCTTTTCCTAAGGTAGAAGGACTAAATTTTAGTTTTTCAGGACTGAAAACCTCCGTCCTATATTTTATACAGAAAAATGTAAAGGAAAATCCTAATTTTATTCAAGAGAATCTTTCTGATATCTGTGCTTCTGTACAATATACAATAATTGAAATTCTTATGCGCAAGCTCAAGAAGGCTGTTTCCCAGACAGGGATTCAGCAGATAGCTATAGGAGGAGGTGTTTCTGCTAATTCTGCCCTGAGAGCTACCCTACAGCACTATGCAAAGAAAGACCTTTGGGAAGTATTCATCCCTGAATTCCAATACTGTACCGATAATGCTGCCATGATAGGCATTGCTGTTTATTATAAATATTTGCGAAAGGACTTTGCTGATATGCATGTTACAGCACAAGCTAGATACAACTTTTAAGGTAACAGGTAATAGATTCCCTCTATTCCTCGCCTCATGCGACCTTTCAGGCTGTAGGCACTCGCTGACTATACTTTTTGTTTTTCACTTTCCTGCTCACTCATGCGACTTTACTTTTTACCTAAATAGATTATGAATATTGCTATTGTTTGTTACCCTACTTTTGGAGGAAGTGGTGTGGTTGCCACTGAATTAGGAGTTGCCCTCGCACAAAAGGGCTATCAGATACATTTTATTACTTATGGACAGCCTGTGCGGCTATCTTCTTTCCATAAGAATATTCATCTTCATCAAGTGTACATGGAGGAATATCCGCTATTCCGTTACCAGCCTTATGAACTAGCCCTTTCCAGTAAAATGGTTGAGGTGGTGCGTGAATATAATATTGATATCATACATGCCCATTATGCTATTCCTCATGCCTACACAGCCTATATGGCAAAACAAATACTACACAAAGAAGGACTTAAAGTAGCTATTATCACCACCTTACATGGTACAGATATCACCTTGGTAGGAAATCACCCTTATTACAAGACAGCTGTTACCTTCAGTATCAACGCCTCCGATGCAGTAACTTCTGTCTCAGAGAGCTTACGCAAGAATACCTATGAACTATTTGATATCCAAAAGGATATTTCCGTTATTCCTAATTTCATTGACATAGAAAAAAGGAAAAAACAACCTAAAACCTGCCATCGTGCCATGCTTGCCAATCCCGATGAACTAATTATCACTCACGTAAGTAACTTTAGAAAAGTCAAAAGAGCTTGTGATGTAGTACGTATCTTTCACAGAATTCTTCCTTACAAGAAAGCAAGACTCATCATGGTAGGCGATGGTCCTGATCGAGAGAATGCCCAGGCTTTAGCACATCAGTTAGAGATCCAGAATTATGTTACTTTTCTTGGTAATTATCTGGAAGTAAATGACATTCTCTGTTCTTCTGATTTATTTATACTTCCTTCTGAAACAGAAAGTTTCGGGCTCGCTGCCTTAGAGGCTATGGCAGAGGGAGTCCCTGTAATCTCAAGTAATGCAGGAGGTATCCCTGAAGTGAATAAGCAAGGCATATCAGGCTTCCTTAGCGATGTGGGAGACATACCGTCCATGGTGGATAATGCTCTTATTATCCTAAAAGACAGAAAAACACTTGCTCGGTTCAAAAAACAAGCCTTCGAGGAGGCTTCTCGCTTTGACGAAAGGAAAATTATACCCATGTATGAGAATGTATACCAAAAAGTTATGAAGGAAAAGAAGCTCTTTTAAAAAAGAGTTTCAGAAATTTTTCCTTATCTGAAAAATAAAAAGACTTTTTCCTACTTTTTTTGAGAATAATTTCCTTTTTGAACCGGTTAATTTCATAAATAAATATTAAAATACAACCGTTTTGTTAAATATAAAGTTATTATCTTTTATTTTTCTATCATTATAATTTATTTATTTTGTGTAATATATCTATTATATTTCACTTATTTTGACTTTTTAGAAAAAAAATACATATATGTAATTTTCTTTTCAAAAAAAGATGTATCTTTGTGGCATAAAAATACTAAATTAAATTTTAATGAAACTTTTAAAACTAACTTTTGCAGCTTTAATTGCCTTAAGTATTGCAAGCTGTAATGGAGGGTCAGGCTCTGGACAAGGGACTACAACCTCTGAAGGAAGTAACCAAAGCACAACAACTGCTACCCCAGAGAATACAACAACTCCTGCCGAGACCCCTGCCCCTGCAGGAGGAGGAGTGGATCTGAATAACAAAGGAATAGGTCCTGTAAAGAGTGTAAACCCTCCTTTGGGAGCTAGTGTAGACAAAGCTCTTGCTCAAAAGGGAGAGGAACTCTATAAGCTCAACTGTACTGCTTGCCATAAACCTACTAAGAAATTCATAGGTCCTGCTCCTAAAGGAATTCTCGAGAGACGTTCTCCTGAGTGGGTAATGAACATGATCCTTAATCCAGAGGAAATGGTTGCTAAAGACCCCATTGCTAAGCAACTCTTAGTGGAAGCCAATGGAGCTCCTATGGCTAATCAGCACCTTAGTGAGGAACAAGCTAGAGCCATCTTGGAATATTTCCGTACTATTGAATAATACATTTAGGTTTAAAGTCTGTCTTAGTTCTTATAAAACTAAATAGGCTTTACCTAATCAAACTTTAAGGATATAATATTTAATAAAAATTGTTTTATGAAGACAAGCAAATTGTTATCTTTGGCAGTTGCTGGAGCGCTTGTTGCCAGTTGTGGAAATGGCAATAATAGCAATAGTAATAAGTCAGGAGCTATGGGTGCTTCGGACGCTGCCTCTCGGGTATATGTAGCCCCAGGACAATATGACGAGTACTATGCGTTCCTCTCCGGAGGATTCAGTGGACAGCTTGCCACTTACGGACTTCCTTCCGGACGTCTACTCAAAGTAACTCCTGTGTTCTCACAAGACCCTGAAAAGGCGTATGGTTACAATGAAGAAACCAAACCCCTTTTGGAAACTAGCCATGGGTTTATTCCTTGGGATGACTCTCACCACCCTGACCTTTCTCAAACTAATGGAGAAGTGGACGGACGTTGGATCTTCATCAATGCTAATAACACTCCTCGTGTAGCTCGCATTAGCCTTAAGACTTTTGAAACAGAAGAAATCTTGGAACTTCCTAATGCAGCAGGTAACCACTCTTCTACTTTCGTTACAGAAAACACTGAGTATATTGTAGGAGGAACTCGTTTCTCTGTGCCTATTCCTCAGGAGGACGTAGCTATTAAGGATTACAAAGGTAAATTCAAAGGGGTTATCTCTTTCGTTAAAGTAAATCCTGAAACAGGGAAAATGAATGTTGAGTTTCAAGTACTCATGCCTGGTTTCAACTATGACTTAGCACACTCTGGTAAGGGAAAATCTCACGGTTGGGTATTCTTCACTACTTATAACACTGAAGAAGCAAATACCCTCCTTGAAGTAGAAGCCTCCCAAAACGACTATGACTATGTAGCTGCTATCAACTGGAAAGTGGCAGAGGATTATATCAAACAAGGTAAATTTACCGAAATGAAAGCTCCTCACTACCACAATACATACAGTGATGATACGCACACAGGTAAGAGTGAAGTAATAGAAACTGTAAAAATTCTTGATGCTTCTCAGCTCCCAGGATTGGTATACCTTCTTCCTACACCAAAATCTCCTCACGGAGTGGATGTTGACCCAACAGGGGAATATATTGTAGGTAATGGTAAATTGGCTTCTGAACTTACTGTACACTCTTTCTCTAAGATGCTCAAAGCTATTGAAGACAAAGCTTTTGATGGAGAAAAATACGGTATTCCTACTATCAAAATGGATGCAGTAGTAGCAGGTGTTGTTAAGAGTTCTGGACTTGGTCCTTTGCATACTGAGTTCGATGACAAAGGCAATGCTTATACTACTTTCTTTATCTCCTCTGAAGTGGTAAAATGGAAAGTGGGAACTTGGGAAGTATTAGACAGACATGCTACTTACTACTCTCCTGGACACCTTATGATTCCTGGTGGAGACTCTCGCAAGCCTTACGGTAAATACTTAGTAGCTATGAACAAGATTACCAAAGATCGTTACCTTCCTACAGGACCTGAACTTTGCCAATCTGCTCAATTGTTTGATATCTCTGGTGACAAAATGGAACTTCTTTTGGACTTCCCAACCATCGGAGAACCTCACTATGCACAAGGTATTGCTGCATCAAAAATCAAAGATCAACAGCTCAAAATCTATTCACTTAAGGACAATCATCATCCTTATGTAACTCGTTCCGATGCGGATGCTAAAGTGGTAAGAGAAGGCAACACCGTGCATGTATATATGACTTGTGTACGTAGCCACTTCTCTCCTGATAACATTGAAGGTATTAAAGTGGGAGATACTGTATATTTCCACGTAACTAACGTAGAACAGGACTGGGATATTCCTCATGGATTCGCTGTATTGGGAGCTCAAAATTCAGAACTTCTTATCATGCCCGGACAAACAGAAACTCTCGTATGGAAACCTACCAAAGTAGGGGTATGGCCTTTCTACTGTACAGACTTCTGTTCTGCCCTTCACCAAGAAATGCAAGGATACCTTCGTGTATCTGCTGCTAATGCCAATACTCCTCTTAAATGGAGTTTGGGTGGTGATTAATAACACTTAACTTAAATAACCAAAAAGGCTGGTATTCTTTTATCAGCCTTTTCTACAAAATTAAAAAATACAATGAAAGCACGAATATTAATGGTGGTAGCCTCTCTTTTGCTACTATTTCTTTTTCTTTTCCCCATTTGGAAAATTAAGTTAGATGCCCCTCAATATCCAGAAGGGATAAAGATGTATATCTGGATTAGTGATATTAATGGAAAAAGTAGTTTTTCCGCCCAAGAGACTGATCTTTCTATACATACTATTGATAATATCAATATTCTTAATCACTATATAGGAATGAAGCATATCCATGCAGAGGATTTTTGGGAATTCAAGTACTTCCCTTGGATTATTGGTGGTATGCTCGTATTGGGATTAATTATCGCCTTTGCTGGTAAGAGAATCCTTTACCTTGCATGGGCTGCCTTAATGGGTGTATTGGGAGTATTAGGTATGTATGATTTCTACCAATGGGAGTATGACTATGGTCATAACTTGAGTGAAACCGCTCAAATTAAAATCCCTGGTATGGCTTACCAACCTCCTTTCTTTGGAGGCAAAGAGCTCTTGAATTTCTATGCAGAATCATACCCCAGCTATGGTACATACGCTATGGTATTGGCTGCCATACTTGCCTTAGTAGCTTTCTGTGTAGCTAAAAAATGCAATAAGTGTAAAGTAGCATAATCTTTTTAAAGAAAATCATCTTGGCTTCAAGAGGAATTCCTTCAAGGCTAAGATGATTTTTTATTTATCTTAGAATACAAAACTAACCACCTTATCTACAATACATTAACTAATCTACTAAAAAAAATGAAAAAAGTATTTTTATTCTTAAGTTCTGCTTTTCTCATGGTTGCTTGTTCTCCAAAAGCAGAACCTATTGACTATGGTAAGGAAGAATGTGCTTTCTGTAAAATGACCATTGTAAGTCCACAATTTGCCTCCGAAGTAGTTACCCAGAAATCCAAAGCCTTTAAGTATGATGCTATAGAATGTATGCTTCAAGCTCCTCAAGAGGACAAAGTAGCCTTATACTTGGTATGTGACTATCTTCACGAAGGCAATCTTATTGATGCAACTAAGGCTACTTACCTTATCTCTAAAGAGATAGAAAGCCCAATGGGAGCACACTTAGCTGCTTTTTCTTCCCGTGAAGAAGCCCAAAAAATTCAAGAAGAAAAAGGAGGTGATTTATATGATTGGCAAGGCATTAAAGCCAAATTCCAATCTCACCAACACACTGAAGGACATCATAATATGCATGAGCACTAATATATTGACCCTCACTTAAAACTATGCTAAAAAAAATACTATTCCCTTTTCTTATTTGCTTTTCTCCTTTTTTGAAGGCACAAACCATACGAGTATGTCCTGAATGCTCTTTCCATAGTATTGCCAAGGCTATTGCTTCTGCTAAGGAGAATGATACTATCCTTGTAGAGAAAGGTACCTACAATGAAAATGACGTTCTTATAGATAAGCCTCTTACACTTCTTGGTAAGGACAGACCCTTTATCAATGGTCAATTCAAAGGAAATATTTTAAAAGTACATGCCGATAAGGTAACTATTAAAGGCTTTCGCATAGCTAACGTACCCTTCAGAGCTACCGATGAACAAGCCGCTATTCGCATAGATAAAAGTAAGAATTTTCTAATAGAAGATAACATATTAGAACATGTTTGCTTTGGAATCATGCTTCTCAAAGGAAAAGATGGTACTATAAAGAATAATAAGGTTTCTTCCAACGCTAAAGAACAATATAACTCAGGTAATGCTATTCATCTTTGGAGTTGTAATAATATTAACATCCTTGGAAACGAGGCTGCTAATTGCCGTGATGGCATTTATATTGAATTCTCCTCCAAGTCCTATATTGAAGGGAATTACTGCCATGGTAACCTTCGTTATGGGCTGCATTTTATGTTCTCCAATGATAACGAATATCATAAAAATAAGTTTGCCAGAAATGGAGCTGGCGCAGCCGTAATGTTCTCCAAACGAGTAAAGATGACCGAGAATATTTTCAAAGATAATTGGGGAGCTTCTTCCTATGGCATACTCCTAAAAGAACTCTATGATTCCGAACTTATAGGGAATACCTTCTATCGTAATACTATTGGTATTAATGGAGAGAACTGTACCCGTATGAAATATAGTGAGAATACCTTTACCAGAAATGGGTGGGGTATTCGCATCCTTGGTGGCTGTTACCAGAACGATTTCTGGGATAATAACTTCTTGAACAATACCTTTGACGTAGCTTATGATAACAATGTGAATGACAACAAGTTTCGCAACAACTATTGGAGCGATTATACAGGTTATGATCTAAACAAAGATGGCGTAGGCGATGTTCCTTATCGCCCTGTGAAACTCTTTTCCTATATCAGTAACCGAACTCCTGAGAGCATCGTGTTATTACGTAGTTTGTTCATTGATATTATGAATTTCTCTGAGAAAGTAGCCCCTGCATTTACTCCTGAAAACCTTATAGATGAATCTCCTCGTATGCAACCTTTTGTTAGAGGAAAAAAATAATATTTATTCCACTCATTCCCTACACCTACAGATATGATCGAATTTAAAGATGTACATAAGAAATATGGTAAATTAGAAGTGCTCAAAGGCGTAAGCTTCACTATTAAAGATGGGGGTATTATTGCTATCCTGGGGCCTAACGGATCTGGGAAAACAACCCTAATGAAGAGCTTTTTAGGCATGGTAGTCCCCACAAAAGGAGATATTCTCTTTAATGGTAAGTCCATTAAGGGACAATGGACTTACAGAGAACAAATCTCCTACTTGCCTCAGATTGCTAACTTCCCTAATAACCTTAAGGTAAAAGAGCTTATCACCATGATTAAAAATATCAAGAAGCTCCCTTGTAATGACCAAGAACTCATAGAACTTTTTGGCTTACAAAAGCACCTTAATAAGCCTCTGGGGAACCTCTCTGGAGGGACTAAGCAAAAGGTAAACCTTATCCTCACCTTTATGGTAGATGTACCTTACTTAGTATTAGATGAACCCACCTCTGGGCTTGACCCTATTGCTATTTTGGCTTTGAAGAGACTCATTTTAAAAGAGAAAGAAAAAGGAAAAACCATCCTTATTACCTCTCATATTCTAAGCTTTATAGAGGAACTTTCCAATGAGATTCTATTTATCTTGGAAGGAAATATCTATTTCAGAGGTACTCCTCAAGAACTCCTTACCACAACAGGCAAAGCAAACTTTCAAGAAGCTATTGCTGAACTTTTAAAAAACGAAAAATATGATTAAAATTATCCGATATACTTTCTTTGACCTTATCCGTAGCAGCTGGACCTATTTTTACTTTGGGTTCTACCTTCTCCTTAGTAGTATACTGCTCTTCCTCAACAATGATCTTTCCAAATCAATTATTACATTAATGAATGTGATTATCATTCTTATTCCGTTAATTTCTACTGTATTTGGAATTATGTACTATTATAATGCTCGAGAATTCATAGAGCTTCTATTGGCGCAGCCTATTCCAAGAAAGCATATTTTTTTAGGACAATATTTAGGAATTTCCTTATCTCTTTCCCTAAGCCTTATCATAGGACTGGGAATTCCTTTCTTACTCTATGGATTATTTCTTTCCTCAGAAATATTTAACTTTATTATGCTCATTATCACAGGAGTATTCTTAAGTTTTATTTTTGTAGGTTTTTCCTATCTTATCGGACTTTATCATGAAAATAAGATTAAAGGCTTCAGTTTAGCTATCTTCACATGGTTATTTATGGCTGTGATATTTGATGGTATATTCCTTATCTGTTTCATGGTATTTCGCCAATATCCTTTGGATACTTTCTCCTTAGTAATGATTCTGGCAAACCCTATAGATCTTTCTCGTATTCTCATTCTTCTGAAATTGGATATCTCTGCTCTTATGGGGTATACTAGTGCTTTTTTCAAGTCTTTTTTTGGTTCTACAACAGGGATTATGACTTCCTTAGGTTCTCTTTGCCTCTGGGTTACGGGTATCATCTGTATGATATTAAGAAAAATAAAAAAGAAAGATTTTTAAGGAATCCCATATTTTTTTTGTAACTTTGTCTTTTTAAACCAATATTTATAAAATAACTTATTAATTCCATATAATATGTATAAAGTAGTACTTTTGCGCCATGGACAAAGTGAGTGGAATAAGCTTAACCTATTCACAGGATGGCAAGATGTAGACCTCACCGAGCAAGGAGTTCAAGAGGCACGTGAGGCAGGACGTATTCTTAAAGAAGAAGGATTCCTTTTTGATATAGCTTATACTTCTGTGCTTAAAAGGGCTATCAAGACCCTTAACAATGCTTTAGAGGTAATGGGTGAACTTTGGATACCTACCTATAAGAGTTGGCGACTCAATGAAAAGAGTTATGGTGCCTTACAAGGGCTTAACAAGGCAGAAACTGCTGCTAAATATGGAGAAGATCAGGTACTCCTATGGAGGCGCTCCTATGATGTACAACCTCCCTTACTTGAAGAAAGTGATAAGCGACACCCCTCACATGACCGCCGTTATAATGGCTTAACAAAAGAGGAAAAAACAGCAGGAGAAAGCCTGAAGGATTGCTATAATCGTATGCTTCCCCTTTGGTTTAGTGATATTGCCCCTGCCATTAAAGAAGGGAAAAGTGTGATTATTGCTGCTCATGGAAATAGCTTACGTTCCTTAGTACAGTATTTGGACAGTCTCTCAGAGGCAGAAATCCTGAAACTCAACATCCCCACAGGGGTACCTTTGGTATATGAACTTAATACTGACCTTAAGCCCATCAAGCATTATTACTTAGGTGATCAAGATGCTATTGCTGCTGCTATTAACAGTGTAGCCAATCAAGGAAAATCAAAATAATTGCCATAACTCATTAAATACCAACAAAACAGGTGTATTTCCATCCCTGTTCTATAGAAACAAAAAGAGGTGAAATTCGTAAGTTTCACCTCTTTTTTATAAAACTATGCAAAATGAAGCTAATCAATAATCTCAAACCCTGTATACTTACGTAATACCTCTGGAATAACAATTCCTTCGAGGGTTTGATAATTTTCCAAAATACCTGCCAATACACGTGGTAAGGCAAGTGAACTACCATTAAGTGTATGTACTAACTGCGGTTTTCCTTCACCATTACGAAAACGGAGCTTAAGTCGGTTCGCTTGAAAGGTCTCAAAGTTAGATACAGAACTAATTTCCAGCCATTTTTCTTGTGCAGTGGAATATACCTCAAAATCATAGGTAATAGCAGAGGTAAAGCCCAAATCTCCTCCACAGAGTCGTAAGATACGATAGGGGAGTTTTAGTTCGTTTAAGATTCCCTTAACATGCTCTATCATTTGGTCAAGAGCTTGATAGGAACGGTCTGGATGTTCTATACGAACAATCTCCACCTTATCAAACTGATGCAAGCGATTGAGACCTCTTACATGTGCCCCATAACTACCTGCTTCTCTACGAAAACAAGGAGTATAAGCCGTACAACATATAGGTAAGTCATTCTCTGAAAGAAGTGTATCACGGAAAATATTGGTTACAGGCACTTCTGCTGTAGGAATAAGGTAAAGGTTATCAAGCTGTACGTGATACATCTGTCCTTCCTTATCAGGAAGCTGTCCTGTACCATAACCTGATGCTTCGTTAACCATGTGAGGTACTTGATACTCCTGATATCCTGCAGAAGTATTCTTATCCAGAAAATAAGAAATAAGTGCTCTTTGTAATTTGGCTCCTTTTCCCTTATACACAGGGAATCCTGCCCCTGTGAGTTTTACTCCCAACTCAAAATCAATAATATTATATTTTTTTGCTAATTCCCAGTGAGGGAGCGCTCCTTCAAACAAATGAGGAATTTCTCCAGATCGGAATACCGTAAGGTTATCCTCTGCTGATTTTCCTTGAGGGACTATCTCATTAGGCACATTAGGAATACGATAAAGGATTTGAGTAAGTTGCTCAGTTACCTCATCAAGTGTTGTACTAAGATTCTTTGTCAGCTCCTTATACTGAACTGTCTTTTCTTTAGCCTTCTGAGCTTCTTCCTTTTTCCCTTCCTTCATCAGAACTCCTATTTCCTTAGATAGCTTATTGCTTTGGGCGAGTACTTGGTCAAGTTCCGCCTGAGTAGCACGACGTTTTTCATCTAAGTCAAGAGATTTTTCAATAAGTTCTATTTCAGAGAAATGACGCTTTTTGAGTCCATTAATTACTTTATCTTTATTATCACGTATATAGCTGATTTGTAACATTTTGTTAGTTTTAAGTTGTAATTTTTATAGAAAGAATTATTTAAGTACTCTACTGGCTTTGGTATAAGCACGTTGCCAATAAGGTTCAGAAAGGCTTGAGACCATAACTCCTTGTGAAGTAGAGGCATGTATGAATTTGATATCATCTCCTGCCTCCACAATAATCCCTACATGACTTATACGATTGCGCTTACGGGTAGTCTTGAAAAAAAGTAAATCTCCCACAGTGGCTTGATTCAGTGGAATATCCTTACCTTGCGTAGCCATTTCCGTAGAGGAGCGACTTAAGTTTATATCTATGGCGCCAAATGCTGTACTGACAAATCCCGAACAATCCATACCACTACGCGTAGCCCCTGCTGCCTTATAAGGGGTTCCTATATAAGAGTATGCTGAGTCAATAAGTGTTACAATACGTTCTTCTCCTGAAAAAGCATCCATATTAGGCTTAGCGTATCCAGAACTTCTAAATCCCTTTTGCTCACCTACTTCATCTATCACTCTTTTTTCATATCTGGAGATATTCCCAAAATCAGTTGCTGCAATAAGCACTTCATCCTTACCTCCTTCCATATAAGAAGGATTATCCACAAGGGGACGATCTGGACGGTTCTGTGACTTCACCTCTGCTTGCCGCCCTATTCCAGCAGCAAAGAAGAAAATTGATATAAGAAGGAATATTTTTTTCATAGATTTACTTTTTAAAGTGCAAAGTTACGGAATTAATTGATTATTTGTATATTTTTTTAAATGTTGTTGATAAATAATATTTTTTCAACCTTTAAACTGTTAAATAAGCATGAACTCTTCCGTACAATTCATAAATATTTATTATTTTTGCCCTCAAAAACTATATGGTTCATTTGCTCTCTACCAAACAATTATCCCCTTACCAGATACAGCTTTTTTCTCAAGCAGGATTCTCAGTGGAGGCAATGAGTTTCATAGAAATAATCCCTCAGAGGGATATTCCTCCTTTTCAGCCCTCTGATTTCTACCTTTTCACTAGCCAAAATGCTTTTCTCTCCTTAATAGAAAATCCTATTTATAAGATTATTTCCTCAAAAAAAGCCTTCTGTGTAGGAGAAAAAACAAAGAAACTCTTAAAGAATAATCATTGGAATGTTATCGCTTCTTTTGAATATGCTCATGAATTAGGTTCTTATTTAATAGATCAATACCAAGAAGCCTCCTTTACTCTCTTCTGTGGAGACAGGCGCCTGGATACGCTTCCTAATATAATGAAAAAGAATAAGATAAAGTTTCAAGAGATCCTTACTTACCGTACCCTACTCACTCCCATAAAAGTAGAAAAACTTTTTGATGGCATTCTCTTTTTCAGTCCCTCAGCAGTGGAGAGTTTCTTGCAAGTAAATCACTTTAGGGATGAGCACATTTTCTGTATAGGGAGCACTACACAAAAAGCACTCCCAAAGGAGATAAATAGTTATCTTGCTAAGACTCCTACCATTGAGAGTGTTCAGGAATGTTGTATTAATATATTTAAAAAAACTAAGAATGATAAAAAATGACCTTTTTTTAAGAGCCTTAAAAGGCGAAATTACTGAGCGACCTCCTGTATGGATGATGCGTCAGGCGGGGCGTTATTTACCCCAATTTAGGGCTTTGCGTGATAAGTATGACTTTTTCACCCGATGCCGTACTCCCGAATTGGTAGCTGAGATTACCACCCAACCTGTGGAAATCGTAGGGGTAGATGCCGCTATACTTTTCAGTGATATTCTAGTAGTCCCTCAAGCAATGGGCATAGAAATAGAAATGAAAGAACAGGTAGGTCCCTTTCTCCCCTCTCCTATTCGCTCGGCTAAGGATATAGAGAAGGTACAAATCCCTGACATTTCTCATTCATTAGGATATGTTCTGCAAGGCATTCACCTTACCAAAGAACGACTCATGGATGAGGTTCCCTTAATAGGTTTTGCAGGAGCTCCTTGGACTATATTCTGCTATATTGTAGAGGGAAAAGGGTCTAAAACTTTTGACATAGCCAAATCCTTTTGCTTTTCTAATCCTAAGTTGGCACATTCTTTATTACAGAAGATTACAAATACTACTATTCTCTATCTCAAAGAAAAAGTAAAAGCCGGTGCCGATGCTTTACAACTTTTTGATAGTTGGGGAGGAGTACTTTCCCCTGAGGATTATCAGGATTTTTCCTGGCAATATACTCTACAGATTTTAGAGGCACTCTCCCCTACTCCCACCATTATTTTTGCTAAAGGTTGTTGGTTTGCTCTTGAGCAGATGAGCAAGAGCTGTGCTTCCGCTCTTGGCGTGGATTGGACTTGTAATCCACAGATAGCCCGCAGGCTCACCGGTGGCAAAAAGGTACTCCAAGGGAATCTTGACCCTGCATGGCTCTTGGCTTCCCCTGAACAAATACGTCAAAAAACGCACCGGATGATACAAGCCTTTGGTAAGGATCACTATATAGCCAATCTTGGACATGGTATTCTCCCTAATGTCCCCGTTGAAAATGCCCGTGCTTTTGTAGAAGCTGTAAAATGCTTTAAGGAGTCCTAATTAGTTCAATTGCCTTTGCTACCCCTGTGGAGGCTTTTTGGGCTATTACAGTAAGATCTCCCTTACTATGGAGGGAAGGATGTGGGTCTATATAGAAAATAGGAGTTCCTTCCTTAACATAATCCATAAGACCTGCTGCAGGATATACCTGTAGGGATGTACCTATAATCATTAGTATATCTGCTGTATATACCTCAGCAATAGCCTTTTCCAACATGGGGACTTCTTCGCCAAACCATACTATATGAGGGCGAAGTTGTGCTCCTGAGGGGCTTTTATCTCCCAGATGAATATCTCCTGGGCAAGGGAAAGTGGTGTTAGGGTCATCCACTCCCCGACTTTTAAGTAGTTCTCCATGTAGGTGAATAATGTTATGACTTCCTGCACGCTCGTGCAAGTCATCCACATTTTGTGTAATAATCACTACATGATATCGTTTTTCTAATTGCGCCAATAGGCGATGAGCCTCATTAGGAACCGCCTGCCTGAGCTGGCGGCGAAGCCCATTGTAAAAATCCAACACTAAGGTAGGATTCGCAGCGAAGCCTTCAGGAGTAGCCACCTCATTAACATCATAACCTTCCCAAAGTCCTCCTGAATCACGGAAAGTACTAATACCACTCTCGGCACTAATTCCCGCACCCGTAAGTACAACTACTTTTTGCATTTATTTTATTTAATAGTTTTTCTAGAATATCACCCTCTGTAGTTATCTTCTTATAATATTAGGGTTATTTATACTATATTGTAATACCTAATCTATTGAAGAAATAAAACTCTTTTGTTCACTGCAAAGGTAGTGTAAAAAATGAAATTAATCCCTATTACAAAGAAATTATATTCATATCATTCAATAATCTAGCTGAATATTCAGGTATATTTTTAGTTTTTATCTTTTCTATTCTATTTTCTGCTATCATAAAATATTCGGGGTTCAACTCAAAGCCTATAAAATTACGATTAAGGCGTTTAGCAACGACTCCTGTAGTTCCACTACCTAAAAAAGGATCAAGAACAGTATCACCTTCCTTGCTTCCTAATAAGATAATGCGTTCTAAAAGTATTTCAGGCTTTTCTGTAGGATGAGCTGTAAGGTGACGTTGCGCATTTATTTCCCACATATTACGCATTTGTTTTCCTCCATTCATCTTCTTAGCTATCTCGTAATCAAAATAATATTTTTTAGTTTTACTTGCCAACCAGATCAATTCAGTTGAAGGAGCTAAGCGATTTTTTGAAAGCAGTGGAGCTGCATTACGTTTGAACCATACAATATCATTGATAATCCACAATCCTAACTTCTTAAGAAGCACTCCTATAGAGGGATGGTTATGCAGAGTTCCTGATATCCAAATAGTCCCATTATCAGCAAGTACTCGTACACATTCTTTCAGCCACATTTCATTAAAGATATCAATATTGTCAATCACATCCCATTCACCTTTATCACAAGTAGCATACTTTCCACTTTTCACAGTTTGAAAATTAGTACCTGAAAGGTTATATGGAGGGTCAGCAAAAATCTGTTGTACACTACCTGAAGGCAATGTTTTTAATAAGGTCATGCAATCACCTTGCTGTATATTAATTTGAATCATAAAGACAATTCTTCATTTAAGGATTGAATACGTTTGTTTGCTATTTTTAAATATTCAGTATTTTGTTCTATTCCTATCCAATTTCTATTTAGTTTTTGGGCTACATAGCCTGTAGTTCCTGTACCAAAGAAGGGATCGAGTACTACATCTCCTTCGTTAGAAGAAGCCTTAACGATAAGTTCCAACAGTTTTTCAGGTTTTTGAGTAGGATGTAGAGCACGTCCATCTTCTCGACGTAATCGTTCTTTTCCTTGTACTATGGGCAGTTCAATAAAGTCTAAAAAATCACGCATTTGTTTATGTTCTCCATTCTTTGTTTTATTAGGGTTCAAGCGTTTTACTTCCTCATAATTAAAGACCCATTTTTTACCTTTCACAAACCAACAAACAAATTCTACTGAATGAGTATAAGTTCGTTTAGTAATATTAGGCATAGCGTTAGTTTTATACCAAGTAAGTATGTTATTGAGTTTAAAGCCCAACTGTTTCCCAATGGTAAGTATTTCGCCTATATTGTGCTGAGTACACGAAATGTATAAGCTACCATTTTCTTTTAGCACCTCGTGACAAGCCTTTAACCATTGTTCTGTAAATCTCACATAATCATCATAAGTAAAAGTATCCCACACTTCATTGACTTTATAGAAAGCACCTCCTGTTTGGTTATTCTCAAGTTTTAGAGTATTCCCAGAAAGATTATAAGGTGGGTCAGCAAAAATAAGTGAAATTGAATTTTTCTCAATCTGTTCTTTCATTATTTGCACACAATCACCGTGATATATATCATTAATTATCATATTCAAATGTAGGATTTACTTCGTTTACAAACCATTTATAACCATCATTAGTGGGAGAGTTTAACAAACTCACAAATTGTTTATCTAAGGTTTCAAAAGGCATATTTTCTTTTAGTAAAAATATTATATTAGCAATGGTAAGGGGCAAGATATGCATTTGATCTACACTTCTACTACCGTCATACCAAGTTGAGAATTTATAATTGCGTAATACCACTAAATTATTAGGATCTAACTGTCCTGCTATGAATAGCGCCATACTATTAACATTCACTTCTAAAATATGTTTGGCTAAATGTCGTGGTACTGGTTCGGCTTCCATTTTACGCTGGTTATCATTATCACTTAGGGTAGCTTCAATTAAGTAGTCTTTATTTTTATAACTAAGTATTATATCTGCTTGTCCTCCAGATGCATGTGTTTTAGGCAACAAATTTGCATCTAAGTTAGGGGTAAGCAAATAAGAAAGAGGAATTTGCTCTTGAGTAAGCCAATAGAATGAGATTGCTAATAGATACTCAAAAAGTGCAGGCATAGTAGCCTCATACTCTTGGTATTTCTCTTTTATAAATTGGCGTACCTCTTCATCCTTTCTTGGATAAAGATTGGTAAATATCCAAATAATATGTTCTTTGGTAAACACTGTATTTATAAGTTGTAACAAACGTTCTTCTCTTTTCTTATTTGTAAAACTTTTCAAGCCTATTTTTTGTATTTCAGGGTAGTCTGAACTGATAGACTGAATAACATTGGCTACTTTTACATCTAAAAAATGATAAATTTCTCCCAAAGTAGCTTGATCTTTCTCTAAAAAACTCTTATATTTAGTTTCATCAGTTATTGCTACTTCTTTCAGCAAGTGTTGTTTTATATTTTTAAATAAATACCAAAAAACTATATCTAACTGAATAGTATCATTTCCAAAAACAAATATATCAAGTAATTTTAAGTGTCGTATATTTAAATCACGATATTCTTCACATACTGACAATTTCTTGATATACATATACAATACGTGGTATGCTACTATAAAATTAGCTTCTGTTTCAGCAGCTATCAAAGGAGTATGTTCAAAGAAATGAATAATAGCCTTCCAATCTGATTTTTTAGTAAGATTGCCGGTATTAAATAAAGCATCTAAGTAATAAGCTGGCTTCTTGCTTGATACATCTTTATATCTTCCCTTCAACACCTCATTTATATAAGCTTCTTTCTGCTGCGTACTCCAATTATATTTATTTTCCCAATATTTATGTAAATCGTAAAACAAACTTATTGCTTTTTCTTTAAAACTATCTCCTTTACCGTGGGGGAGTATAGTGTAAAGCATTTCTTTCAGGGCTTTTTGGTTAGAAAAATTATATTTAGCAAAAAAGTCAGCTACATTTTGAGTAGCAATAATAGTGTTTTGAGATTGTTGCACCGAGCTAAATACTGTATCTTTATAGTTGTTGTATTTTTTATAGTTCTTAATATTAGAGAGTAATTCTTTAGCAGTTCGGGAACCCGACCATACATACGTTACAAAGTCAATAGGGAGATTATTATCAAAAACTATACAGCTATACAAGAGTGATAATAGAGGTTTAAGTTGAAAACCTTCTTGTTGATATTTTAAAAATTGTTTCAAGTATAAAAAGCTATCAGTAGCTATCTCAAACTCATTGATTGATATTTGTTCACTATTTTTAATAAGCATTTTCCCTACTTCTGTGATATTTCTATCAGCATTAGTAAAGCCTATTTGTGCTAAAAAGCTCGTTTTGAGACGTACATCCTTATCGGCACTTACAGTATTATCTTTCTTTATTTCAAAAATACCTTTTTCATTGAGTAAATCAGCAAACTGTAACTGACTATCAACAGTCCATTCGTTATGTGTTACTTTAAAGTCTTGTAAGGCTTCTAAAACTTTGTAATAGCGTGAGCGAGGATCACTAAATCGTGCTCCTGTATTTCCTAACGAAATAATATAGCTATTAGCTGTAATTTTACTATAAATGCTCATAAAGAATTTTCTACTTAGTATTTTGCAAAGGTAGTGCTATTTTTCCAAACCTACCTAAAATATTTATAATAAAAATAGCCCTTCTCAACGAAGGGCAATTCTTACGTATTTTACTAATAAAGAACTATTTTTTCAGTAGATCTCTGATTTCTGTCAAAAGCTCCTCTTGAGTAGGTCCTGCTGGAGCCTCTGGGGCTGATTCTTCTTTCTTCTTGAACCTATTAATTCCTTTGACCAACATAAACAATACGAAAGCTACACACAAGAAATTAATCACGGCGGCTAAGAATTTTCCATACGCTACTCCTTTCCAAACAAGTCCTTGCAAGTTTTCAGCACCTGTAGCCTTGAAAGCTGGAGTAAGTAGCAGTGGTGTAATCACATCGGCAACTAAAGAAGAAACAATGGCTCCGAAAGCACCCCCAATGATCACCCCTATTGCCAAATCAATCACATTGCCTTTTACAGCAAATTCTTTGAATTCTTTTAAAAATCCCATAATCAAATTTATTAAATTTATGGCGCAAAAGTAAATGTTTTATTTGGAATAACAAAGAAAAATCACAAAATATAAAAAATAAGTCCAATATTTAGCACACTACTTTGTATATTCTGTCCATTTTGAGTTTTCTCTCCCTTAAATAGAGGACGAAGTGCATACTGAATATATACATTCCATGTATTATGCCCTACTGCTATATATAATTTCCAGTCCATATATCCCTTGAGGTTAGGGTCAGAAAAACTATAAGAATCTGTATCACTTTTTAGCTTATAGCGTGAAGCAAATACATACGAAGGCTTGATTCCTGTATATACCCTCCAGAACTTATGAGAATAAGGAGTA
The DNA here is from genome assembly GCF_035282625.1 of Capnocytophaga sp. G2. NCBI lineage: Bacteria > Pseudomonadati > Bacteroidota > Flavobacteriia > Flavobacteriales > Flavobacteriaceae > Capnocytophaga > Capnocytophaga sp. G2. The sequence goes on along the minus strand of NZ_JAYKBU010000010.1, from coordinate 24,189 downwards.
GAAGTACGCCAACGGAATTCTATGGGGAACCCTACTGAATGTTGTTCATAGTAACAATCATCTACTCCCTTATCTTTGATAGATATAATATCATACACTACTTGTTCTCCTATACGTTGTGCTTGCAAATTAATATAAGAAAGACTATAAGTATAGTCTATCCCTGCCGCCAATCCTATGTTCCGAGCCTTATTCAAGGGAATATCTCGCTGATATCCTCCAAAGAGTCCCCGAGAGAAGCTATGTTGTTTCATATCCGAAGGTTTGGAAACAAGCCAATTATAGGTAATCCCCATATTGAACTGATCTTCTAAATATTTTGTATCTACCTCCAAAGAATCCTTTTGTGCATAAGCTATCATATTCAAAAGAAATCCTATACAGAGCATATAAAATCGCATAAACTATTTTTTAAGGGCAAAAGTACAAAATCCAGTAAATATAATTTCATTTTTAACAAAAAAAACGTACCTTTGCACAAGAAAAAAAGAACTGTAAAAACACCATAGTTATTCACTTTTAATTAATAATTAAAGAAGATGAATATATTAAGAAGAAACCGCAGACTCCGTGTTAATGAAACGATTCGCTCCCTTGTAAGGGAAACTACTGTAACCCCTAATGATTTTATCGTTCCCCTCTTTATCGTAGAAGGAAAGGATGTGAAGGAAGAGATTCCCTCCATGCCAGACTATTACCGATATAGTTTGGATATCCTATCCAAAGAAGTAAAAGAACTCTGGAGCTTAGGGATCAAGTCTGTATTACTTTTTGTAAAAGTTCCCGATAACCTTAAGGACAATCAAGGTACTGAAGCTCTGAATCCGGATGGGCTCATGCAACGAGCCATCAAAACCGTTAAGGAAGCTACTCCTGATATGTTGGTAATGACCGATGTAGCCCTTGACCCCTATTCTCAGTATGGGCATGATGGAATCATCAAGAATGGGATTGTAGAGAATGATAGTACAGTAGCTGTACTTGCTCAGATGAGTCTTTCTCATATAAGAGCCGGGGCGGACTGGGTAGCTCCCAGTGATATGATGGATGGGCGCATAGAACAAATTCGCCTCTTCCTTGACAAATATAACTATCAAAATGCAGGAATTATGGCTTATTCTGCTAAATATGCCTCTGCTCTCTATGGTCCCTTCCGTGATGCTTTGGATAGTGCTCCTGTGGATTTGAAAGAGATTCCTAAGGACAAGAAAACATATCAAATGGATTTTGCCAATCGCTTGGAAGCTCTCAAAGAAGTAGCCATGGATGTGGAAGAAGGGGCAGATATGGTCATGGTAAAACCGGGCATTGTATATCTGGATGTAGTGCGTGAGGTAAAGAATGCAGTGAATATCCCTGTAGCCGTATATCAGGTATCTGGAGAATATGCAATGATAAAAGCCGCTGCTCAAAAAGGATGGTTAGACCACGATGCCATCATGCTTGAGCAAATCTACGCTATTAAGCGCGCAGGAGCCGATCTTATTGCCTCCTATTTTGCTAAGGACGTTGTCAAATTGTTATAAATTTCTTTTTCATTCTACTTAATTTTTTCAAAATCCTTCTGTAATTCTACAGGAGGATTTTATTTTTGTTTTTTTAAGTTAATTATTGTAGCTTTGCAGCATAATAGAACGTCATGAATATACGAAAATTTGCAGGTATTGACATTGGTTCCAATGGGGTACGCTTACTTATCGCTAACGTTTTAGAAGAAGAAGGGAAGGTACCTCTCTTCTCCAAGGGGAGCCTTGTGAGGGTGCCTATTCGCTTGGGTGCGGATGTATTTGAACAAGGTAAAATAAGCTCAGAGAATGCTGCCCGCCTAAGTGATACAATAGAAGCCTATCGCCTACTAATGAGGGTACAAGGAGTAGAAAAATACCGTGCTTGTGCCACCTCTGCTATGAGGGAAGCAACCAACGGAAAGGAAATTACTCAGCAAATCGCCCTGAGAACTGGTATCCCTATTGAGATTATTGATGGTGCTGAGGAAGCCGCTATCATTGCTAATACTGACTTACACACCCTTATAGAAGGAGACAAGAATTACTTATATATAGATGTGGGAGGAGGAAGTACGGAATTCACTGTATATACTCAAGGAACTATACGCGCTGCCAAGTCCTTCCCTATTGGAGGAGTACGCTTGCTCAAAGGAAAAGCAGATGATAAGCTATGGGATAAAGTAAAAGAATGGATCCAGACCTATACTAAAGGACTTAAGGAAATAGAGGCTATAGGTTCAGGTGGAAATATTAATAAAATATTTAAAACTTCAGGAAAGAAGAAAGATAGCCCTCTCACCTTACATTTCTTAGAGGAATTTCTCACTCAAGTAAGTTCACTCTCTTATGAGGAACGTATCCGAGACCTGGAAATGAATCCTGACCGTGCCGATGTTATTCCTCTTGCTCTACAAATATATATCAAAGCTATGAAATGGGCAAAGATACATCATATCCTTGTCCCTAAAGTAGGACTCGCTGATGGAATTGTAAGACAACTCTATTTAGTGAATAGTGAACAGTGAATAGTGAAAAATAAACAGTGAGTAATAAGTAATGAGGGATTTTTACTTTGTCCTAAAGGCAGTGCAAAGGTACAACTTTTTTGTAGCTATGTCAAGAAAAAAAGGATTGAGAAGTGTCCACCCCAGAATAAGTGAAAAACGAAAAATGAATAGTGAAAAATATAGCCAAGCGAATGCTTGGAACTTGAAAAGTCGCGTGAGCGAGTATGTGAATGAGTAAAGTCGCGTGAGCGAATCTATAAAGTGAAAAACGAAAAATGAATAATAAGAAATGGTCTCATTTGCCTTTTACTTTTTACCTTTTCTTTTAAGTATTGGGTCAATGATATTGAGGTTTTCAAAGGTAATGGCACCCCTTATCACGCCTGCAATCACATTATAAAGAGCATCTATAATATTTATTTTCAACTCATTCCTATGATAAAGGAGGCTTATTTCTCGGGCTGGGGAAGGTTCTTTGAAGTAATGTAAGTTTTTCTTTTCTCCCTCATTAAGGTCTAAAGTATGCAGATAGGGAAGTAAGGTCATTCCCATTCCTTCATTGGCTAACCTTATAAGCGTCTCAAAACTACCACTTTTTATCTCAATCATATTATTCCTAAACCTATTCAAAGAGCCGTTCTCCTGACAAATATTTAAAACACTTTCCCTAAAACAGTGTCCATCCTGAAGCATAAGCATTTCTTTTATATTAAGGTCAGAAACTTCAATTTTCTGATTTTCCTGTAAATGATACTTTTCATTAGGGATATAGGCTACAAAAGGTTCATCATACAGGAAGCGTTCTATAAGGTTCTTCTCTCCTAAAGGAGTCGCTACAATAGCCACGTCCAAACTTCCTTCATTAAGTTCACGGATACACTCTCGCGTGGTCATTTCCTCCACCTTGAGTTCCACCTTGGGATATTTTTTAATAAAGTTATTAAGAAACATAGGTAGCAGGGTTGGTGCTATTGTAGGGATAATCCCCAAGTGGAATTTTCCTCCGATAAATCCCTTATGCTGAGCGATAATGCTCTTAATTCGTTCGGATTCATTCACAATACTCTCGGCTTGTCTTAGTATCTTCTCTCCTACTTCGGTTATTCGGATAGGCTTTTTGGCACGATCAAAGATAAGTACATCTAATTCTTCCTCTAAGCGTTGCACCTGCATACTCAGCGTAGGCTGAGTTACAAAACATTTCTCGGCTGCTATACTAAAATTTTTATATTGAGCTACCGCCAAAATATATTGAAATTGTATGATTGTCATAAGACAAGTAATTTGGGATTCTGGGCAAAAGTAGTAAAAAAAGAGGAAAGATAAAAGAAAAAGGTAAAAAGTTTTGCAGAAATACCTTCTATTTTTCTATCCTTACTCCTTCCATACTTTTTCTCTTTCAGTAGGGTTATAGCCCCAAGGAGAGGAGGTATTTTCCATCTGGGTCATCATCTTATTGAGGGAGGCAGGAGCAGCCGATTGTTCCATGACTATATATCGGCGCAAATCCACAAGGATAGAAAGGGGGCTTATCTCCATAGGGCAAGCCTCCACACAAGCGGCACAGGTAGTACATGCCCAGAGTTCCTCTGGAGTAATATAATCTCCTAAGAGTTGCTTTCCGTCAGGGACAAAGGTACCCTTATTAGTTTCTATATTCTCACCCACCTGTTGCACTCTACGCCGAGTATCCATAACAATTTTTCGGGGAGAGAGAAGCTTGCCTGTTTGGTTAGCAGGGCATTCATCCGTACAACGTCCGCATTCGGTACAGGCATACGCACTAAGAAGCTGCACACGACTTAGGTGGAAAACATCCGAAGCGCCAAAAGTAGGTGTAGCTTCCTCCTCCTGTGAGGTCTCTTCTATAGTACCCAGCATCAGCTGGACTTCCTTAGTTACGGTAGAAAGGTTATCCAAAGCCCCTTTAGGCTTTATAGGGGCATAGTAAGTATAAGGGAATGCTAAAAGAATATGCAAGTGCTTGGAATAGTAAAGGTAGTTAAGAAAGGCAAATACCCCTATAATATGTAACCACCATGCACTACGCTCCATAACTATAAGCGTGGGAGTGGAAAGGGAGGAAAAAAGCATCGCTACCCACTGACTTACAGGAAAAGCGCCTGCCTTAACATAAGGAGTTATCCCTCTGAGTTGCAAAAGTGAATCACAAGCATTCATCCCCAAAAAGAGGAGCATCATTACCATTTCGGCACAGAGGATTCTATTAGCATCTCGGCGAGGTGCTCCTAAAAGTTCCCGCTTATGAAAACGAGAAATAGAAAGGAGATTCCTTCGGATATAGAATACGGTAACCCCTATAATGACCCATAAGGCTAAGATTTCAAAAGTGGCAATTAGTATATTATAGAAGGCACCCAAAAAGCTAAATATACGATGCGTGGAAAAAATACCATCTATTACAATCTCCAACATCTCCAGATTAATTACCACAAAACCTATATATACAAAGAGATGAAGTACTCCCGCTATTGGGCGTGCCCCCATTTTTCCTTGTCCTAAAGCTAAGCGAAGCATACGCATAAGCCGCTCACGCTTATGGTCAGTAGTATCTGTTACTGTTCCTAAGCGAATATTACGGCGAAGCCTACGCATGTTTCTTACAAAGAAACTGATACTTGCCGAAGCTAATAGGATAAATACTATAGAAGCTATCAATGGTTAATAATTATGCCAATTGTGATTCATGGCTCATTTTGAATTTCTCACTTTTGATTCTTCTCAGCACGTTCAGAGATAGAAGGTTCCACTGTTTGAGGGGTTTCATAGGCTTGATTCTTCTTTCCAAAGACAGAAATATGCACATAGCGCTTAGGATTTAGACGAATATCCTCCATAAGCAACCCTAATTCAGAAGTAGCCGTTTGCAAGTTATTATACAATTTAGGGTCATTCAGGAGCTTGCTAATTGTACCATTGCCCTTTTCTATTTGTTGTAACAGACCATTAACCTCAGAGAGTGTTCCTTCCAGATGAGCCACCAGCTTTCCTACCTGTATTTTAGAGAGAGAGTCACTCAGATGGACAAAATTCTCCGAGATGGTATGCACATTGGTTAGTGATTTTTGTAAAGGCACCCCAGAGGAAGCTAGTATATTATTAAGACTTACTGAAGCCTTATTCATATTCTGCAGAGTAACATTCAGGTTAGCAAGGCTTTCCTTAATATCTTTTTGTGCTTTAGCATCCAGAGTATGAGAGAAGGTAATCATGAGAGAATCCACAGAATTAAGCACCTTATTAAGGTTTTTCGCTGTAGGTTCCAGGTTAGCCCCTATAGCATCCATAAGGCTTGCTTGTATACTGGAGGGTATGGTATCTCCAGGCTGAGCTGGGGTTGCACCATCAAGGGCAGGGAGAATTTGTAGTCCTGTATTTCCGAGCAAACTGCTATATATTTCAGCTTTGCTATTTTTGGAGAAAGTAAAATCCTTCTTGCAGGAAAAACTAACAACAATCTTAGCGGTTCGTGGATCTATCTTAATATCCTTAACAGCACCTACTGAGACTCCATTTACCGTTACATTAGTGCCTGTTTGTAAGCCTCCTGAGTGGGTAAATACAGCATGATAATTCCTATCCGTACTAAATAGAGGGGTGGATTTAAGAAAGTTATATCCAAAAATAAAACTCGCCACACCTAAAAGGATGATAATGGCTGTTTTAGCTTCTTTTGATAATTTCACTGTTATATTTATAAATAATTCGGGGGCAAATGTACAAAATAAAATGAAAAGTGAAAAATGAAAAGTGAAAAATGAAAAGTATAGCCAGCGAGTGCCCACAGTTTGGAGAGTCTCATAAGTGAATAGTGAAAAATGAAAAGTGAAAAATGAAAAGTGAAAAATGAATAGTATAGCCAGCGAGTGCACACAGTTTGGAGAGTCTCATAAGTGAAAAGTGAAAAATGAATTTTTTCACCCATCAATCTTCATTTTATACGTTAAAACGGAAGTGCATGATATCACCGTCCTTAACTATATATTCCTTACCTTCTACACGCATTTTTCCGGCTTCCTTAACTTTGCTCTCACTTCCATAAGTAATAAAGTCCTGATAGGCAATTACCTCTGCGCGAATAAAGCCTCTTTCAAAATCAGTATGAATGACCCCAGCCGCCTCGGGTGCAGTAGCTCCTATAGGGATTGTCCAGGCACGTACCTCTTTAACGCCCGCAGTAAAGTAAGTCTGCAGATTTAGGAGCTTATATGCAGCACGGATAAGCACAGAGGCTCCTGGTTCTGAGAGTCCCATATCCTGTAGAAACATTTGACGTTCTTCATAAGTTTCAAGCTCTGCTATATCGGCTTCAGTGGCTACAGCAAGGACAATGACCTCCGCATTTTCTCCTTTAACAACTTGCCTGACCTGTTCTACATATTGATTTCCTTTCACTGCAGAAGCCTCCTCTACATTGCAAACATATAGGACAGGCTTAGCTGTAAGCAACTGGTAACTTCGGCTTAGCTCGGCCTCTTCTTCTGTAAGAGGAAGCGTGCGTACGGAAATACCTTGCAAAAGAGCTTCTCTATAACGAGTAAGTAGGTTAAGTTCCTTCTGAGCCAACTTATCTCCTGCCTTAGCCGCGCGAGTGACTTTTTCCAGACGCTTCTCTACTGTTTCCAAATCCTTGAGTTGGAGTTCCATATCAATGGTTTCCTTATCACGGATAGGATTGACACTCCCCTCCACATGGACAATATTATCATTATCAAAACAACGTAGTACATGAATAATAGCATGACACTCACGGATATTTCCAAGAAATTGATTCCCAAGTCCCTCTCCCTCGCTTGCTCCTTTAACTAAGCCCGCTATATCCACAATCTCCACCGTAGCGGGCTGTACCCGTTCAGGAGAAACTAATTCTTCAAGCTTTTCAAGTCGTGCATCTGGCACATTTACCACCCCTAAGTTAGGTTCTATAGTACAAAAAGGGAAATTAGCACTCTGTGCTTTAGCATTTGATAGACAATTAAATAAGGTTGATTTTCCCACATTGGGAAGCCCTACAATACCTGCTTTCATTCTTTGAAATTTTAAGGAGCAAAGATACAAAATTAATGATTAATGGTTAGGGATTAATGATTAATTATTTGTCAATAAGGCAATTTATAATGATTAATGATTAGTATAGCCTCCTGTAGAGATACAATTTGTTATGTTTTAGAAAGTTAATAAAAAAGAGGGTATAAAAATAAAAAGTAAAAAAAATTAAGTAAAATTATTTGATTTTTTCTTTATAAAAATCGTATCTTTGTAGGGTTATTAATAATTTGTCGTTTCCCAAGCCATTATCCTTGTATAGCACTCCTTGCTGCCGTGCCTTAGTGGCGGACTGCTTCAAAATGGATATACTAAGCACTAAAGGTTGGCAGGTGAAATCATTAATATTATATTTTTTTAGGGTTAAAAATTTTTCTGTTTAGAAAAAAAGTATTACTTTTGCACCCGAAAATAAATGGTGGTTTTAGCTCAGCTGGTTAGAGCGTCGGATTGTGGTTCCGAAGGTCATGGGTTCGAACCCCATATGCCACCCTTACACTCCTAATAAGTTGCCCCTTATTAGGAGTTCTCTTTATCTCCTATTTTTACCTTAGTACCTTCAGAGAATAATCCCTAAGAGCAGTAACCTCCAGTACTACCAATGTAGTGGTAGTTCCCTTTCAAGGGACTCAGTCGTCCTGGATGTCGGCATCTATGATTCTCAAAGATACTGCAACTTTACAAAAAACACTCCTAAATTCTTCTATAAAAAGGGACGTATTTTATTTGGTCTTTTCAAAAAGAATCACTACCTTTGTAGCTTAATGAGTGCTTACTAACTATCCGTAACTTAGCTAGGCTCTCTTACTTACTGTAGAACAAATATTTTAAAATTACAATAATGAAGAATTACGATGTGATTGTTATAGGAGCAGGTCCTGGCGGTTATGTAGCAGCTATCCGCTGTGCACAACTTGGGAAGAAAACAGCCATTGTGGAGAAGTATAATACTCTGGGAGGTACTTGCCTCAATGTAGGGTGCATCCCCTCCAAAGCCTTATTGGACTCCACTCATTTGCTTGAAGATGCCCATAAGCATGCTTCCTCTCATGGTATAGAAATTAATGGAAACATCATGGTGGATTTTGCCAAAATGGTAGAACGGAAGCAAGCCGTAGTGGATCAGAATACTCAAGGGATTAACTTTCTCATGAAGAAAAACAATATAGAGGTATTCCACGGAAAAGCTTCCTTTACCTCTCCTTGTGAGATTCAGGTACAAGCAGCAGAGAATGAAACACTTTCAGCTACTCACTTTATCATTGCCACTGGTTCCAAGCCCTCTACCTTACCCTTTATTACCCTTGACAAAAAGCGAATTATCACCTCCACAGAAGCCTTAAGCCTTCATGAGGTGCCTAAACATCTGATAGTTATTGGAGGGGGAGTCATTGGACTGGAACTTGGACAAGTATACTTACGCTTAGGAGCTCAGGTTTCTGTAGTGGAATATGCTCCCAGCATCCTTCCTACTATGGATATCTCTATAGGAAAAGAATTAAGTAAAGTACTTAAAAAACAAGGTTTTGAATTCTATACAGATAGTAAAGTAAAAGAGGTAAGCCGAAAGGGAGATACAGTCATGGTGAAAGCCGACAGTCCTAAAGGGGAGATTGTCCTTGAAGGGGACTACTGCTTAGTGGCTACCGGTCGCCGTCCTTATACAGAAGGTTTGGGCTTGGAGAAGGCTGGAGTACAACTTAATGAGCGTGGACAAATAGCCGTTAATGAACATCTGCAAACGAATGTCTCTCACATCTATGCCATAGGAGATGTCGTACGTGGGGCTATGCTTGCCCACAAAGCAGAAGAAGAGGGGGTATATGTAGCTGAGCTCTTGGCAGGAGAGAAGCCTCATATAGACTATAACCTTATTCCTGGAGCTGTTTATACGACTCCTGAAGTGGCTGCTGTAGGAAAAACAGAACAACAGCTACAAGCGGAAGGGCGCCCTTATAAAGTAGGTCAGTTTCCTATGCGCGCTTTGGGTCGTGCCCGTGCCAGTCAAGAGACGGATGGCTTTGTAAAAGTATTAGCCGACGCTACTACGGATGAAATCCTTGGGGTACACATTCTTGGAGCACGAGCTTCCGACCTTATTGCACAATCGGTAGTGGCAATGGAATACCGTGCGAGTGCTGAGGATATTGCCCGTATCTGCCACGCACACCCCACTTATAGTGAAGCGGTGAAAGAGGCTTGCTTGGACGCTACTGCAAAAAGAGCCATACACATGTAAGTAAATCTTAAAAAGAGGCTACCCTTTTCGGTCAGCCTCTTTTTATTTCTAAAGGGTCTTAAGGGTATGTTTTTTTACCCATCCGGTACGTCCATCGGCAATCTTAAGTTTGTACCAATCCCCTACTTCATCCAATATTTCTACCTTTGCTCCTTCATGAAGCAGAAAAGCCTCCTTGCTATAGGTATTAGGTTCTTCAAAGAAACGCACTTCTTTATCAAAAAGGACTCCATAGAGGTTCCTATGCACATAGCGATTGACCGTATTTCCCAGAAAATAACTTCCTACAGAAAGGAATAGGAAGCCCAGCATTAGGGTAAAGAAGATACGCTTAAGCAATACTTTTTGAGAGAAGTAATACCAAAGGAAAAAAATCACAAATAAGCACATACTCACCACTGCCCACACGCCCCATCCATTAGGGGAATTCCATTGGCTTAGGGTCTCCACAAGGCGCTGTGACCACATTTTAGGTAAGGGCGCTATTTTGTCCAAAGCCATTTGCTGTGCATACTTTAGGTTAGCTTGTACTTGTGGGTTATCAGGGGCTAACTGCAAAGCCTTCTCATAATAGTAGATACTAGGGGCTATATCTCCCTTTTTGTAATGTGCATTAGCCAGATTATAATACAATGCCTCAGAAGCTTGTCCTTGGGAGAGTATTTTTTGATAATTATCTATTGCTGTTTGCCAATCTTCCCTATTATAAGCACTTCCTGCTTGTGCAAAAAGCTCTTCCAATGTTTGAGCCTTTAAGGAGAAAAAGGTAAAAAGTAAAAGGCAAATGAGACCATTTTTCATTTTTCGTTCTATAAAGAGATTATTCCTTCTATCTTTCCTGCTTCCTTATAATAATGGATTACCTGGTCGGGACTCTCCACCATAAGACGTATAGAATAACTGATATACTTACCATTTGAAGAGGGTTTTTCCTCAGTAATGGCTGCTGTATTCTTGAATACGGCTTGTATTTGTTCCCGTTTGTCTTGGGTGGCAGGGAGGATAAACTTATATAAGTATTCACTTGGGAATACGGTAGTTTGTTCCAATTCTGACTTTAGCTTTGCATAGAAGGCATCCACCTCTTGAATATTTCTTTCTTCCATATTATTTTATTTCATTTTTTTACAAAGTTACTTAGAGTTTTGCTTCTCTCCTATTATCTTGCAAAGATACAACATAAAAAATAAAAAATAAGCAAGAAAATGTGAAATAAGAATATTTAACTCTTCCAAAGTTGTATTCAAAAGAAAAGCCCTCCCTTTAGGGGAGAGCCTTTCAGAAATATGTAATGTCAAAAACCTAATTACAAGCCGTTGTTTGTACTTTACTTTGATGATGAGGATGCCTTGCAAGACTTGTTTTTACAGCAGCCTCTTGGGAAGGCGGTACCGCTATACACTCTATAGGAAGTTTATCATTACTATCCTCTGTAATCAATATTTGCTCTATATAAGGGAAGCCAAGTAAGTTCAGCTTTCTTACATTATGGTTGTTAGGGAGTTCAATTTTCTTAAGGTTAACTGCGTTTCCTGAAACAGTAGCTAAGGAGCCTCCAAGATTGATTTCCTCCAAATGTAACATCCCTGTTATATTAATATCTGTAACTCCAGTTGGATTAAGAATTAACTTTTTCAATTGGGTAAACCGTTGTAATCCTGCAAGGTTTGTTACCAAATTATCTACCGTTAATAAGTCCACTATTTTATCTACATCTGTTTGATATAACTTGCTCGCTGGAGTATAGCTGAAATATGTTCCTCTATCTATTCTCTTGAGTTTTTCTATTACAATACTCTTGAGTCTTTGGTCAGGGATGACTACTTCCGAGTTATTTCCTCCTCCGCCTCCTGCTTCATAAACCCCTGTACCTTCAGCAGCATTTAAAGCATTTGCTTCCGCAGCAGATTTTACTCTAATAGAAGTTATATTATTCTGTTGTGCACAAGCGGGACAGTTTCTTACAATTTGGAATCGCCCGGCGATTTCTGAACGAGAGAGGTCAGCGACTAAGGAGGTAAGGTCTAAATTTCCTGTAAGGCGGTTCCCCATAAGATTTACACTGGTAAGCTTTGTCATTTGGGTAAAGAGTGTACCTACCTCAGAGAGGTTATTCCTGTCCAAAGCGAGTTCGGTTACCTTAGGTGTTCCTACCACAGAGATACTCCTGAGGTTGTTATTGATAATGCTCAATTTTTCCAATTGGGGAAGGTCTTTAAGTTCTATTTCCTTCAAGGTTGCATTGGCAATTACCAAATTCTTAAGTCCACTGAGTCCTCTTAGGGAAAGTTTTTCATTCCCTGTGCTAAGGGTATTTTGTCCAGAAGAAGGTTCTATCTGTACCGTGGTTACTTTTTCAAAATATTCCAAACCTTTGAAGGATTGTATCCCTGATTCTTCCGCTTTGATAACTCCTTGATACATTTTTGCTTCAAGGACAGAGATTTCCCCATCTCCATTAAGGTCAATAGAACCATTGGCACTACGCAAGATAGCGGCTTTTAGGATAGGATCAAGGTCAAGATTTCTATCTGTCTCATTGGTAGCACTATACTTTTGGGTATGTTCAGCTAAGTTAAGGCTTACTGCCTTTGCAGGCGTAGAGACACGAATCAGTTTTATATTAGGATTATTCCCATCACGTACTATCTGCACTTCTGTCCCTGCTTTAAGAGCGGAAAGAGCGGAGAGATTCAAGGTATCCCTCAGTTGGTTTCCTATAAGGACAATATTGGTAAGGGAAGTAAGGCTATTGAGACTCACATGGGTAAGGTTATTGTTACTTGCTTCCAATACTTTAAGGTTGGTAAAGTTCTCAATCCCATCTAGTGAGCTAATATTCTTCCCTGGTACCCGGATTACCTCTACGGATTGGGCTTCTACACGGCTAATTTTTCCATTGCCATTGGTATCTGCCTTAGGCATACCACTCGTTCCGTTAAGCAGTGCATTTTTGAAGTTTTGGTCAGGGATGTATATTTCATCTCCTTCATCCTCCACCCATGCTCCATTTTTCTTTTTATAAACAATGTTTTTGGTGAGGGATAACCTACGAACGAAATAGTCTCCGTCCTTACCGGTAGCGTTATTCGCCATTTTATTATCTGTGTATACTTTTGCTCCTTCCTTATAGTTAGGTAAGGAAGCCAAAGGTGCCCACTGATTTCCCGATACTCGTCTGTAGAGTGTACGAGAGATTTTGTTAAAATAATAATTTCCTGCATTGGGTCCTGGTGCCTCAGTTCCTTCCGATACGGTGGAGAGCTGTTGAGGATCTCTTCTCTCAGGGTCTTTATTGTCCTTATTACAGCTAATGGCGACAAAGACAAATGAGAGGCAGAACATGGTTACAAAAGTGTGTAAAAATCGTCTCATAATTTGCTTAGTTTTGGTTTAACATTACAATATTCATTTTTTAGTTTTAATTAGGTTTTAACTGAGCACAAAGGTAATGAATTCTGTATGAATAGCAAACTTTTTTATATTCTTACCCTTAAAAAAGCAATTATGAACTGACTTATCAACAACGGAGAAAATAGAAATTAATATTTAATTAACATAAGTAATTTATTATGTATTACATAACAAGCTTTTTATTAACAAAAAAGGGGAGATTTTCCCTTCCAAAAATAATTATACACATTTCGTGATTCTTTGTTAATAAGCTAAAATTTTTGCCATTTTTCTATCCATTGTGCAATTACATGTACCCAATCTTGGCGGTCATTTAGGCAAGGAATGTAGTTATAAGTATTTCCACCATGAGAGAGGAATTGTTCTTTGCCTTCGATGGCGATTTCTTCCAAGGTCTCCAGACAGTCCGCTACGAAGGCAGGGGTAACGATCGCCAGGTGCTTGATTCCTTGTTCTGCCAATTTCCCTAAGGTAGCATCGGTATAGGGAGTAAGCCAAGGGTCTCGTCCCAAGCGCGATTGGAAAGAGGTGCTATAGTGATCGGAGGTAAGGTTCAGTTCTTGGGCAACCGCTTTGGAAAGGGCATGACATTGGTGGCGGTAACAGTACTGATGGGCAGGAGAAAGGGTATTACAGCAAATGTCATTCAACTGACAATGTTCCTTAGTTACATCGGACTTATAGATATGCCTCTGAGGTACTCCATGATAAGAGAAAAGCAAGTATTCTCCTTCCTTATAGTACTCCTTGATGGAGGTCGCCAATACCTTAACATATTCAGGACGGTGATAAAAAGCAGGTACTTCCGTGAGGGAAATATGCGGGTATTTCCTACGCAAAATCCTATGAACCAGTACCGAAATAGTCTCAATGGTGGACATGGCATACTGCGGGTATAGGGGAATCAGCAATAATTCTGTTACTCCTTGCCTATCAAGGGCTTCTATGGCTGAGGCAATGGAAGGCTTTCCATAACGCATCGCCATAAGCACGGGAATATCCACCTGTGCCTGTACCTTATCGGTAAGGTTACGGGTGTGAACAATCAAGGGAGAACCCTCCTTCGTCCATATTTTCCGATAAGCCTGTGCAGAACGCTTGGGACGGGTACGCAAAATAATTCCTTTGACCAGAAACGCACGGCTCAGGTAAGGCAAATCAATCACACGTGGATCCATAAGAAACTCCCCCAAATACTTCCGCACATCACCTTCTGAAGTAGAATCAGGAGAACCCAGATTGACGAGTAAAACACCCTTTGACATTTTAAAAAATTTTGCTACAAAAGTACGTACTTTTTTGTAGATATCCATAAACTATTATTGTTTTTTTCTATAGTTTAATTATTTGTCCTTGATTTTTTATTAATTAGAAAGATTATAAATTATTTATTTAAGATATATTTTCAGTTAAAAAACAAGTATTTCAAAAAAAGATTGTATCTTTGCCACAGCAAAAGATAATAACATGCAAGTAGATTTTTCATTTCAAGAATATTTAGGATTTTTAGCCTTCTTAGGGATTGCCACTATGGGTTTTTGGCTTATGATATTCTTACTTACTTACGTAGTTCCATACTGGGTATTTGGGGCTGCTATAGAGCGCTTTAAGGAAAGGCGAGCTGCCAGAAAGCTACGCAAACAAGAGCAAGCAGGTTAAATATGCATAAAGACATAGAAGAGAAGGAGGTAGATAAACTCCCTATTGTGAACAAGTTGGTTTATTTTCTTAAGCGAGTTCCTCTGGGGAAGGGGCGGGCATTTTCTCTTTATGATCTTCTACAGCTCTACACCATTGGGATTATTCGTGGCGCCCTCACCTATCGTGCCAGTGCTATTTCCTATAGCTTTTTTGTGGCTATTTTCCCTTTTCTGCTGGTGGTACTGAACCTTATTCCTTATATTCCCATTGCGGATTTCCAAGATGATTTTTGGGTTTTTATAGATAACCTACTTCCTCCAGGGACGCATGACTTCTTCAAAGATATTTTCTTAGATATTGCTAGTAAGAAGCGAGCAGGGCTTCTCTCCACTGTATTTGTCCTTTCCATATTCCTTACGACCAATGGGATTAATGCTGTATTTGGAGGTTTTGACACCTCGTATCATGTACATAATACGCGAGGAGTGGTCAAGCAGTATTTCATTTCCATGGGGGTGGCGATGCTGCTGGTTTTTTTGATTCTCTTCTCGGTCATTCTATGGCTATCCTTTGAGTACATCAGCCGCATGGGGTTCTTTGAGACTTTAGAAGCCAACAGATATCTCTTCCTTTTGGCGAAGAAGATTTTCTTTATTTTCGTTACTTATCTTTCTATCTCCATTCTGTTCCATTTTGGTTCTGCTGAGAGAGGTATTCGTTTCTTCTCGGCAGGTTCCCTTCTTACCTTAGTGCTCTTTATTCTGACCACTTATGGTTTTGGTATTTATATAGAAAATTTTGCTCAATATAACCAGCTTTATGGTTCTATTGGGGCATTACTCATCTTCTTACTATACATTTGGCTAAACTCCACCATTCTGCTTTTAGGCTTTGAGCTGAATGCCTCCTTGCTAAAGCTCAAGAAGGCAGATTAGCGGATACTTTTCTCCTTTGCTTCTAGGCATAAAAAAACAAATTCCAAACTGAAGTGTCTGGAATTTGCTATTTATAACTATCTACTTATTTCTATTCCTCAAGGCGAATATCCAATCCGAGTCCTTTGAGTTCGTGCATGAGTACATTAAAGGACTCAGGTAATCCTGGTTCAGGCATGGTATCCCCATGTACGATTGCCTCATAAGTACGAGCTCTTCCGATGACATCGTCGGACTTCACAGTTAAGATTTCACGCAAGGTACTGGATGCTCCATAAGCTTCCAATGCCCATACCTCCATTTCACCGAAACGTTGTCCTCCGAACTGAGCCTTACCTCCGAGAGGTTGTTGGGTAATAAGAGAGTAAGGACCGATGGAACGTGCATGCATTTTATCATCAATCATGTGACCGAGCTTAATCATATAAATGACTCCAACAGTTGCCTTTTGGTCAAAACGTTCTCCGGTACCTCCATCATAGAGGTAGGTATGTCCGAAAGCAGGTACCCCAGCCTTTTCTGTATATTCGGTGATTTGCTCCAGGGAAGCCCCATCGAAGATAGGGGTAGCGAACTTTAAGCCAAGCTTTTGTCCTGCCCATCCAAGTACTGTTTCATATATCTGACCGATATTCATACGCGAAGGCACCCCAAGAGGGTTAAGTACTATATCCACGGGGGTACCATCGGCAAGGAAAGGCATATCCTCATCACGGACAATCCGTGCTACAATCCCTTTGTTTCCGTGGCGACCTGCCATTTTATCCCCCACCTTAAGCTTACGCTTCTTGGCGATATATATCTTAGCCAATTTCATGATTCCTGCAGGGAGCTCATCCCCTACAGAAAGGGTAAACTTATCACGGCGGAGCATTCCTTGTAGGTCATTGAGCTTAATCTTATAATTGTGGATAAGGTCATTGATGAGTTGGTTTGTATGGTCATCGGTTGTCCATCCACCAGAGAGGAGATGGGTATAATCCTCAATTTCGCGCAATCCTTTTTGTGTATGTTTTCTTCCTTTAGGGATAATTTCTTCTCCTAGGTCATTGAAGACTCCTTGGGAGGTTTTTCCATTCACTAAGGAGAATAGTTTTTCTAAGAGTCGGTCTCTGAGCTCTCCTGCTTTGGCATTGAAGGCAGCATCCAAGGCAGCGATTTCATCTTTTTCTTTGCTGCGTTTTTGTTTTGTTTTCACTGCACGGGAGAAGAGTTTTTTACCGATAACGACTCCTTCCAAAGAAGGGGAAGCCTTCAAGGAGGCATCCTTAACATCCCCTGCTTTGTCCCCAAAGATAGCCCGAAGGAGTTTTTCCTCTGGAGTAGGATCACTTTCTCCCTTAGGGGTTACCTTTCCTATTAAGATATCGCCGGGCTTGATATTGGCACCGATACGTACAATACCGTTTTCGTCCAAGTCCTTAGTAGCGTCCTCAGAGACGTTAGGGATATCATTGGTAAGTTCCTCCACACCGAGCTTGGTATCGCGAACATCCAAAGTATATTCATCAATATGAATAGAGGTAAAGATATCCTCACGGATTACGCGTTCGGAAATCACAATTGCATCCTCAAAGTTATATCCTTTCCAAGGCATAAAAGCCACTTTCATGTTGCGTCCTAAGGCTAATTCACCGTTTTGGGTAGCATATCCTTCGCAGAGTACTTGACCTTTTTTCACTCTATCGCCCTTGCGAACAATAGGTTTTAAGTTAATACAAGTACCTTGGTTGGTACGGCGGAATTTGATAAGGTCATAAGTGGTTAGTTCACTATCAAAGGAGACTAAGATTTCGTCCTCTGTTCTGTCGTACTTGATAACAATCTTTTTAGCATCCACATATTCGACAGTTCCTTCTCTTTCGGCATTCATCAGTACACGGGAGTCTGTAGCTACTCGTTGTTCGAGTCCTGTTCCCACGATAGGTGCTTCGGGGCGCAAAAGGGGCACCGCTTGTCGCATCATGTTGGATCCCATCAGTGCACGGTTTGCATCATCATGTTCCAAGAAAGGGATTAGAGAAGCTGAGATAGAGGCGATTTGGTTAGGCGCCACATCTATATAATTCACTTCCTCGCGAGGGACTATAGGGAAGTCCCCGTCTTCCTTCACTACGAGTCGTTCTTCTAAGATATTTCCCTGGTCATCCACCTGAATATTCGCTTGCGGAATCTTAAGACCTTCTTCTTCCTCAGCACTCATGTAGACGAGTTCATCGAGTTTTATTTTTCCATTTTCCACTTTACGATAAGGAGTTTCAATGAATCCCATAGAATTCACCTTAGCATATACCGCCAAAGAGGAAATCAGCCCGATATTAGGACCTTCAGGGGTTTCAATAGGGCAAAGGCGTCCGTAATGTGTATAGTGTACGTCACGCACTTCAAATCCTGCTCGTTCACGAGAGAGCCCACCAGGACCTAGGGCTGAAAGACGTCGCTTGTGTGTGATTTCCGCCAAGGGATTAGTTTGGTCCATGAACTGAGAGAGCTGGCTGGTACCAAAGAAGGAATTAATTACTGAAGAAAGTGTTTTGGCATTAATCAAATCCAAAGGGGTAAATACTTCATTATCACGTACATTCATACGTTCGCGTATGGTGCGTGCCATACGAGAGAGCCCTACTCCGAACTGGGCGGCTAACTGTTCCCCTACGGTACGTACACGTCGGTTAGAAAGGTGGTCAATATCATCCACCTCTGCTTTGGAGTTAATAAGCTCAATCAAGTATTTTACAATAGTAATAATATCTTCCTTGGTAAGGACTTGTTTTTCCATAGGGATATCCAAGCCTAACTTTTTATTCATACGATAGCGCCCTACATCCCCCAAGTTATAACGTTGGTCGGAGAAGAAGAGCTTATCAATGATGTCACGTGCAGTTTCCTCATCGGGTGGTTCAGCATTACGCAACTGGCGATAAATGTGTTCTACCGCTTCTTTTTCGGAGTTGGTAGGATCCTTTTGGAGGGTATTATGAATGATGTTATAATCTATTGCTCGTTCATCTTCCTTATGCAGGAGAATTGTTTTTACATTGGCATTGATAATCTCATCAATATGTTCTTTTTCCAGTACAGTATCACGGTCAAGGATAATCTCATTACGCTCAATAGAGACTACCTCACCGGTATCCTCATCTACGAAATCCTCATGCCAAGTGTTAAGCACTCGGGCAGCCAAACGGCGTCCTAAGTATTTCTTAAGTCCTGTTTTGGAGACTTTCACTTCTTCAGCAAGGTCAAAGATTTCCAGAATATCCTTATCTCGTTCAAAGCCAATGGCGCGGAAGAGGGTTGTTACAGGGAGTTTTTTCTTACGGTCAATGTAGGCGTACATGACGTTATTGATGTCCGTAGTGAACTCAATCCAAGATCCCTTAAAGGGGATAATACGTGCTGAATAGAGCTTCGTTCCATTGGCATGATAGGACTGTCCGAAGAACACTCCAGGAGAGCGGTGGAGCTGAGAGACAATCACTCGTTCTGCTCCATTGATAATAAAGGTACCGCTACCGGTCATATAAGGGATCGTTCCCAAGTACACATCCTGTACAATAGTTTCAAAATCCTCATGCTCTGGATCCGTACAGAATAGCTTCAACCTTGCTTTCAAAGGCACACTATAGGTAAGTCCTCGCTCAATACACTCTTCTACGGAATAACGAGGAGGATCCACAAAATAGTCAAGGAACTCAAGTACGAACTGGTTTCTTGTATCGGTAATTGGGAAATTTTCCTTAAAGGTGCTGTAAAGACCTTCATTACGTCGTTCATCGGACTTGGTTTCCATCTGGAAGAAATCCTGAAACGATTTCACTTGAATATCCAAGAAGTCCGGATAATCAGGCACATGCTTTGTTGAAGCAAAATTGATTCTGGCAGGTTGGTTCGTAAGCATCTATATTTATTAATAAATGGTTAAAGGTAATGACTTATGCTCTAATGACTAAAGCATTTATGACATTACTATAGATTGTTAAGTATGGTGCACAACAAGACCCAGTTTCTACAAAAATCATTTTAGAAACTGGTTATCAAAGGGTTATTTTGTTATGGACAATACACTTCTTTCAAGGGGGCAAATTTACAAAATTTAATTATTATTTGTCAATTATTATTTGTTAATTATTAACCAATAATTGTTAATTACATTTTATTCCCTATCTTATTTAGAAAGCTGGTAGAAGAGCGACTTGTTTTGTCCTGTTTTAAAGGGAGTGTTCGCTATAGGAGAGCTATTCTCGCACATTTTCCTTTAACTATACAGGCGATTATTGTTGTAGATTATCTTTTATTCTTGTTCTTGGGAGAGTTCTTCTTGAGAGGGTTCTCCATCGGGCGATGAATCTTCAATAGTTTGTGCTTGTTCTTTCATTTTTAATTTTTCACTATTTTTATCCTGCTTAGCACTGACCGATAGAATAATGCCTAAGGCAAGGCAAGTCATCCAGATGGAAGTTCCTCCACTGGTGAAGAAAGGGAGGTTTTGTCCTGTTACAGGGAGTAAGCCTACGGAAACCCCCATATTGACAAATCCTTGGAAGACAATAGGGATTCCCACCCCTAAGACTAAGAGCTTTCCAAAGATAGTGGTAGCCTTCAGGGAGATCACCACAAATCTCACTAACATAATGATAAATAGGAATATAAGTCCTGCTCCGCCCCAGAGTCCATATTCCTCCACAACAATGGCAAAAATAAAATCGGAAGAGCCTTGTGGGAGTAAGTTTTTCATTACACTTTTACCTGCCCCTTGTCCCCAGAATCCACCAGAGACAATAGCCATTTTAGCGCGTTGGGACTGATAATTTTCTTCTTTGTCCTTATCCAAGAAAGTTTCTATACGGCTTTTCCAAGTATCGGCACGGTGAGAGAAAGCGTCCGGATACGCCCGTATGAAGAGGAGGAAAACTCCAAAGAGCAGTATACTCATCACCAAGATAGAGAAGATATACTTTAGTGGATATCTGCCAATATAAAGGAGTAAAAGCACCATGAAGAACATAATGGCTCCTGTGGAGAAGTTTGGAACGGTTACCATGGCTACGGTAATCCCTACGGGAATCCATAGGGCGAAAAGGCTTTCGTTAAAGTTAATCTTTTCCCCATAAATATCTGCCAGATAAGAAGCCACGTACATAAGTAAGATAATCATGGCAAGGGCAGAGGGTTGGAAGGAGACTCCAAAGATATATATCCATCGGTTCGCATTGGCACCCTCAATAGTATTGCCCTTAAGCAGTACGAAGAAGAGCAGAATCCAAGAGACCAAGAGTCCCAGCCGCGAGAGCGGGCGAAAGAAGCGATATGGGAAGCGATGTACCAAGAAAATGATAAGGAGTCCTACGGAAATCAGCATAGCATGCCTTGCGAAATATCCATAAGTAGTAATTCCCGTTTTCTCCAGATACACTAAGTTACTGCTGGCACTATAGACAGGGAGAAAAGAGAGTGCGGCAAAGAAGAGCACCACCCCCCAGAGGGCGAGGTCTCCTTTGAGATATCGCGTAAGACGTTCCATAAAGGGTGCTATTAGAGCATATTCACATAATGCTTAAACTGATTGCCACGGTCCTCATAGCTTTGGAAAAGGTCAAAGCTGGCACAAGCCGGAGAAAGTAATACGGTATCTCCTTCTTCAGAGAGTCCACGACTTACCTGCACGGCATCCTCCATAGAGTGTGTTTCAATAATGGTGGGAACAATACTTTGAAAGGTTTGAATAATCTTTTGGTTATCCAATCCTAAGCACACAATTGCCTTCACCTTTTGGCTCACGTAAGGAATTAAAGGGTTATAATCATTTCCCTTATCTTGCCCACCTACAATCCAAATGAGACCGTCAGGCATAGAGTCCAAAGCATAGTACACAGAATTTACATTGGTAGCCTTAGAATCATTGATATAACGTACTTCGCCTACTTCCTTAACAAATTCCAAACGATGTGGTACTCCTTGGAAAGTCATTAGGCTCTTACGGATGTTCTCGTTGCGAATATTCAATAATTTAGCAGCTACAGAAGCACCCATCACATTTTTGAGATTGTGCTTTCCTTTAATTGTCAATTCTCTTATAGACATTTCAAATTTATTTTGGTTAATAGTTATGTGAAACAATTTATCATCCAAGCAATAAGCCCCTTGTTCATTGCTTTTTTCTAAAGAGAAAGGAATACATTGCGCTTTAATATCCTTTCTTTTAGCTAATTCCTCTTGAAGGACAGGATCATCTGCATCATAGATAAGGAAATCCGCCTGTGACTGGAATTCAGTGATGCGGAACTTGGCATCTATATAGTTCTGAAACTGATAGTTATACCTATCTAAGTGATCAGGCGTGATATTGAGCAACAAAGCAATATGCGGGTGGAAAGAGGAGATGTCATCCAACTGGAAGCTACTAATTTCCAACACATAATATTCCTTAGGTTCCTGAGCCACCATACGGGCGAAGCTATTACCTATATTTCCTCCTACCCCTATGGAGAGACCTGCCTGCTCAAGCAAATGATAGAGTAAGCTGGTGGTCGTAGTTTTGCCATTGCTTCCGGTTACAGCGATAATTTTCGCTTGGGTATACCGAGAGGCAAATTCTATTTCCGAGATAATTTCAATTCCTTTTTTTCGTGCTTTTTCAATGATAGGCGCCTTTTGAGGAATTCCTGGACTCTTAATAATGCAATCCGCTGAAAGGATTTCCTGTTCAGAATGTTGTCCTTCCTCCCAGCAAATAGGCAGGGAGGCAAGTTCCTGTTTGTATTTTTCCTTTAAGGGAGCCCTATCCGATAGGAATACTTCCCAACCTTGCTTGAGACCGAGGATAGCAGCTCCTATCCCACTTTCGCCTCCTCCAAGAATAACTAACTTCATAATCTAAGTAAAAAGTAAAATCGCAATAGCGAATATATAACCGAAAATAAAAGGCAAAGATAACAAATATTCTTCACAGCATCCTGCTTTCTTGTCCATTATTTTTATTATCGTATTTTTAAGGTAATGAATGAAATCAAAGCTAAAATGATTCCTACAATAAGGAATCGCATGACTATCTTACTCTCATGGTAGCCCTTCTTTTGATAATGGTGATGCACAGGCGCCATAAGGAAAATCCTATGTCCTTCGCCGTGCTTCTTTTTGGTATATTTGAAATAAGCCACCTGCAAAATTACCGAGAGGTTCTCTATAAGGAAGATCCCACAGAGTACTGGTATGAGCAATTCCTTACGCACCATAATAGCAATCACAGCAATAATTCCTCCTATAGTAAGGCTTCCTGTATCCCCCATGAACACCTGAGCGGGGAAGGTATTATACCACAAAAAACCAATAAGCGCCCCTGTGAAAGCAGCAATGAAAATGGTGGTTTCCCCTATATGAGGGATATACATAATGTTAAGATATTCAGAGAAGATGATATTCCCTGAAATCCAAGTGAATATTCCTAAAGTAAAGACAATAATTGCTGAGGTGCCTGCTGCTAAACCATCAATTCCATCAGTAAGGTTAGCTCCATTGGAGACCGCAGTAATGATAAAGATCACAATAGGAATAAAGATCACCCATACCCATTTCTTATAGTTCT
Organism: Capnocytophaga sp. G2; assembly: GCF_035282625.1. Lineage (NCBI taxonomy): Bacteria > Pseudomonadati > Bacteroidota > Flavobacteriia > Flavobacteriales > Flavobacteriaceae > Capnocytophaga > Capnocytophaga sp. G2. The sequence continues at coordinate 793 of NZ_JAYKBU010000010.1, read as the reverse complement.
TACCTGTCCACTTAATCAGAGAGGCATAGTCAAATTCATTATTTTTCATAAAAGGGATGGTTGTTTTGGTGGATTTGACCTCCTCCATCTCCTTAATAGAATGGTTGATCTGTGTCATTCGAGAGGCTTGTGCATTCTCATTCTTGACGGTAACACTGGGATGAAAATACAGGGTAGCCCCCACGATGATTCCTAAGGAAATTTGTCCTAATACTTTAAAGCGTCCCTTAAGTCCTTCTTTGTTTTTCCTAAATACTTTAATATAATCATCAATAAAGCCTATAGTACCCATCCACAACGTAGTGACAATGAGCAATATTACATATACATTATCCAATTTCGCCAGGAGCAACGTAGGAATTAGCAAGGAGATGATAATGATAATCCCTCCCATGGTAGGGGTTCCTGTTTTTTCCTTCTGTCCTTCAAGCCCTAAGTCACGTACCGTTTCGCCCACTTGTAAGTTATACAATCGGTTAATGATACGCTTACCGGTGATGGTAGCAATCAGTAAAGAAAGAATGGCTGCCAGCCCAGCCCTGAAAGAGATGTACTGGAACATTCCTGCTCCCGGTAGGTTATAGACCTTATGTAAATAATCAAATAAATAATAAAGCATAATCCAAGTGAAAAATGAAAAGTGAAAAGTTCCTCACACATTCGCTTATGAGGCTTTACCTTTTACTTTGGTTTTACTTGTTTTTATACCAGTAGGTTAGACCTTATGTAAATAATCAAATAAATAATAAAGCATAATCCAAGTGAAAAATGAAAAGTGAAAAGTTCCTCACAC
>NZ_JAYKBU010000009.1:0-119481 GCF_035282625.1 Capnocytophaga sp. G2 | reverse complement strand
TTAACGCTCCCTTTTTGAAAGCGGGGGCAAAGGTACAACCTTTTTTCAAACTGACAAAACTTTTTTTGAAAAATATTTTTCCTAGTCTATTCCTATGAACTTCGCTCCCTTTCTGAAAGCGGGTGCAAAAGTAATACTTCTTTTCCAATTGAACAAATGTTTTTTTATACTCTCTCCATAGTTATCTCTCATCTCATTGATCCATAATCTCTTATTATTTAAAGTTTAACTTAATATTAACGGTTAGCGGCGGGAAATATGTTCAGTATTTCTAAGTTTTTGTTTTTGATCAAATAATTTTATATATAATCCCTTTGCAAAATCTTTAAAGTTTAACTTCGTTATGGAGGTATCTTTCATAGCTAAAAATATTAAGTTCAGAAATTTAACAAAATGAAATATTCTTGTTCAGAGTATACATTTTTATTTGGATTCTTAAAATATACAATAAAATCACTATCTTTGCATCATTATTATGGAACGTAAAATTATTCATATTGATATGGACGCTTTCTATGCCTCCGTAGAACAGCATGACAATCCCTCCTTATTAGGGAAGCCCATCGCTGTAGGAGGTAGTGAACCTCGTGGAGTGGTAGCTACTGCAAGCTATGAAGCTCGTAAATATGGCGTACATAGTGCCATGTCAGGAGTCATTGCAAGGCGCTTATGTCCCACCCTTATCTTTGTAAAACCTCGCTTTGAACGATACAAGGAAATCTCCTCAAGAATACGTAACATCTTCTATGAATATACTGATCTTGTAGAACCTCTTTCCTTGGATGAGGCCTATCTGGATGTTACTACCAATAAAAAGAATCTTTCCTCAGCAACCCTTATTGCTGAGCAGATACGTTCTAAAATATTTGAACAGACAGGACTTACTGCATCTGCCGGTATTTCTGTTAATAAATTTATCGCTAAGATTGCTAGTGATTATAACAAGCCCAATGGGCAGAAGACAGTTCCTCCAAGTAAAGTGCTTTCCTTTTTAGAAGGATTAGATGTTAAGAAATTCTATGGAATAGGTAAGGTAACTGCTGAAAAGATGTATCAGAAGGGGATCTTCACTGGGGCAGATCTTCGTGCTAAGAGTTTAGAAGAATTACAATCCTATTTTGGCAATAGTGGTGAATATTTCTACCAGATTGCTCGTGGAATTCATTTGAGTCCCGTGCAACCTTTTCGCCTAATAAAATCAATTGGGGTGGAGCACACCTTCGAGAAGAATATTTCCAGTGAAATATTTATGACAGAGCCTTTACAACAATTAAGTGAAGAAGTGTCATTACGACTTTCTAAGAAAAAACTATTAGCCAAGACAGTCACTTTAAAACTCAAATATAGTGATTTTAAGATACAAACACGTAGCCGTACCATACCTGAATTTATAGGGGATAGTCCTACTATCTATCATATTGTCAAAGAACTTCTCTATCAAGAAAAACTCCGAGAGTCTATACGGTTATTAGGGGTTTCTCTTAGCAATTTTAATTATCCTATTAAGGAGGATAAAGAACCTCATTGGGTACAACTCTATTTTGAATTTCCCCCTTGGGAGGAGTATCCTAAAAAATAATTTAATTTTTTTCTCAAAAATCTTTTCATAAACATATTTTTTACTACTTTTGCACTTACTTAAAATTAGTATAATGGCAAATCAAGAAGAATTTTTCAAGAAAGTAATTGCTCATGCCAAGGAATACGGTTATATTTTCCCTTCCAGTGAAATCTATGATGGGCTTAGTGCCGTATATGACTACGCTCAAAATGGGGTAGAACTTAAGAAGAATATCCGTGAATATTGGTGGAAAGCGATGGTGCAGCTCCATGAGAATATTGTAGGGATAGATGCTGCTATCTTTATGCATCCTACCACCTGGAAAGCCTCTGGTCACATAGATGCTTTCAATGACCCTCTTATTGATAATAAAGATTCCAAAAAGCGCTATCGTGCTGATACTTTGGTAGAGGATTATGTAGCTAAAATAGAAGAAAAGATAGAAAAAGAAATTGCCAAAGCACAAAAACGCTTTGGAGAAGCCTTTGATAAGGAACAATTTATCAGCACCAATCCTAAAGTTATTGAATACAAACAAAAAGCAGAAGCTATTCTACATCGTTTAGGAAAATCTCTCGAACGTGAGGATTTAGCAGATGTAAAAGCCCTCATTGAAGAATTGGAGATTGTTTGCCCTATTTCAGGCACAAAGAATTGGACTGAAGTAAAACAGTTCAACCTGATGTTCGGCACCAGACTTGGAGCTGCTTCTGAAGGTGCAATGGACTTATACTTACGTCCAGAAACAGCACAGGGTATTTTTGTAAATTTCTCCAATGTGCAAAAAACAGGGCGCTTGAAAATTCCTTTTGGAATTGCCCAAACAGGGAAGGCTTTCCGAAATGAGATTGTAGCCCGTCAGTTCATTTTTCGTATGCGTGAATTTGAACAAATGGAAATGCAATTCTTCATCAAACCTGGAACCCAACAACAATGGTATGAACATTGGAAGAAAACACGTTTGGATTGGCATCTCTCCTTAGGATTAGGAGTAGAAAACTATCGTTTCCATGATCATGAAAAACTTGCTCACTATGCTGATGCAGCCTGTGATATTGAGTTTAAGTTTCCTTTTGGATTTAAGGAATTAGAGGGAATCCACTCTCGTACTGATTTTGACCTAAGTAATCATGAAAAATATTCGGGAAAAAAGCTCCAATATTTTGATCCAGAGGAGAACAGGAGTTATATACCTTATGTATTGGAAACTTCCGTAGGGCTTGACCGACTCTTCCTTGCGATATTCTCTCACAGCCTACAGGAAGAAACTCTAGAAGGAGGCGAAACTCGTACTGTACTACGCTTGCCTTTTGTACTTGCTCCTACAAAGGTAGCCATATTACCTTTACTTAAGAAGGATGGTTTACCAGAAATCGCTTTGCAAATATTAAATGATTTGAAATACGACTTTACTGTAGCCTATGACGAGAAAGATGCCGTAGGTCGTCGCTATCGTAGGCAAGATGCCGTAGGCACCCCTTTCTGTGTGACAGTGGATCATCAGACCAAGGAGGACAATACTGTTACTATCCGCCACCGTGATACCATGGAGCAACAGCGCGTGCCTATTGCATCCTTAAAAGATATTATTTTTAAGGAAGTAGATATGAATCAATGGCTTAGAAAAATTAATAAATAATTTTTCTATATTTCCTAAAAAAGTAAAGACCTTTCTCTTATAAAGATAGGCCTTTACTTTTTAATACCTTAGAAAATTCGTAAGTCCTGCAAATTCACGCTGTATGACTATACTTCCATGTTCTACAAAAACATCGGCTATGGCTACTATCTTTACTGGGAGATTATATCCTTTTTCCTTAGTAAAAACAGCTATACTTTCCCCAAATCCTCCTGCTTTGCACCCTTCTTCTACGGTAATAATAGCTTCATATTTTTGAAAAATATGACGTAGTAGTCCCTCATCCAAAGGTTTTATCCAACGCATATCATAATGAGCAAAATCCTCTTTATCAGGACGCTTATTAATTTCTTCCATTACCTCATCAGCAATAGTACCCACCGAAAGAATAGCATAGCGATTTCCTTCCTTAAGTTGTATGCCTTTTTTTTCTATCCTTTCAAAAGGGAAATGCCAATGGATGAGCCTTCCATAACCACGTGGATAACGAATGGCAATAGCTTTATCATACTCAGGTAATTGTACTGTATAAAGAATATTTCTTAATTCTACCTCATTACGTGGAGCAAATATTTCTATATTAGGAATGCATCTTAAGTAAGCTATATCAAACACTCCCTGATGGGTAGCACCGTCCTCCCCCACTAGGCCTGCCCTATCTATACAGAAAATCACTTTGAGCTGTTGCAAAGCTACATCGTGAATGAGTTGGTCATAGCCCCTTTGCAGAAAAGTAGAATAAATGACCAAGAATGGCAATAGTCCTTGAGTGGCCAATCCTGCGGCAAAGGTGACTGCATGTTCTTCGGCTATGCCTACATCAAAGGTGCGAGCAGGGAATTGTTGCTGCATATAGTGGAGTGAACTACCTGTTACCATGGCTGGAGTAATGCCCACAATAGCCTTGTTCTCTGCGGCCAACTCACAGAGGGTATGGCCAAAAACGTCCTGAAACTTCGTTTGTTGCCTCTGCTGAGGGAGAAGTATACCCGTTGCGGGGTCAAACTTGCCTGGGGCATGAAAAAGCGTCTGTCGTTCTTCTGCCCTTTGGTAGCCCTTGCCTTTGGTGGTACGGATATGCACTAGTTGTACCCCAAAGAAATCTCTTGCTTGGCTTAGTATAGGAATTAGCTCTTCAAAGGAATGCCCATCGTAGCTGCCTAGATACTCTATTTGCAAATCAGCAAAGAAACTACCCTTATCGGCTCCCTTTGCCAAGCGTTCCAAGTAATAGCGAAAAGCACCTGTGGAGGGGTCTATGCCTATTTGGTTGTCATTGAGTACCACCAGCATATTGACCTTGCTATCTCCCATTTGGTTGAGTGCTTCCAAGGCCATGCCATTGACAAAAGAAGCGTCCCCGATGACAGCCACATGCTTGCGTGAGAAATTCTCCTCGAGCACTGCCGCGGTAGCCATGCCCAATACTGCCGATAGCGAAGTGCCTGCATGGCCTGTACCGAAGGGGTCGTATTCGCTCTCCTTACGCCTTGGAAAACCTGAAAGGCCACCCCATTGGCGATTGGTAGCAAAGCGTTCGCGCCTGCCTGTAAGGAGCTTATGCGGATAGGCCTGATGCCCCACATCAAAGACCAATATATCCTCAGGAGTATTGAAGACATAATGTAGGGCGATGGTCAGCTCCACCACGCCCAAGCCAGCCCCTAGATGGCCTTCTTTGGTAGCTACTTCATTAATGATAAAATGGCGCAACTCCCCCGCTAGCTGCCTAAGCTCAGCGAGAGAGAAATGGCGGATATCCGCAGGGGTATATACTTGTTCGAGTAAAGTCATTTTTTATTACAAAGAACTCAAATAATCCTGTAAAATAAGTGTGGCACTGATGCGATCCAAGAGGGCTTTGTCTTGTCGTTTTTTTTTCTTAGTGCCGCTTTCCACCAATATATGTGAGGCTATTTTGGAGGTAAAGCGTTCGTCATAGCGGGAGACGGGTATTTCGGGGAGTTTCTCTTGGAGTTTCTCCATAAAGGATACAATAGCAGCCTCACTCTCAGAGGGTTCGCCCGAGGTCTGCTTAGGTAGACCTATGATGATCCGTTCTACGGATTCGCTCTGGCAATATTGTTGCAAGAAATCCAATAGTTCAGTTGTTTCTACTGTCGCCAGTGCCGAGGCAATGAGCTTGAGTTCGTCCGTTACCGCGATACCACAACGCTTGGTACCATAGTCTATAGCAAGAATACGCATTTGAGCTTTTAATTTTAAGTTTTGAGTTATTCTCTTCATTTTTCACTTTTCATTCTTCACTTACCACCGTCCATATATATCCCTCCCAAAAGAAGCTCCGTGTCTCATACGCTTTATCTCCCTCGGGATGGGTGATGAGTGCTTGTTGGCGAGAGGCGAAGGATTGGAAATGAGGCACTTGCAAGTCCTCATAAAAGCGTACTGAAGGTAGGTCGGCTATCTTATAGAGGGCTTCCTTGATCGTCCATAGTTGGGTATAGGCTTGTATCTGGGTAAGCTCGTCCATATCAGAGGGAGCTTGCCAAGGGGTAAAGCGGGGGGCAAGGCGAAGGATACGGGGGGTACAGCGCTCTATGTCTATCCCTATGGGGTGCGGGCTTAGGGCAATCATCACAAAATCGTGGCTATGAGAGATAGAGATATATTGTCCCTCTATCTGCGGCTTACCCTCCGAGGTATAGTAAAGAGCTGTGGTAGGTAGTTGCGCCTCCCGCAAGAGGTGGCGGAGGGCTAAAAACTCCCTCTGTTTTTTCTCGCTGTGGAGGGTCGTCAGCCGCTCTTCCTCCCTTTGGGAGAGGGTGAGACCAGAGCTAAGCTGCACCACCGTCTCAGTGAGTTGCCATGTATAAACATGGGTATCGACTATATGGAGTTGCTGGAAAAAAGGCATCTATTTCGCAATTAGGGCGGTGATAAACTGGTAATCGTCTTCATTATTTACAAAATCCATATAAGAAACATCTATAACTAATATATTTAAGGAAGTATTTTTCTTTAGAAAAGAGAGATAACTTCTCTCTATACGTTCTAAATATTCTTTAGAAATAGGAGTCTCAAAGCTTCTTCCTCTTTTCTGTATGTTTTGTAATAAAATGTTAGTATTTTGATGTAAATAGATATATAAATCTGGTTTTTCCATACGCTCAAAGAACAAATAAAAAATCTCCTCATAGAGAGTATATTCTTTTGCTCCTAGTGTCTCAGAAGCAAAAATAAGCGATTTAGAAAGGGCATAATCAGCTATAAGTGGAATTTTTTCTTTTTTATTAGCAAGTACCTTCTGTAGCTGTTTATAACGGTCTTTGAGAAAATTTAGTTCTGTTGCTAAAGCAAAACGTTGAGGTTCCTTATAAAAATCTTCTAAAAAAGGATTGGAAAGAAATTCTTCCAAGAGTAGTTTTCCTGAAAAATCCCCTGCAAGCCTTGTGGCTAAAGATGTTTTTCCTGCTCCTATATTTCCCTCTACAGTAATATATTGATATTGTGTGGCATAAGAAGGATTTAATAAAGAAATTTTCTTTCTTACCAAAGAAAGTTCCGCAGCATCAGGGCAAGATTTTAGGAGTTCTTCCGTAGTTTTTTTCTGGATAGGATGCATATATTGTGGAGCAATATCCATTAAAGGAATCAATACAAACTTCCTAAAAGTCATTTTAGGGTGTGGTACACAAAGCTGATTAGTTTGAGCAACAATATCATCATAGTACAGAATATCAATATCTAAAGTCCGTGCCTGATACTCTTGTGAGGAAGAGGTAGCACGCACACGTCCTAAATGTCTTTCTATAGTATGTATCTTACACAGAACTTCCTCCAAAGAGAATTGAGTATGCACTTCCACACAAATATTATAAAAAGGAGTTGAGGAAAATCCCCATGCAGGGGATTCATATAAAGAGGATACTTTTGCTACTTCTCCCACCGACCGTGTAAGCAAAAAAAGAGCATGCTGTAAGTACTGTTCACGATTTCCTAAATTACTTCCTAAAGAAAGATATAAGATATGATATGCCATTGGATAAGTTCGATTTATGAAAAATTAAGAATTAAGATTTTGTCTTACAAAGTCTTGAATATCTTCAAAAAAAGGAAAAAAATCTTGTTCAAAAAAAGATTCTTCTGTTCGAAGAGAATCAGTAGCATATTGCATCTGTGAACGGAATCCTGTACGCCTATCCATTTGATAAAGGATTTTGCTAAGACCTGCAAAAGTCTGATAGGCTTTGAGCCAATTATCCCGAATCATATAAGACACAATAGATTGAGTTCTCGTATTAAGTATTTCTCTTTTTTCCTGTAGAAGGGTGTAAAATTGAGTAATATAAGTGTCCAGTGGCATAGCAGAGAATGTTTGCCAATGCTTAGCCAAGAAGTAATCATAGAAAATATCTGTAATCACCCCTGCGTAATGACCATAGAGGGGGACTAACCGCTTTTTGCTAGTACGAAAACGAGGATGAGCATCAGTGAAAGTATCTATCTGTCGGTGCAAGAGGATACCTTTTTGGACAGGTTGAGGATAGTCCAAATATTGTTTTCCACGTATGGTATCTCCCATAAAGTTTCCTATCTTGAGTAAATCATTATCATCTCCCGATAAAAAGATATGTGCTAAGAAATTCATTTTCCATTATTAATAATTAATGGCTAATAACTATTAATACTAATCATTAATCATCATTACTTATCCTTTACAATAACAAAACGTGCTTTATAACCCGTAAGTAGCGCCCATGTTTCACTAATAAGCACATTATTATTCTCATCTATTACACGGAACTCAGCAGTATTAGGTCCATAGAGCCCCTGATTAAGAGCCTTGATTTCTATTTTATTAAAACCTATTTTAAGAGGAATATGTAATTTTTGGAAATTACCACGAAGATATACATTGCTTACTATGAGTTCATCATTGAGATACACATCTACCAAATCACCATCCACATCAGCATAATCCCTACAGAAGATACCTACTGCATCAGCAGTACTATTGAACTCTCCATAGGATTTATCTCCCTTAAGTGCGGAGAGGTCATATTCTTCTTCTTGTTTCAAATTGGTCAAGTGATCAGGGAGTTTAAATTCCTTATGAGCATATTCCTTACGATACTGACCTGTGAAATCTACTCCTTTATTTTCTGAAGAGAAAGAAGGAGTTGGATTATTTTTCAGATAGTTTTTCATCCAAGATTCCACCCCTGAGGTTTTTTCAGAGGATTTAGGTTGCAAAGGGGCTTCTTTTTTAGGAGTAAGCGAAAACCTTCCTGTAGAAAGCTTCTCAGGTTGCCCATACATATAAGCAGTAAAAGCTAAGAATACTATTAGAATTGTTCTCATGTCAAGAAAAAAGCAAAAAGCATGCCAAACACAAAGGCGCAGAGGATTACGCCTTTGTTTGTTTACTATTTTTTCTTTACCAGAACCAATCTAGAGGTAAACTTTTGTCCTTGCATTTCTGCTGTATCAGAAATTATTAAAGAATCATTCTTAATAGTATAAGCACTACGTTCTATTCTTCCTGTTTCATTGGTTACCTTTATACTATCTTTGCTTGCCGTATAAGCGAGCTTGAAACTATCCTCTTTACAATCTTCTCTTTGCATAAAAGTATGATAGATAATAGAATCCTTTCCAAAGGAAAGATAAGTCTTCTTAGTACAATCATCTAAAGGTTGTGTTTTCCCATTCACAGCAATACTTGTCATTTGCCAATCTCCTGCCAAAGAAGATTTCTTTTCTGAACAAGCACCCAGTAGTGCCAAAAGGGCAGTGATGCCTATAATTTTTTTCATTGAAGTAATTTTGAGTGCAAAAGTACATCTTTTCTTTCAATTGTCCTAAAAAAATAAAATAAAACTTTTTTGTTTAGTAAAAATATAGTACTTTTGGCATTTGTTTCTTATCCATGAAGAAAGTAACTATTTTAGGTGGTGGAAATGTAGCTTATCACTTAGCCCAAGGACTTTCCAAAAGTTCAGAGTACACCCTTGTACAACTATATAATAGGAGCCCTCTAAGTGCTCACTTCTCCAGTATTCCCACTGAGAAAATAATGCTTTTGGAAGATTTACTTCCGGCAGATATCTATATTATTTCGGTAAAAGATGAGGCGATATCCTCCCTCTCATTAGACTTACCTTTTGAAGGGAGGCTAGTGGTACATACCTCAGGAAGTGTTCCTTTAGGAGCTCTAAGTGACAGACAACGGCGAGGTGTTTTCTATCCCTTACAATCGTTTTCAAAAGGGCAAACCATAGATTTCTCAAAAGTGCCTTTCTGTTTAGAAACAGAATATAAGGAAGATTTTCCATTATTAGAGGGTTTAGCGAGAGTTTTCTCTCCTAAATATTATGCTATTGATAGCCTACAAAGGCAATACTTACATATAGCTGCTGTTTTTCTAAATAATTTCACCAACCATCTCTGGTACTTAAGCGAAAAACTCTGTCAGCAAAAAAGAATTCCCTTTGAACTTCTACAACCTCTTTTGGATGAGACCTATCAAAAAGTTCAGCAAATATCTTTCTTTCAAGCACAAACAGGTCCTGCTAAGCGAGGAGACAGAGCCATCATAAAAAATCACTTAGAATTATTACATGGATTAGAAAAAGAAATCTATAAAAATATATCAACCTCTATATTAAATACTTATGGAAAATAAAAATTACAAGGAATTATTAAAGGACATTACCACTTTTATCTTTGATATAGATGGGGTGCTTACTCAGTGCCAAGTATTGGTACAGAACGATGGCGATCTGTTGCGTTCGTTCAATGTAAAGGACGGCTATGCCATTAAGCAGGCTGTTAATCAGGGCTATCGTATCGCTATCATCACAGGAGGGAATAATATAGGCACCCGTAAAAGATGTGAACAGTTAGGGATTACTGATATCTATATGGCTAATCATCTGAAGATAGAACCCCTAAAGGAGTTTATGGATAAGTATCAACTTCGCCCTGAGGAAATCCTCTATATGGGGGACGACATACCTGATGTAGCTCCTATGAAGTTAGTAGGTTTACCTACCTGTCCACAAGATGCCGTAGCTGAAGTAAAAGCTGTCTCTCGGTATATCTCCTACTTAAAAGGAGGAGAAGGTTGTGTAAGAGAAATTATAGAACAGGTAATGAAAGTACAGGGAAAATGGCTTACAGAGTTGACCCAACGCTTATAGACAAACTAAAAAATAATGTGTATCTTTGCCACTTGTTAAATTATATTACAACTAATAATGATTAATTATAACGGAGAAATACAACAGACAACCCCTGCCATCTCTGCTAAAAATCGTGGGTTTCTTTATGGAGATAGCGTTTTTGACCTTGTAAAATACGTAGAAGGGAAATTTCTTTTTTGGGAAGAACATTACTTACGGCTTATGGCAACTATGCGTATTGCTCGTATGGATATTCCTAATAGCTTTACCCTTGAATTCTTGGAAAATGAAATTCAGAAGACTATACAGGCAAATTCATTGAGTGCTAAACCTCTGTTGATACGAACTACCATTACTCGCAAAGAGGGAGGCGGTTACACTCCTGAGAATCAAGATATAAATTATTGTATTGATATTGACGGGATCACCACTCCTTTCTATCAAAACCTTAATATTCCTTATGAAGTAGAACTCTTTAGAGATTACTATACACAAACAGACCTATTGTCCACCCTTAACTCCACCAACCGCCTACTCAATATAATAGGAAGTGTTTTTGCCAGAGAGAATGATTATCAGAATTGTATCCTGATGAATACAAATAAAAATGTAGTAAGTTTTTTGGATGGAAACATATTCTTAGTATTTGGAAATGAGATAGTAACTCCTCCCTTGTCCGATGGAGTTCCTAATGGCATCACTCGTAAAAAGCTTATAGAGGCCATTAGAAAAACTAATGATTTTACTTTAGAAGAACGTACAGTATCTCCCTTTGAATTACAAAAAGCAGATGAGCTTTTTCTTACCAATACTCGTGAGGGTATACAGTCTGTAAGTAAATATCGTAAAAAGGAATTTACAAATACAACAGCAATAAAGCTATTGGGAAAACTCAATACTCTTGCACGCTTAGGATAAAACTATGAAAAAAAAATATCATTTTCTCGTGAGTTTGTGTATTGCTTTCTTATGGATAGCATGTGCTCGTGTTGGATCTCCTACTGGAGGTGAACAGGATAAAACCCCTCCAAAAGTACTAAGAACCACCCCTCCTAATGAATCAGTCCACTTTGTAGGAAATCGTATTCGTATTTATTTTGATGAATATGTTGTTCTAAAAGATATACGCAAACAACTTATCATCTCTCCTCCTATGAAATATTTTCCTGAGATCACCCCCTCAGGAAATGCAGCTAAGTACATAGATATTAAAATATTAGATACTTTAAAAGCCAATACTACCTATACTTTCAATTTTGGAAAAAGTATTCAAGATAACAATGAAGGAAATCCTCTAAACTTTTTTTCCTATACGCTTTCTACTGGGGATGCTATTGACTCACTTACCTTAAAAGGAAATATCAAAGATGCTCAAAGTGCAAAGCCCGATAACTATGTGAATGTCATGCTTTATGAAGTAGGTGAGAAATTCTCTGATTCCATTATATACAAAGAACGACCTACCTATGTAGTTAACACTTTGGATAGCTTAACTACTTTTGAACTCACTCACCTGAGAGCAGGAAAATATATGTTAGTGGGTATGAAAGATAAAGACAATAATTATCTCTTTGATCCTAAGACCGATAAGATAGGCTTTCATAAAGAATTTATTACCCTCCCAACCTCAGATACTACCTACACCCTCACACTTTTTAAGGAGATATTACCTCCTAAGGCTTCTCGTCCTTTTATCTCAGGAGAGAAACGCATAAGCATTGGCTATCAAGGAGAAAAGGATAGCATTCAAATACATCCTCTATCTCCTCTACCCACAAATTTTGAATGGGCAATAGAGAAAGAACCCACGAAAGACACTCTATGGATGTGGTATAATCCTCAAATAAAGGATTCCCTCAAACTACAAGTAAAGAGTGATAAAGTAGATACATTCAATATCAAACTTCGTAAAATAAAGCCTGAAAAATTTACTATTAATACAGAATATAAGGGGACTTCTCCTACTAAAGAGGAAATTCATTTTCTTTCCAATATTCCTATTCGTACTTTTGATAAAAATTCTATACAAATTACAGATAAAGATAGTACTCAAGTAGATTTTCAAGTAAAATTCACTCCCAATACTTCTCAAGTAACTCTTACCCTTCCTGTAAAAGAAGGAGAAAAGTACAACCTTGTTGCTCAGAATGCCTTTGAGGACTTCTATCACCAAAAGAGTGACACCCTAAAAGAGTCCTTTTCTGCTAAACGCACTGAAGACTTTGCCTCTCTTAAAATATCCTTTAAGGATTCATTACACTTACCCATAATCATAGAACTTACAGATAAAGATGGAAAGAAAGTCCTCTATGACCAATATGTAGAACATTCAGCCTCTACTTACAGTTTCCCTTTTGTAAAAGCTGGGAATTATCTACTGCGCATAATAGAAGATACCAACCATAATAAAAAGTGGGATACAGGAAACTTTCTGCTTAAGAGGCAACCAGAGAATATTCGATACTTTGCCAAAGAAATAGAATTACGTGCTAATTGGGAAGTAGAACAAGAGATCTCTTTTGATAATTAGCCCTTAATATGATAAATATACGACAATATACTAAAGAATTCAGCTATAACCTACGCCTAGCAACTCCGATTATTCTTTCCATGTTAGGACATACTTTAGTAGGGGTAATTGATACAGCCATGGTAGGCAATGTAGGAACTTTAGAATTGGCTGCTGCTTCCTTAGGCAATAGTTATGTATTCTTATTAATGTCATTTGGAATTGGATTCTCTACAGTAGTAACAACTCTTACCGCTGAATCAGAAAAGAAGAAAAATCCCACAGAAACCAAATCCATTCTCACTCATGGAATTTTTATCAACGGTTTACTTTCTTTAATCATTTTTGGAGGTTTATTTTTTTCGGAACCTCTTATGCGATATACCCAGCAGAAAGAAGATGTTATTGCCCTGGCTGTACCTTATGTACATTTGGTAGCTTTCTCAATCATTCCTTTAATGATTTTCCAATCCTTTAAGCAATTTGCTGACGGTTTTTCCATTACTCAATATTCCCTCTATGTAACTATTATTGGGAATTTATTCAACATTTTTCTAAACTATTTGTTTATCTATGGGAACTGGGGATGTCCTCGTATGGGCGTACTAGGTGCTGCAATAGGTACTCTTGTCTCCCGATTCATGATGCCTTTTATGTTATGGATTATCCTTTATAAAGATACTCGTATGACCCAATATATGACTAAACTTATTCCAAAAATAAATAGAGGTATGGTAAAGAAATTCCTTAACTTAGGAGTACCTTCAGGATTACAGGTAGTCTTTGAAGCTGGGATTTTTATTGCTGCTACTTGGATTAGTGGTGTATTAGGGGAGGTCTATCAAGCAGCAAACCAGATAGCCTTAAGTATTGCTACCTTAACTTTCATGATTGCTAATGGGATGAGTGTAGTGGCAATGATCCGTGTAGGAAATTATAAAGGATTAGAGGACTATATTTCTCTACGTAGAGTTGCTATTTCTATCTTTCTCTTCATTCTTTTAACTCAAATAGTTTTAGGTGGTATGATAGGCATCCTACGATATGAGCTCCCTACATTATTTCTTGATACTAATAAACTTAGTTCCCTTAGTAAAATTACCTTAGTAATAGATGAATCCGCACACTTACTTCTAATTGCTGCTCTTTTCCAGCTTGTAGATGGTTTACAGACAGTCGCTTTAGGAGCTTTACGAGGTTTACAGGATGCAAAAATTCCTATGGTTTTATCTTTTATCTCTTATTGGATTATTGCCTTTCCTATCTGTTACTACTTAGGACTACATACCTCCCTTAGAACTACAGGTATTTGGATAGGGCTCCTCTCTGGACTTGCTTTCTCTGCTATCTTACAGACTACCCGTTTTCTGTTCTTATCAGGGAAATTAATCAAGCATAATCATTCTTAATTTAAAAAACATTAATATGAATTCATTCCCTAAATTCTTACTTGGTGATAACACCGATTATCCCGATGCTATCTTCATTATTCACACAGAATTTCCTCGCTTTATCCTTAACCTCACTAATGATGAGGTAGAATGGCTTGAAGAATTTGATAAAGAAGATGAGGAGGAACTTGCATCCTCAGCGGAAAGTCTCATTGGAGAAGCCACCGCTTTTTATGATCGAGAAATAAGCCGCTATGAATAATTTTATAAATACCCTTAATGAACTTGACCAAGAGATGATTCTCTTCCTCAATGGATTAGGTTCTCCTTTTTGGGATGGTTTCTGGCAATTCATTACTAACAAGTGGACTGCCGTTCCGTTATATGCTTTACTGTGTTGGCTCTGCTATAAGAAGCATTCTTTAAAGCAATTCCTTGCGATCCTTTTGTGTATTGCTGTGATGATTGCCCTAACTGACCAACTCTCCAATCTCTTCAAAATACAATTTCATAGGCTTCGTCCTTGTCATAATCCTTTGATTAATGGACGACTTCGCTTTACTCATTGTGGAGGACAATTTGGATATTTCTCAGCCCATGCTGCCAATACTTTTGCTTTAGCCTGCTTCTTAGGAAATATATTCAAACACTTCTATCCTAAAATGCTATTGTGGCTATTATTATGGGCTTCTATAGTTTCTTACAGTCGTATCTATTTAGGAGTACACTATCCTTTAGATGTACTTACAGGGCTCTCCATAGGTATACTTTTCGGGTATGGTATGTACATTTTCTATAAAAGAATAATAATTAAAAAGATAAAATAAGAAAGAGGTTACCCTTTTCGGACAGCCTCTTTCTCTTCAATAGCCCCTTCCTATACAAATACGCTACTGACAATAAATCCCTATCATAGGGTTTGTATATACTTGTTAAATATTTTTTTATGATGTTTTAGCTTATCTATTTTTAGTAAAGATTATCCAAGAAAACTTATTTTGCTAAAACTGTCTTCATCTCTCCTTGACAAATACAAGTACCTCCTAAATAGGTTTCTATCCTCACTAAGGTTACCTCCAAGAACTCTTGAATAATATTTATATGAGTCTTTAAAACTATTCCTATTTCCGGAAGTTGATAGATTTCTATTTGCTTGATAGCTCCAATATAACCCATAGGAGTAGGTTGGTTATTCAAATAATAAGCATACCCCTTATGCAGAGCTACACTTTGTGCCATGTGCTCAATAAGTCCCGCTGCAGAAAGGCAACTTCCCTGTACAAATATATTCTTCTTAGTAATGGTAAATCCTACTAAAGCAGATGTAGAGTCATATTCCAAAAGAGCATCTACCATTATCATAGGTGAGCGCTGTGGAATAAGTTGCTTTATGAGCTGTAAATCTGAAATTAGGCATTGCTTCATGTAAAATCAAAAAGAGTAAGAAGAGCAGCTTTCATCGCTCTTCTCAATTATGCATCTATATTGGCATATCTAGCATTTTTCTCAATAAACTCACGGCGAGGAGGTACATCATCTCCCATAAGCATAGAGAAGATACGATCAGCTTCTACAGCATTTTCTATAGTCACCTTACGCAAAGTGCGATGTTTAGGATCCATAGTAGTATCCGCAAGTTGTGTAGCATTCATTTCACCTAACCCTTTGTAACGCTGAACAGCTACCTTAGCCTGTGCCTGAGAATAAAATTCATTTGTAATAGCATCTCGTTCCTCATCTGACCATGCATATTGCTCTTTTTTACCTTGTTTGAGCAAATATAAAGGAGGTGTTGCTATGTAAATATGTCCTTCCTCAATAAGTTCTCGCATATAACGGAAGAAGAAAGTTAAGATAAGGGTAGCAATATGAGAACCATCTACATCGGCATCACACATAATGATTATCTTATAATAGCGCAATTTACTCATATTAAGTGCCTTAGAATCTTCATCCGTTCCTATAGTTACCCCTAAAGCCGTATAAATATTTCTAATTTCCTCACTATCAAGCACTCTATGTTGCATTGCTTTTTCTACATTAAGAATTTTCCCTCTAAGAGGGAGAATTGCTTGAAACTTTTGGTCACGTCCTTGCTTAGCGGTTCCTCCTGCGGAATCTCCTTCTACTAAGAAAAGTTCACAATTTTCAGGATTTTTATCTTGGCAATCCGCTAATTTACCAGGAAGACCTGCCCCTCCCATAGGAGATTTTCGTTGTACGGCTTCACGTGCTTTCTTAGCCGCCAAGCGAGCTTGAGCTGCTAAGATCACTTTATTTACTATCGTTTTAGCATCTTCTGGATTTTCCTCTAGATAGCTCTCCAACATCTCAGAAACAGCTTGAGAGACGGCTGCAGTTACCTCTCGGTTACCAAGCTTAGTCTTAGTTTGTCCTTCAAATTGAGGCTCCGCTACTTTCACTGAAATAATGGCTGTAAGTCCTTCACGAAAATCATCTCCTGAGATCTCCAAAGGATTCTTCTTATCTTTGCTCGCCTTTTCTAATAATCCTGATTTATCGGCATAATTCTTCAATGTGCGAGTAAGCCCCATTCGGAATCCCTGTAAATGAGTTCCTCCTTCATGTGTATTAATGTTATTTACATAGGAATGTAAGTTCTCATTGAAGGAATCATTATATACCATTGCTACTTCAACAGGTATCTCATTCTTCTCTCCTTCCATGGAAATAATTTTTGAGATAATAGGAGGACGATTACCATCTAAGTATTGGATAAACTCTACTAAGCCTTTTTCAGAATAGAATTCTTGAGAAAGAGGTTTTCTTTGATCATCCTTTTCTCTCAAGTCAGTAAGTGTTATACGAATTCCTTTGTTAAGGAATGCTAGTTCTCGAATACGAGAAGCTAAAATATCATAACTAAATTCTATAGATTGCTGAAATATTTCAGTATCAGGGAGAAAAGTAACCTTAGTTCCTCTTTTATTTGTTTTTCCTATTTCTTTAACCGGATAAAGAGCAACCCCTCGTTCATACTCTTGTTGCCATTCTTTTCCATCACGATATACAGTAGCTGTCAGATGTGTAGAAAGTGCATTCACCACAGATACCCCTACTCCATGCAATCCTCCGGAGACTTTATAGGAACCTTTATCAAACTTTCCCCCAGCCCCTATTTTGGTCATTACCACCTCAAGGGCGGAAACTCCTTCTTTTTTATGTATATCCACAGGAATTCCACGACCGTTATCTTCTACTGTTATAGAATTATCAGGATTAATAAATACAGAAATAGTATCACAATATCCTGCAAGAGCCTCATCTATGGAGTTATCTAACACTTCATAGACTAAGTGATGCAATCCTCTCATTCCTACATCACCTATATACATAGAAGGACGCACACGCACATGCTCCATTCCTTCCAAAGACTGGATATTATCTGCTGAATATTTGTCTTGATTTAATTGTTCACTCATTGGAGTTTTATTTATGAAAAATCGGACAAAGATACAATCTTTTTTTCTCACTCACAAATTTTACAAACAAATAATGGAAAAATTTTTATTGTTTATTCTTTGAAAAATACTTATTTTTGCCGCCAAAAAACAACTTTTATGAAATGGCAAGGAAGACGACAAAGCGACAATGTGGAAGATCGCAGAGGAGTTAGCACTACGGGAAAAATAGCTGCAGGCGGTGGGGTTCTTGGAATTATCATCCTTCTCTTACAAGTGTTTGGTGGAGAGACAGGTCAGACTTTAGCTCCGTTATTAGAACAATTCAACCAAGCAGGGCAAACCTCCCAGTTAGCCAATGAGGCAGACCTTACTGAGGAACAAAAAGAAATCAAAGCCTTTACTGCTACCGTACTGGCAGATACCGAAGATGTGTGGGAGAAAATATTTAAGGAAAATAACTTAGGTACTTACCAAAAGCCTACCTTAGTACTTTTCACTGATGCAGTACAAACTGCTTGCGGAAATGCTAGCAGTGCAGTAGGTCCTTTTTACTGCCCTGGTGACCATAAGCTCTATATGGATATGAGTTTCTTCGAGGAACTTCGTACCCGTTTTGGAGCTAAGGGAGGAGATTTTGCTATCGCATACGTAATGGCACATGAGGTAGGTCATCATATACAAACGCTCTTAGGAACTTCTCAAAAGGTACATCAAGCGCAACAAAGACTTAGCCAAAAAGAAGCCAACAAACTCTCGGTATCCTTGGAACTTCAAGCCGACTTCTATGCAGGGGTATGGGCACATTATGACAAACAGTATTTAGATGCCGATGATATAGAAGAAGCGGTAAGTGCAGCCAATGCTGTAGGGGATGATGCTATCCAAAAACGTATGCAAGGACAAGTAGTTCCCGACTCTTTCACCCATGGCACCTCCAAGCAACGTGTATATTGGTTCATGAAAGGTTATGAAACAGGTGATATCAATCAAGGAAATACCTTTGAATAATAGTTAAATGTTTAATGATCAATGATTAATCATTGTTACCATTAATCATTATAAAAGTTGGGTAAATCAGCTTATCGCTATTTCTGG
The DNA here is from genome assembly GCF_035282625.1 of Capnocytophaga sp. G2. Taxonomy (NCBI): domain Bacteria; kingdom Pseudomonadati; phylum Bacteroidota; class Flavobacteriia; order Flavobacteriales; family Flavobacteriaceae; genus Capnocytophaga; species Capnocytophaga sp. G2. The sequence goes on along the minus strand of NZ_JAYKBU010000009.1, from coordinate 100,713 downwards.
AGAAGAAATAGAGGAAAGTCCGGACACCACAGAGCACTATAGCGGGTAACGCCCGTCCGCCGCAAGGCGAGGACTAGTGCAACAGAAAGCAAGTACAGTTCGGCTGTAGTGAAATCAGGTAAACTCTATAGGGTGCAACGCCAAGTAAACCGACAACTAAGAGTAGCTCGCTCAATGTCGGAGGGTAGGCGGTTAGAATGGTCTGGCAACAGTCCATCCAGATAAATGATAAGCACTTTCCTCCAAAGGGAAAGCACAGAATCCGGCTTATGATTTGCCCACTTTTTAAAGTGAAGAATGAAAAAGCAAGTATTGAATAAAAGATGTGAGATTTTTGTTAAATCTCGCAGTTTTTATTCCAACAGTTTTTATATCTTTTCCCATTCAATAGAATTAGGTCTTTTCTGTGTCTTGAAAAAAGATTGGGCTACCTTGTAAAACATATCAATAGGGAGCACTTTGTTTTTGCTAAGGAATACCTCCGTCCCATGTATATTCTCAACAAATACTTCTATACCTTCTTCTGTACCTCCTTTGCTTATATATTGTACTTCTTCATCCAAATAGTAAATAACACACTTATTCCCTTTGACAAAAGCGGATAACTGAGGAAATCCATTTTCCTTAAAAGTTAAAATAAAAAAATTGACCTCCTCTAAAAATCGCTTTCTTAGTAATATTTCTAATTCTTCAAGAGAAACTACAAAATACTCTTGGTTAAAATCATTTAAGTACATTCTTACTCTTTATTTTCCATTATCATATATTTTTACCTTTCACAAAATCCTAAAGATAAAAGTTTTTCCCTAAAAGCTGTAATAACAGTGGGAGGTGTTGCTGATTCATGTTTGATATTTACCAGTAATTTTGCTTTCTCCTTTTCATCTATATAAACTTCTTTCTCTTTATAAAAATACATCCAAAAGAAAAAACCGTTATAAGAAACCGTTATTTCATCATATTCCTTATCTACTCGCACTATTTCATCTTTTAGCCTTTCTTTTAAGTTACTAAAAGAAGTCTCTATCACAAAAAAGCTCTCTACTGCCATCTTACTTTTTACTTTTCACTTTACTTATGATGATGCCTCCCGCCATGGCTACATTGAGGCTTTCTGCCTGTTGTAGTTTGCCAAAACGAGGTATGGTAATAGCTCCATTGGCTAAGGCGGCAACCTCTGGACTGACACCATTGGCTTCGTTGCCCAAAACAATCACACAATCTTCAGGGAAAGTAGTAGTATAGAGGTTTTCCCCCTCCAAGTTCGCTACATATACAGGTAACGCACAGGTAGCCAAGAAGCCCTCTAAGGGTAAATAATGCACCTCCACCCGTGAGAGTGATCCCATAGAGGCTTGCACTACCTTAGGATTATAGCAATCCACCGTCTGCTCGCTGCACAGCAGCGTTTCTATGCCAAACCAATCACATAGGCGAATCAGTGTACCCAAGTTACCAGGGTCTTGGACATTGTCTAAAGCCAAAATAAGTCCCTCTTGGAGTATCTCCTTTCTTTCACGTTGCTGGAAGATAGCCACCCCTTCATCTGGATGTTTTAGAGTGCTGAGTCGCTGGAGTTCCTCTGGACTTACAAGAATTAGCGGATGCCCCACAAGATGAGGAGAAAAAGCATTGGTTGCGTAGATAGCCTTTGCCTTATAGCCTGCTTTCAGAAATTCTATTATACTTTTCTTTCCTTCTACCACAAAAAGCCCTAGTTCGTTTCGATATTTCTTAAGGGAAAGCTTCTGTAGAAGTTTGAATTGATTTTTGTTTAGCATATCTGTACTAAATAATCATAAGGCAAATATACAATTATTTTTGAAAAAATAGTATCTTTGCAAAAATATTCATCTCTATGAAATACTACCTTATCGCAGGAGAAGCCTCAGGCGACTTACATGGAGCAAACCTGATGCATTCATTACAAAAGATAGATCCTCAAGCACAATTTCGTTTTTGGGGTGGTGAACGTATGGAAGCGGTAGGGGGTACATTGGTCAAGCATTACCGCAATTTGGCTTTTATGGGCTTCTGGGAAGTAGTAGCCAACCTTAGGACTATTCTTCGCAATATTGATTTTTGCAAACGCGATATCGCTCAGTTTCATCCCGATGTGCTTATCTTTATTGATTACCCTGGTTTTAATATGCGTATTGCTAAGTGGGCTAAGGAGCAAGGAATTCCCACTCATTATTACATTTCACCACAAATATGGGCTTGGAAAGAGAATCGTATCAAGGCAATTAAGAGGGATGTAGATAAGATGTATGTGATTCTTCCTTTTGAAAAAGATTTTTATGAAAAGAAACACCAATATCCTGTAAATTTCGTAGGACACCCTCTCTTAGATGCGATTGCTTCTCGTAAGGAAATAAGTGAAGAGGAATTCAAGCGAGAAAATAGCTTAGATAAGCGACCCATCATTGCCTTACTTCCTGGCAGTCGCAAACAGGAGATTTCCAAGATGCTCTCAGTGATGCTTTCAGTAGTAGGAAGCTACCATCAATATCAGTTTGTTATTGCAGGAGCCCCTTCTCAGGAATATGAATTCTACAAACAGTTCATCAAGGAAGAGAATGTACATTTTGTTAGTGGGAGAACACATGATCTGCTTTCTCTCTCCTATGCTGCTTTAGTAACCAGTGGAACCGCAACTCTTGAAACAGCATTATTGAATGTACCTGAAGTAGTATGCTACCGAGGCAATTGGATTTCTTATCAGATTGCCAAACGAGTTATTAACTTAAAATATATCTCCCTAGTGAATCTTATTATGGATGCTCCTGTAGTTACTGAACTTATCCAAGGAGCACTCAATACTCGAAACTTAAAAGTAGAATTGGAAAAACTCCTTACTCCCTCTTATCGGGAAGAACTTATTAATAACTATAAGAAATTGAGAGATAAATTAGGCAACAGTGGTGCCAGCGATAGGACAGCTAAAGCAATTTTCTCCTCTATAAAATAAAAGGCATCACAATAGGCGCCAAAATAGCAGTAAAAACTCCATTGAAAATCATTCCTAAACTAGCGTAGATAGCGTGCTTTTCACTAAGGTTCAGAGCAGCCATAATCCCTAAAGCATGTGAGGCTGTTCCCAAAGAGATTCCGCGTCCCATAGGGCTTTTGATCCCTGTCCATTGAAGCACTTTAAAACCTAAAATAGACCCTAAAATTCCAGTAACTATTACAGCTGCTACTGTAAGAGAGGTAATTCCATGTAGCGTTTTGGAAACTTCAAGAGCAATAGGGGTAGTAACTGATTTAGGAGCCAAAGAACGAATGATAGCATCACTAGCTCCCAACCACTTGGCAATATAACTTACTGAAAGGATTCCTGTTAAGCTTCCTATAAATTGTGAAACTAAAAGTGGAAGTAATTGTTTTTTAATCTTGGAAAGTTGTTGGTATAGAGGTACGCCCATAGCCACGATGGAAGGCTTGAGCCAAAAATCAATATACATTCCCGCATTACGCTCATAGGTCTCATAGGAGATATTGAAGATAACCAAATAGCCAATAAGGACAGAAACGGCAAGCATCACAGGGTTTAGAAATACCGATTTGTATTTCTGCTGGAGCATGAGTACTCCATAATAGACTCCAAAGGTAAGAGCCAAAAGTACTAAAGAGTTTTCAAATATTTTCATGATGATGTTTGGTTCTTTTACGCATAAGTTGATAAATATGTCCGGTAATAACCATTACAATAACAGTGCTAACTACAATAGCGATACTGATAGACCAAAAATTTTTAGCTATTAGGTCAAAATAAGCCAATATAGCCACACTGGGTGGTACGAAGAACAGTCCTAAATGGGAAATTAACATATCGGAAAAAGCTTTAACCCAGTGCAATTTTATCCATCCCAAACGTAAAAAAAGGGTAAGCAATATCATTCCTATAATGCTAGAAGGAAAATGAATTTCCGTGAGATACACTACCAATTCTCCCAAAGCTAAGCAACCAAAGATGATGGCACAATATCTGATTAACATAAAAAAGTAATTAAAAAACGGGCGCAAAGGTACAACTTTTAATAACAAATGACCAATGATTCATAACAAATCTTTTCCACATTATTCAACAAAAAATCCGACTCAAAAAAGTGAGTCGGATTTTTTGTATATGGAAAAAGTTGTTTTAACCTCCAAAATCATCGAAGCGAATGTTTTCATCAGGCATACCAAAGTCTTGTCCCATTTTCTGAACAGCTTTGTTCATCATTGGAGGACCACAGAAGTACAATTCAATATCTTCTGGAGCTTCGTGTTTGCTCAAATACTGTTCAATGACAGCATTGTGAACAAATCCTAAGAATCCATCCCCTTCAGGATCATTGATATCTTTCTTCACTTTCCAATTGTCTTCGGGTAATGGTTCAGAAAGTACAATAAAGAATCTAAAATTAGGAAATTCTCGTTCAAGTTCACGGAAATGTTCTACATAGAATAACTCTCGTTTGGAACGACCTCCATACCAATAAGTAACCTTCCTTTTAGTTTTTAAGGTTTTAAAAAGATGGTATAAGTGAGAACGCATAGGCGCCATCCCTGCTCCCCCACCTACATATAACATCTCAGCATTAGAATCATTGATAAAGAACTCACCATAAGGCCCTGAAATGGTTACCTTATCTCCTGGTTTGCGAGAGAAGATATAAGAGGAAGCCACCCCTGGATTTACATCCATCCAACCTCCTTTAGCTCTATCAAATGGAGGAGTGGCAATACGCACGTTCAACATTATACGGCGCCCTTCTGCTGGATAGGAAGCCATAGAATAAGCACGTTCTGCTGGATCTGGATTCTTCATCACCAGTGGCCATAGCTTGAACTTATCCCATTCCATTTTGAACTTCTCAGGCTCCCCTGGATGTTCTTTAGGATGTGCAGTAATATCAATATCTGTATATTTTACCTCACAGGCAGGAATTTCAATTTGAATATATCCTCCTGGTCTGTAGTTCATATCCTCAGGGAGCTCTACCACGAATTCTTTAATAAATGATGCCACATTATAGTTGCTCACTACTGTTGCTTCCCATTTCTTGATACCAAACACTTGTTCTGGTACCCCTATTTTCATATCTTGTTTTACTTTTACTTGGCAAGCCAGGCGCATACCTTCTTTGAGTTCTTTCTTGGTAAAGTGAGGTGTTTCTGTAGGAAGAGCTTCTCCTCCTCCTTCATATACATGACATTTACATTGCAAACAGGATCCTTTACCACCACAAGCCGATGGTAAGAAAATCTTTTCATTACCTAGGGTAGATAGTAAAGATCCTCCTATGGGTACATCTATTTCTTTATCATTATTAATGGTAATCTTCACAGGTCCCGATGGGGTTAGTTTTTGTTTTACATAAAGTAAAATCGCCACTAACAATAAAATTATCACTAATAATCCTATTACTGTAACAGTAATAGTTGTTAATATTTCACTTACTAAAATCATTACTTAAATCTTTTGTGTTATTGGCTAATTTATCAGTTTTCACTTCTTGTTGAATAGTTGTTTCTTGTTTAGGTGCTTCTTTCTTTTTGCTATTATCTCCGGTAAGCATTCCTCCGAAACTCATAAAGCCTATTGCCATAAGTCCTGTGGTGATAAAGGTAATTCCTAAACCACGCAAAGGAGCAGGCACATGTGAATAGCGTATCTTTTCACGAATAGCTGCCAGGGCAAGGATAGCAATAGCCCACCCTAATCCTGAACTAAATCCATAAGCTACTGAAAGCCCAAAGGAATGAATAGTTTCTTCACGTGATTGCATAAAGAGTGATCCTCCTAAAATAGCACAGTTCACTGCTATCAGTGGCAAGAAAATACCCAATGAATTATATAACGATGGTGAGAATTTCTCCACAATAATCTCAACAAGCTGCACCATAGTAGCAACAGTAGCAATAAATAAGATATAAGTGAGGAAACTCAAATCATATTGTGCATATTCTTCACCTAACCAAGCCAAAGCACCTTCTTTGAGGATATATTGGTTCAACAAGTAGTTCATTGGTACGGTAAGTGTTTGTACAAAAATTACAGCCGCCCCTAAGCCTATAGCAGTTGACACTTTTTTAGATACAGCCAAATAGGAACACATACCTAAAAAAGTAGCAAATATCATATTCTCGACGAATATGGATTTAAAAATCAGTGTTAAATATTCTAACATTTTGTTCTCTTTTTAAATGATTAATGACTGTTCTCTATAAGGGCTTTGTTACGTGAACGCTGTACCCATACTACGATACCATAAGTTACCAATGCCATTGGAGCCAAGAGCATAAATCCATTATTTTCATACCCTAAAGCATACACACCCGTTTTCTTGATAGGGTCCCCTAATACTTGAAAACCAAGCAAAGTACCTGATCCCAAAAGTTCACGGAAGAAAGCTACAATAAGCAAAGCGATAGAATAACCTCCTGCATTACCCAAGGCATCTAAGAAAGATTTTCCCGGAGGGTTCCCTAAGGCAAAGGCTTCAAAGCGTCCCATCAGAATACAGTTAGTAATAATAAGCCCTACATATACTGACAACTGCTTGCTCAGGTCATATACAAAGGCTTTGAGCACAAAGTCCACCACAATTACCAAGGTTGCTGCTACGATGAGCTGAGCAATGATACGAATTTTAGGTGGTATCACATTTCTAAGCAAAGAAATGGTTACGTTCCCCATTACCAGCACAAAGGTAAAAGAAAGGCTCATTACAATAGCTGCTCTAAGTTGGGCTGTAATCGCTAAAGCTGAACAGATACCTAATACTTGTACTGTTACAGGGTTATTATCCCATAAGGGATCTTTTACTAGTTTGATATCTTTTTTTGTTAGTCCCATAGTCTTATTTGTTTAAACTCTTAATATAGGATACATAGGCGGAAATTCCATGCTGAATCATATTAGCAACTCCGTTTCCTGTAAGAGTAGCTCCTGCAATAGCATCCACCTTACCATCTTCTTTACGTTTGTTTTCAGGGTCTGCATTGGTTTTGGAGATTTTGATACTTTGGAAATTACCACTTGCATCTAAGAGATGTTCTCCAATGAAATCATCCATGAAGAAGCGTTCCTTAATATTAGCTCCTAACCCGGCAGTTTCTCCTTTATGGTCAAAGAAAACACCTTGTACAATTAAATCTTTATCCACTGCAATATACCCCCAAATAGCATCCCATAATCCACGACCATTTACAGGGATAATATAGATTGTTTTGCCATCTTTTTCTCCCACATACAAAGGTAAGCCTTCACGGTGACCATTAAAATTAATCAGATCATCTGCTCCTTTCACTTCCTTAGCGGTATTATCTGCAGGATTAATAAGGTATTGCTCTTTAATATATTTATCAAATTCAGCATTTGCTTCCTCTGTAGTTAAAAACACTACCTTTCCTTCCCCAAGGGATCCTTCATTATGATTTACCCCCATAGCATAAAGGATATTTTGTTTCTTTTCTAGTTTCTTATTCTCACTGATTTGATGACTCAGTGCGGAAGAAATTCCAGCGAGCAAAGCTCCTACGATTACCACCATGACAATGGCGAAAATCACTGTGTATGAATTACTTTCTGTTTTGATTGCCATAATTATGCGGTTTTAGTAGTTAGTTTTAAGCGTTTTTTTCGACGTGAAACATTGGCTTGTACTACAAAATGGTCAATAGTTGGCGCCAATACATTCATTAGTAAGATAGCAAGCATCACCCCTTCAGGATAAGCTGGGTTGAAACAACGAATAGCAATAGCCACAAATCCTGCTAAGAAACCATAAATATATTTTCCTGTATTGGTCTGTGCAGCAGTTACTGGGTCAGTAGCCATAAAAACCGCTCCAAAAGCCAAGCCTCCGATAAGCAAATGCTCATAAGCAGGCAGACTCCACAGAGCAAAGAATTGTGTACCTTCCACCGATGGTGCCAAACAATTAAAGATAGTCCCCATCACAAAGGCGCCTACGAACATACTCACTATCACTCTCCAAGAAGCAATCTTGGTATAGATGAGGAACAAAGCTCCTAAAAGTATCAATAAGGTAGAGGTCTCTCCTACAGAACCTCGAATAAATCCATAGAAAAGGTCTGAAACTTGATAAGTCTCTGGTTGCCCTTGTGCTAAACTTCCCAAGATAGTCTCCCCAGATACAGCATCTAACTTTGCTCCAGCAGCAATATCACTTGCTCTCTTAAGAGTTCCTTCCACCCATACTTTGTCTCCGGTCATTGAAGTAGGATAAGCAAAGAATAAGAAAGCGCGAATGGTAAGGGCAGGGTTTAGAATATTCATTCCTGTACCTCCAAATACCTCTTTCCCTATAATCACTCCAAAAGCCACTGCTACAGCAAGCATCCAAAGGGGTATATCAATAGGTACAATCAATGGTACCAACATACCAGTTACCAAATATCCTTCTTCTACTTCATGCTTACGGATAGTAGCAAAGATAAATTCAATACCTAAACCCACTATATAGGAAACAATAACTAAAGGAAGTACCTTAATAGCTCCTATGGAAAAATTCGTCCAATTCCAAAAATCTCCACTGAAAAAGGACATTCCTGCTTGAGGTTCTAAGTCTCCAAAAGCTACTTGATGCTGGTATCCTGCATTAAAGATACCAAAGATCAAGCATGGAATCAGTGCCATAATCACGGTATTCATAGTCCGCTTTAGGTCATCAACTGCCTTAATATGAGTACCTCCATGGGTTACCTCATTAGGCGTATAAAGGAAAGTGTGAAGTGCATTAAAGGTTGTTTCCCACTTAGTGCCCTTATACTTCTCTTTTAATGTATGTAATTTACTTTTTAAACTCATTTTATTATGAATAAGTTAATTATTTCTTTTTTATTGATTTGCGAATTAGTTTTAAAGCCCAATCGTAATGACTTGACGTTGCCGAAACTAAGTAAGAGCCTAAGGAGGTACTGCCCGTCCAGTGATACTTCTTTTTGGTAAAAAGCTCCTCATCAGTGTGTTTCAGTATAAACTGGAACACTTTGTTATGAGTGGCTTCAAAAAGTGAGAGCATCTCAGTAAGTGATACTTCTTGACACTGTTCCCATATCTCTTGGTTTAATTTAGGAGTGTCTTTCATAGTGTAACCTTCTTTGGGTATTTTGGGTTTACCTCCTTTCATTCCTTCCTCATACCAGTTTAAGAACAATAAATGCCAATAATACAAATGTCCTATAACATCACGAATATTCCTATTCATAGTACCTTCGGGAAATGCTTTTTCTCGCTGCCTCTCAGGTAGTGCTTCTATCAAAGAAATCAACCTTTGGTAATTTTCTTTGGCTAAAGTTACTAGACTTCCTTTACTTGTTGGTCTTGCCATAGGTTAGGCTTTTGCTCTTAGCATGTCATAAACAGTCTTATCAATATGGAGATATTCTATAATCTTATGAATGTCAAACTCTACTTTATCCTTCTTACTTTCCTTACGCTTAGCATTGGAGACAGATAGATAGTACTCACTTCCCGATGTATATACAGTGAATGTACTATGATTTTCTCCTTCATCACCTCTTTGAATAGTTTCTGATAATTGTTCCCAATCACCTTGTTCAACTTTCTTTTTGAAATCTGCCTCATTTTCTATAAAAGAAAAGATAGGTAAGTTTTCTTCCTTGAACCATTCTTGTATTTGTTCATCAAAAGGGAGTCTGGCTCTTTTAGCTGATAAAACACTGAAAAACATGATAATAGCAAATTCTGCCACCCAAATTGCAGTAAGGAAGCCTCCACTAATAGTATTTCCTTTGATTCCCCAAGTACCATTTTCATTGATAAGCTTTATCAAATCCAAAAGAGCAGAGGGATGGGAAAGCAGATAAAGTAATTGTTCGAATTGAACATTACTTACCACAATTCCTATTTGTTTGTTCCCGTAAGATTCTGTTCCATTAATTGCTAAATCCGACCATACCACCCATTGTAAATAATAGGCAACAAGACCAGAGAGAATAGCCAACAGAATAGCCAATCCATAACTGCGAACTTTTCCTAAATTAATCATTAAATAACTTACTATAAAACAGATTCCAAAACCGAATCCTATAGTAATTAAGACATTTATATAAATTAATGGGATATACCATGTTGCATAAGCATATATAGCAGAAAGTATAGGAAATACTACCACACATGCTAATACAAAATAAAGAAAAGCTAGAGGGGAAAATTTCCCTGAAGGTTTGTAATAATTTGACATATAACTACATTTAACTGTTTGCTATCCTAATTCATCCATCATTAAATCAAGCCCATCTCTGATGATTTGCTGATGTGGTTGTTTGGACACACACACAAACTCAGTCAAGGCAAAATCTTCAGGAGCTATCTCATAAGCTCCAAGATTTTCTAATTCATCCAAGTCCTTATACAGACAAGCTTTTAGCAACTGCATAGGATAGATATCCAAAGGAAACACTTCTTCATACATACCCGTTACTACAAAGGCACGCTGTTCACCATTGGTATTGGTGGTAAGATTATACTTTCTGTTAGGGTGAAGCCAAGAGAAAGTAAGCGCACGGGTAAGTGAAATCTTATTAGAAATAGGTTTCGCCCATCCTAACAAATCATAATCATTTCCTTCAGGAATAGCAGTAATTTGATCATCATAGAATCCTAAATAGTCATTTTCACTTACTTGAGTACCCGTAAGTACATCACCACTGATAATACGTGTAGTTGCTATATCCTTCACTTGATTCCCTACCACTGCACTAATTTGTGCTCCTGCAAGAGCTGTTACATATTCAGGAGCCTCAATACGAGCACCTGTAAGAGCCACGATACGAGTAAGGTTCATCTTTCCTGTAAGGAAAAGTTCTCCAATAACTACCAAATCCTGTGGAGTTACTACCCATACTACTTCTCCTTTATTTATAGGACTGATATGAGCAATCTGAGTGCTCACATTTCCTGCAGGATGTGGACCAGAGACATTATGCAAAACAATGTCTTTAAGATCACGGAAAGGAGATAGTGAACTATCCTTGAAAACAGATACATGTACCTTACCTGTGGTGAGCTTAGATAAAGCTGTAAGAGCTACCTGTAATTCTTTTTCCTTTCCTTTGAGTACATAGTCATAATCAGGCGCAAGTGGATGGGTTTTGCAAGCCGATACAAAGATTGCCTTAGGCTTACTATCCACACTGGCAATTACGTCATAAGGACGTTGTTTGATAAATGGCCAGCAACCTGATTGTAACAAATGCTCTTTAATTTGTTGAGCAGAAAGCTGTTCTACTTCTTTCTTTCCGAAGTCATGAAAAGACTGAGTAGTGTCAGGAGTAATTCTGATTTCCAGAATTTTACGGCGTTCTCCACGGATAATTTCCGTGATAGTACCACTAACGGGAGAAGGGAACAATATCCTTTCATCTCTTTTGTCGTAGAAAACGGCGTCTCCGGCTTTGAGTGTTGCCCCCTCACGTACAATGAGCTTGGGGATTACGCGGTGGAATTCAGCAGGCTTTATACCGTATACCTTTGCCAGCGGAGTGGCTTTGGTAATTGTCTCGGCTTTTCCTTCCAACTGAATGTCCAATCCTTTTCGAATACGGATGTCGCTTGACATAGGATATAAATTAGTTAGTTTCTTAAAAAGTCGCGCAAAAGTATCATTTTTTTTTTAATTAATTATCAAAATTTTCTTTTTTAACAGCCTTATTCTATTATTTATATTCTTTATAAATAAAAATATTATTTGCCCTACTATGGAATACTTATCCTTGATGGAAGTATCTTTTTCTAACTGTTTTCTCTGGACTAAATAGTTAAAGAATATGTTTATTTACATATACCCTGCTGTTTTATGTTAAACACTGATAATTATATATTATTGAAATACAAGCCTTTGAAAATAAAAAAATAAAAATAGTATTTTTTTCTATGTTTTTTTCAAAAAAATGATATACCTTTGCGCCGTTAAAACTTAAAAAAACAGAATTAAAGATGAAAAAAATTCTTTTATCTGCAATAGCTGTATTTGCATTCAGCTTTGCTAACGCTCAAGAAGAAAGCGATTTTGGATTCTCTAAAGGAGATGTTCTTGTAGAAGGAAATCTTAGCCTAACTTCTAAAAGTGTTCCTGATGGTAGCAGCACCAAAACTACCACTTCTTATGGTTTTGCTCCTGTAGGGGGTTATTTTCTTTCTGATAATTTTGCCCTTGGATTGGGGTTGAACATTTCTTCAGATAAAGAAAATTCTCGAGAAGTAAACACCTTTGGTGTGGGGGTATTTGGACGTTACTACTTCCTTGAATTAGGACAACGCTTCAAAGTATATGGACAAGCAGGTCTTGGTTTTGATTCCATCAATGACAAAGTTGCTGATGCTAAATCCACTGAATTCGGTTTCCATGCTGGCTTAGGAATGAATTATTTTCTTACTAAGAGTTTTGCTATTAACTTTGGTTTAACTGATATCTTCTCTGTTGTAAATAACAAACCAAAAAATGGAGATGGTACTACCACTGTTAATTTCAATGTAAATAAGTTTAACAACTTCTTTACTACTCCTACTTTTGGACTTTCTTTCAGATTCTAATTATCTGACAGTTTAGGACAATATAAAAACCGCTCTATAGAGCGGTTTTTATATTTTAGGTAGTTATATTCCCTAACCTTCTAAAGCATTACAAATTCACATCTCTACCCTGATATTGGTTAAGATAATCCTAATAAGTGTCGCTTCCCTTAAGAGACATATATTATCTTAACTAATGAGGAATATAAGATTTTTTTAATGGATTTGCATCAGTGATCATTGACATTTGACCATTAATCATTGTCCTAATCCTTTTCTTAAGCGAATAGCAGTAAGAACTTTCTTGGTATAAAGGGGAAAATCTGCGTTGAGGATCCAACCAAAATAACCAGGCTCTTCTTCTAAAATTTCTTCTACCTTACGACCTTTATGCTTACCAAAGGTAAAAATCTCTTCTCCTTTATCATTATAAGCAATAAATCCTGCAAAATCAGCTATTTGTTTACGAGTAGTAAAATCACTTAGTTGTTTGACATCATTGGGTAGCGTATCAGAATAACAGTCCAATTGTGCTTTAAGGATTTCATAAGTAGCATCAGTATCAGCCTGTGCAGAATGAGCATTGTCCAGGGACTTCTTACAGTAGAACTTATAAGCTGCTGAAAGAGTACGCTGCTCCATCTTATGAAAAATAGTTTGTACATCTACCGTTACACGGTTCTTTAGATCAAAATCCACTCCTGCTCGTAGGAGTTCCTCTGCCAACAAAGGGATATCAAAGCGATCAGAATTATAACCCGCTAAATCAGAATCCTTAATAAGGTTATGTATTTGTTTTGCCAGTTCCTTGAAAGTGGGGGCCTGAGCAACCATCTTATCACTAATTCCATGAATGTCCGTAGAAGCTGCTGGGATAGGTATCGTAGGATTCACCAGCCATGTTTTACTTTCGCGGGAACCATTAGGGAACACTTTAAGAATAGAAATCTCCACAATGCGATCTTTGGAGACATCTGTCCCTGTAGTTTCTAAATCAAAGAAACAAATAGGACGAGTAAGGTTTAATTCCATGTATATGTTCAATTGAAAAAACAGCACAAAAGTAACGAAAAAAATCATATAATTAGGAACAGTAAGAAATTTTATTTTTTATTTTCAAAATTCCTTTTAAATTCGTAATTTTGTATCCATATAATTACAAATTATAAACATGATGAATTATAAACGAATGTTACCCCTTGTGGCTCTTGGAACTATAGGAGTTCTCAAGGCACAGAATGCACCGTATTGGCAACAACATGTAGATTACAAGATGGACATCAACATGAATGTAAAGAACTACCAATACACAGGAAAACAAGAACTCACCTACACTAACAATTCTCCTGACACCTTGAAAGTAGTGTACTACCATGTATTCCTTAACGCTTTCCAACCTGGAAGTGAAATGGATGCTCGTTTGCAGACTATTCGTGACCCCGATCGCCGTATGGTCAACAACAAAGGTACCAAAGAGAAACCTCAGTATGAAAGTCGTATTTCCCTTCTTAAACCTGAAGAAATTGGATATGTACGCGTAAATGCTCTTTCTCAAGATGGTACTCCTGTAAAATACAAAACAGAAGGTACTATTGTAAAAGTGGATTTGAACAAGCCTATCCTTCCTCACTCCTCCACTGTACTTAAGATGGACTTTACAGGACAAGCTCCTGTGATGATTCGCCGAAGTGGGCGTAATAACCCTGACGGTGTGGCTCTCTCCATGACTCAATGGTATCCAAAATTAGCAGAATATGACTATCGTGGATGGGATACTACTGAGTATATTACTCGTGAATTCTATGGCGTCTGGGGTAATTTTGATGTAAAGATTACCATTGATAAGAACTATGTTGTAGGGGGCTCCGGCTATCTACAGAACAATAATGAAATCGGTTTCGGTTATGAAGATGCGGGTGTAAAAGTACCTAAAGTAAAAGGTAATACTCGTACTTGGCACTTCTATGCACCACAAGTACACGACTTCACTTGGGCTGCCGACCCTCAATTTGTTCATGATAAATTAGATGCTGGCAATGGACAAACTCTCCACTTCCTTTACAAAAAATATCCTGAAAATTGGAAGAAAATCCAACCTCAAATGCTCAAAACCTTCAACTTCTATAATAAGTTCGTAGGCAAATATCCTTGGCGTCAATACTCCTTTATTCAAGGAGGGGACGGAGGTATGGAATATGCTATGTGTACTCTTATTCAAGGCGGTGAAAACTATGATTCCCTATTAAGCACTGCCGTACATGAGTTTGGACATGCTTGGTTTCACCTTATCTTAGCCAGTGATGAGACTGCTTATCCTTGGATGGATGAAGGATTTTGCTCTTATATACAAGATCGTGCTCTCGGCATGTTAGGGGCTAAAGATCCTTTTGTAGGCTTTTACAAATCCTATAACAGATATGTAAAATCCAATTATGAAGAAACTCCTACCCACCAATCCGACCGTTTCAATACCAATTATGCTTACTCTATTACCGCCTATAGTAAGGGAGCTCTCTTTCTAAGACAATTAGAATATATTATTGGTGAAAAGAATGTAGAAAAAACGCTTCAATTATATTATAAGAAATTTGCTCTCAAGCATCCACAACCTCATGACTTTATTCGTTGTGCTGAAAAAGTTTCTGGTATGCAACTCCAATGGTACCTTAATGAATTCATGCAAACACCTCACCATGTAGACTATGCTGTAGAGAAAGTAGGAGCCAAAGGCAACAAAACAGAAATCACCCTCCGCCGTGTGGACAGGATGCCGCTACCTACTGATGTATTCGTAATAGATAAAAATAATAAAACCTATTACTACTACATCCCTCTCCGTATGCAGTTTGGAGAAAAAGAAAATCCTTATAACTATGAACGTAAAGTATTACCTTCTTGGGGTTGGGGACATCTTACTTACACCTTTGATGTAGATATACCTTTTGAAAATATTCAAAAAGTAGTTATTGACCCTAATAATATTACGACAGATATTAATACTGATAATAATACTTTCCAAAAATAGAAAGGGTATTAGTTTTTTATATTACAAAAGAAAAGCCGTTCCGAATGTGGAACGGTTTTTCGTATTTTTATAAGTACGAGGAGCTACAAGCTCTCGCTATCATAGGGGATCAGAACTTATACCCTACCCCTACTTGAATTACACGGTTATTACTATAGTTCTTAGAGTCTCCATCTTTTGTAAGATTTGCTAATCCCCAGTTGTAAGAGGCTTCAAAGAACAATCCGTTATTAGGCAAATTGTATTCCACCCCTAAGCCAATACCATAATCAAAATGTCTGTAGGAATCCTTGTCTACTGTTTCTGTTTTACCATCTTCCTTTAATTGACTACTTAGGATATACCCCATATAAAAGCCTGCTTTAGGTCGGAATCCCTCAAAATCATACTTTATCCAAACAGGCAAGTTAAGGGTGTGTTGTATATATTTCCCGTCCCCTTCTTTAGCTTTAGCTCCTTGGTTGGAATAAGTGAGACCTGCATCCATAAGGACAACATCATTAAAGGCAAATTCTGCTAAACCACCTACATAGAAAGCAGGACGGATTTTAGTTTCAGCCTTCACATCATTCACTTTGGAAGCTATATCAGCAAGGTTAAGCCCTGCACGAGCTCCAAATTTTACTTGTGCACTGGCTCCTACTACAGTAAGAGCGGCAAATACTACGGTCATTAATACTTTTTTCATAAATATATAATTAAGTATGTTTCCCTACTCTATTAAAGGATTTTCGGGTTTTTCCTTTTTTATTCTTTTACTGAGGGCAAAAGTAAGTTTTTCCTCTGATAGTACAAAGAAAATTGAATTATTTTTACACTTTTCACTTTCAAAAACCATGTTAAGTCAATACCTATGATTAGAAATTAATCATCGGTCATTGCTATGGCTTTTGCCAAAAATAATCAGGGTCATTTGTGATATATTCTTCTTTTTCTTTTTGAATTGTAAAGCCTTTAGGCAAAAGAGCTACAAATGAAGTATCTGATTTTCTAAAACGACTTTCTGGGTTAAATTTGCTCTGTAGTGGACAAGAGAACCAATACAGGTTTTTTGCCATATAAACCTCCAGATACTCTTCTTTGGTTAGCTTTTCCTTGTTATTCCAATTAGCATCTTTGTTAAGTACTAAAGGCTTATTATGTATCAATCGGTCTCTTACCTCCGCAATACTTAAGAGATTTCCCTTTTCATCCTTTACATAGGCATTAAAAGTTGGGTCTATCCAAATCCATTTCTGCAACTGTTGAGAATAGACACTATTAATCACATGACAATCTGTATCATTGGGATTCTTAGGCATACAGGTTACATAACGAGATGGAATTCCCATTGCCAGATACATTTCATTGAGTGTAATAGCCAAATGCCTACAATTCACCCCTTTCTTTGTTGCTTTATGATAGTTGTAGATATCTATAGCATCAAACTCACAGAGCGCATAATTTCTACCATCATGTACAATGTTATTATGTACAAAATGGAGTAAATTGAAAATCTTGGAAAGCTCATCCCCTGTTCCCGCTACGGAATCCAACTTAAAATAATTTCTCACTTGCTCAAGGGAAGGATCATTAGCTGCTTGATAAGTAAAGCGTGGAAGCGTATTTGTTTGCTGTTTTTGATAAGCTCCTGCTTGTTGTAGTATCACAAGTTTATCAAAAGGTTTGAGTTTTTTCAATAATGCAATAAATTTCTTTTCCTTGCGAATATTAATAAAATCTTTATCTGTCTTTACATTTCTATAATCATCATAACCTAAAGCTACTGCTTTTTCAAGAGTTGCAATTGCTTCCTTTTTCTTGTTTTGTAAGGAGCGTACGCAAGCCAAATTATAATATATATTGGCTTTTATAGCCTCAATAAGGTTCTGGTTCTTTTTATACTTTGGGTCATTTTCAGTCAAGGATACTTCCTCCAATTTTTTCAAATTAGAAATAAAAATTCCCTCTTCTTCTTGATACTTTCCTTCCTTATGCAATTGCTGACACTTGCTATTGGCTTCTTCGAAATAATTGAAATAGTCCTCCAATGTATAGGAAGATTGAGCCTTTGTATACAAAGTAAAAAGACTCAAAATAAAGAATAAAAAATACTTTTTCATATCTATGTGTTTTTAGATTAATGCCCAAAATTACGATTTAAAAATGAAAAAGAAAAGAAAAAATCTTCTTATTTCCATAATAACAAATAACCAATAGTTAACTATTGGTTATTTGTTATTAATTATTGATCATTAATTAAAGGTATATCGGATGGTAATTCCTGTTCGAATAGTAGTCATTGGGTAGGAAGTAGATATAGCATATTTGGAGAAGGAATAATCAAAATAGAAGATTCCTGAGAGATTCTTGGAGAAAGCATAATCTGCCGTAAATCGAGCTAACCAAGAAGTTTGTCCATTAGTTACCTGATTATCATCTAATTCCATATTGCGAATTACAGTATAATCGCTGCGTAAGGCTATATCTGCCTTAAGGTTAAGGTCACTCTTGATAATCACATCACGCCCATTAAAGCGGGAAGCAAAGCTAATATCCTTAAAGCGATAACCTAATCCTAAGCGGTATTCTTTACGCATAAGTTCAGTGAGATAGTTATTATCTAAACTGATAGAAATAGTCCTATCTCTGCGAATTTCTCCCATCACACTGAATGAATTTTGCAACTCAGTATCAATACGAATAAGAGGAGAGAACTGTTCTACGAGGTTTACATTAGTAAAGAGTTTTTCATTTCGGAAATTGCCTCCTTGATCCAACTGAGTAGGGTTCTGGTAATATTCCAAATTAGTACGGAAATTACTTAGTGCATAACTAGCTCGATAGCCATGAGTAAGAGAGAAACGACGGAAAATTTTTCTAAAACTTTCCAAGCGCATTAACCCAGAATAGCGAATAGTCCATGCTGGGATAGGAATATTCCTAAAGGCTCCTAAAGAAACTTTATTAGCACTCCGCCCTGTATAAGCTGCATAGAAGGCAGGCATCATTACCGCTTGGTTATTTTTTCCAAATCCTTTAGGGAATCCATCACTATCTATATTGGCAGGATTGGTGAGGTCTATTCCCTTTTGTTGTGCCAAACGATTGGCGATGGTAATCCTATTCTCTTTAAAAGTTTGGAATGCTTTAGAGCTATATTCATTAGACTTCATGAAAGAAGTCAAGATCATATTATCCGAAATCACAAAGCTACCTGTAGTATTTCCTATAAGTGGATTATAACCACCATTGATAGCATTAAAAGTTTCCGCAAAGTTATCAATGTATTCACGATCAGCCTTAAGGTCTATTTGCAAATCATTAGTAGGCTGCAAACCTGCTGTAATTCCTAAATTCTTATTGGTAGAACGAATAAACTGCTCATTAAAGTCAGCAAAATTAGTAAGCCACCCATGCCGACCTGCCTCATAACGGATATCATCTTGCCACCCAAAGGCAAAAGGTAAAGAAGGCTTAGAAGAACCGAAGAAACCTACTTGAGGTAAATATCCTGGTAACATAGTACCATTAGTTTCCGTATAACTAACTCCTATACGCTTTATCATAGTAACAAAACGTAAAAGATGGTCTTTGGCTGTCCACTTATCATTTTTACCTTTATTCTTCACTCCTAAAGAAGTATAGAAACGATCAAAAGTCATATTCGCCGCAAAATTGTGGGTGTTAGCATTCTGTACTTTATTAATCTGGTGTCCTGCTACCTGAGTAAGAGCGTCAGAACCACGTTGCCAATCAAAATCACCAGTATAAGAATAAGAAGCTTTCAAGAAAGACAAGTAAGGTAGCTTATCCAATGGTAGTTCATAATTCACTTTAAAAGCAGACATAAAGTGATTAGGAGTACCTGGATTCCAAAAATCATTCCATAGAGTGAGTTCTTTATTTACCTCTTGTCGCCCATTTTCCCACTGGTAATAATTACGAACAATATTACTATTGGTGACATCATAACTTATTTTAAGAGACTTAGTAAGGGAATAATTGAGCCCATATTGCCAATCAAACAGATAATTACGTTGTTGTAATTCAGGTAAAGGCACCTGATTATTAGGATTCACTCCTAAAGGATACACTTCACGGAAGCGTTGACGAGCAAAAGTACGCGTAATAGTAGGTCCTATATAAATATTATTAGGCAAGAGATTGAAATTCACCTCAGAAAGCCATTTAAGGTATTTATTAGTATTTATTTTCTCATTTCCTTTGAAAGGAAGTATCTGCTTTTGTTCAAAAGCATGTGCATATTGTATTCCTGTACGCACATTTTGCTCCCGTTGATTTTCTATTTCAAAATCATGGTGATCCATCTGATTATAAGCATAGTTAAAAGTAAAATTCTCTATACTATATATTTTGGCTTTTTGTTCTTCAGCTAAGTTTTTCTTAACTCCTATCAAGGAGATACCTTTACGTAGGGTATAATCTTCAGCCTGTCGCTTAATAAGGTCTTTTTGTTCTTGAGTTTGAGCAGCATTAATACGATCCTTCAATCGTATATCCTCATATTGCGGATCATATTCAGGAGTAGCTACTGTTGAGGAACGATTAAGCCCTACAGGAATTTGCATATTCCACTTTTTAGGAAAGAGCTTACCAGCATTGATATTCATCATAGCATCAAACTGACGTACTTCTTGACGGCTACGTTCATTAGGTTTTTGTTCTACAGTACCAAAACCTACAGTACTCATTTTCCCCGTAACAGAAATATCCATAAAGTCCGCAGCATTCAAATCCACAGCAGCTATTCCAGCCCAACCTCCTTTATTCTCCAGTTCAGCCAATCGTAATTCATTAAACCATAATTCTCCACATATACGATTAGAAGTTACATTCTTCACGCCTATCATAACGATTTGAATATTTCCTAAAGAAGGATTCCCCTTAATTGCATATCTATTTTGTCCCATCGTGTGAGGTGTTGTGGCAGGTGATGGAATATGATTAAGGTTAGCATCATAATAGGTAAGATTCGCTAAGTTTCCACTATTAATTCCTTTAGCCTTTATTTGGGTAAGTGCCTCCATAGGGATATCAAATCTGTTCTGAGAGGGCCAAATCACCTCTTCTAAATGAGCTCCTGCGGGAGTTACTTGTAAAGGAATCTCCACCTGATAGAAATTTTCAGACAAATCCGAACCTAAACGAATAAAAGCTACCATTTCCCCATCAGCAAGGGATTGATTTTTATAACGTTCCGCATGAACAAACATCTTTATGCGCTTATACTGTCGAAGGTCTGCATGAAAATTCTTATAAACCCCTCGTGCATCATTAGTATTAAGGTCACACACTGTATAGGAAAGAGATTGCTCATTTTGCCTCACAATAGTGTTATTTTGATTCACTTGTTCCCTATATACCCCAGGAGGCATACGATAAGGAATGGGTTGTCGGGATTCATTTTCAATAAGGCTTACTGAACCAATCTCAGTATGAGTACCTGTCCCTGGTGCGGAAAGATCATCCTTAAGAGATTTGGTATAGTGTCTCCAATCACCTCGTACTAAATCCAATGTACCAAAGCGTAATACTACATCAGATGAGAAGCCTGTAAGATACATGCGTATATGGGTTATTGAACGTAAATCTCCTCCTCCTCCGAATTCTCTTCTATTAGCATCTTTTACAGGTATTTTATACTGAATCCATCGCGCTAAAATAGGTTGTCCACTAGGAGTCTCTGCATATACTTCCCGTATATCACTTACATACCTATCTGTTCGTTGTACATTTCCCCGAATAGGCACTCGATATTCATAATAACTATTGACAGTGCTCATTGTATTATCCCTATTAATATCCTCTACATCTGGATTTAAAGATGCAGCTTGGCTATTTCCTGCCACAGGAGAGTTTCCTTGAGTACCATTATAATTATAATATCGGTTAAGAATACCTCCATTACGGGACAAATAATATTCATAATTATCCAAAGCAGGGTCATTGGGAAATTCAGAAACATTATTAGCATAGATAGAACGTTCCTCAGCATCAGTAAGTCCATCTAACCCAATATCCTGT
This sequence comes from Capnocytophaga sp. G2, assembly GCF_035282625.1. Taxonomy (NCBI): domain Bacteria; kingdom Pseudomonadati; phylum Bacteroidota; class Flavobacteriia; order Flavobacteriales; family Flavobacteriaceae; genus Capnocytophaga; species Capnocytophaga sp. G2. The sequence continues at coordinate 79,105 of NZ_JAYKBU010000009.1, read as the reverse complement.
AAAGTTCTATTTTCTGTATTGCTGTCAAAAGCATATAGTAATGATTGAGCCACTGGTGTTTTACCCCAAGAAGTTGTATAAGTAGAAGACTGAATAGAGAGTCCCGGCAAACCATTTTCATATTGCTTTCTTCCATCTTTAAGAATATCCTCAGAAATATTTCCAAGATCAAAAACTAACTCTCCTGTAGTGGAGGGAGAGAACTCTCCTGAGGAATAAGGGTCTAAGACCCAAAACTGTATATATTCAATATTATTCTCTTCAAAGTTAGTAGCTGTGATTCCACGCATAATACCTCCCCATTTTCCAGTAGGGGGGACACTGCTAATAGCTTGAGGATTATTATTATAAGATCCCTTAGCATTAGGGTAATAGGCTAGATCCAAAGTGTTCTGCACCAATAGATCCCCTTGAGCCAATTCTCTTTCTGGAAAAATCTCTTTTACATAAATACGTCGTGTACTATTCTTAGAAATTTCTCCATTATTTATATCATTGGGTTTATTATTGGTATAAAAGACCGGATCGATTGTATACCAAGCAAGTTTAGCTCGTCCATATCCGTTTTTTAGGTTATCTGGATCATCAGGAGTATTTCCATAGAGTGTTTGGGAAGGATAGGCTCCTTGTCCAAAGCGTAAAGGTGTACTGGCAAGAGACCATGAACGGAATCCTCGTATATCCACTGTAGTTTGTGCAGATTCAAAATCATCTAAATAAGCAGTTGCTTCTCCATCAAAATTAGTACTTTTAGGAGTACTTGGTCGCAGAAAAGCCATTTCTCCTCGTACTGAAAGGTTGGAAGGAACATCACTCTGCAGAGAAGGCACTTTGTTAAGCAAGCGAGTAAGAAAAGGAAGCTCCGTAGAATAGGTACCTCCAAAACCAAAAATAGTATTATTCACAGGCTCCTGTCCATAATTGGCTTTCTGAGTATAAGGACGCTCTCGCATATTAATCAAAGAGGCTCCTACTATGAATTTATCATTGAACTTATGTTCTACATTGACGCCCATAAAACGGCGACTTTGCCCTCCGAATATCAAATTATTTTCTACAGAGACCTGAATAGGCATATTTGAGTTCTCAATAGTCGGATCAATAATATGTACTGTTCCTTGCTGATAATTCACCGTATAATCTATCCCTTCCTGAAGGACTCGCCCTCCTACAGTAACACGCACTGAACCACGAGGGACATTGTATGCTCCTAAAGAGATTCCCCTACTTCCCTTGGACTTATAACGTCCTTTGAGGCTGAATTTATTTTTTTCAGCATCCTCTAAAGCTTTGGCTTTGATGTCAGTATAAAGAGAACGGAATACATATTTCTTTTGATTAGCATTCCATGCTGTAGAGGTCGGATGATAAGCAGTTGGATCATTATATCTATTTCCTCCTCCTAACTTATCATATAAGTATTTACCAAAAGGTTCTACCTTGGTAAAAATAATCTTTCCATATTCAGGGTCAATGGTAATTCCATCTACAAAGTCAAAGAAACCATCTCCTCCATTTTGTGGGTCATTATAAGCATTAAGACGGTCAAAATTAAAAAGTTGGAGTAATATCTTACGAGTCAGCTCCCGATTCCAAGTAGCCTCGTCCACAGGAGAAATATAATTCACTGGAGAAGGATCATTATAGAAGATATTCATTCGGAAGTTATCTGGATCAATTTGTACAGTATTAAGTGAATACACATTCTTCATCATCAGTTTCCAAATAGGGTCTCCTGTTACCAAACGATTACTTTTAAGCATCTTAAGTACCAAGCAATTATTAGTAATTTTATTTTGTCCTGCTATATAAGCGTTAGTGGTGGCAGAAATCCCATCATTAGCGAACTCTCCTACTTGATACACATTTCCTTCATAAGTATACTGATAAGCAACCGCTAATACTTCATCATTATTTAATCTTTGACTCAGGGAGATATACCCTAACTGCTTATGTACTTTATAATCGCGCCCTTCTTCTAACTTTTGAGCATTTTCCAAAATAGCATAATCAAATCCTTCATTTACTAAGGCTGACATAGTTCCAAATCCTGACCGGATAGTAGCTACATCTCGAATATTCTTTGTCAGAACAGATTGAGGGGAGTCCATACGTGTTGGATCATATTTATTCGCTTCATTAGTAGGACGATCTCCTATAGATCCTTGAAAGAAACCCACAGGTGCATTTGTAGAAATACGTGTATTTTCGGATTTTGCTTCTCCTAAATCCTGTAATGCTACAATATTGCGGATATTAGCTGTTCTGTTAGAACGGTTAGTAGCCCATACTTCTACTCTAACTATTTGCACTTTACTGCGAATATAAGGATAGTTCTCCAAAGCGCGGTCATATTGGTCACGGAAAAATTGAGAAAGGAAATAGTTACGATTTTCATCATAGTCTAGAGCACGAATCTCAAACTCCTGCATAGTTCCTCCTCCTTGGGCTGTAACAGTTTGTGATTGGGAACGCTGTTCTGAGAACACACCTGTTACTGTAGTACGACCAAACTGTAATTCTGTTTTAACACCAAAAAGGCTCTGTGCTCCAGTAATAAGGGAGCTATTAAGAGGTAAACTCACATTTCCTAATTCTACCTTACGGACTATATCATCTTCATTAGGAGTATATTCTAACTTAAAAACATTCTGGAAATCAAATGTTGCCTGCGTATCATACATTGCATTAATAGAGAGACGTGTTCCTACTTTCCCTTGTATTCCTAAACTGATGCGTTGATCAAAATCCAATCCATAAGAACTTCTGTATTCTGGGCTTATTGCAGGGTTATCATTTTTATTATAACGCATTCCCAAATCAAAAGCAACACTTCCTTGAGGAATAATATCAATCGTATTTCCTCCAAATATAGATTCAAAAAATTCTGATTTCACATAGAATTCAGGGAGCAAATCTCTTTGTGCATTAGTAGCTTTTCCTTTTTCTGAAGGACGCATAGCCGCTGTTTTTTCTTTAAAATAAAGCCCCATACGCTCCCGCATGACCAAGTCCTCATATTCTTTTGGAGTAAGGAACATGGGGGTAGAAATATCATAATCTCCCACCTTTTCACTGTAAATATATTTATTAAGTGCAGGACTATACTTATACTTACGCGAAATTCTATCAGAATCTTTTAATAACAAATGGCGCAAAGATTTGCTTGTTTTTATCGTATCTTTTGCTTTTCCCTGTACTTGTTCATTTTCCTGCCCCTTGACAATAAAAGTAGAGGAAAGTAAAAAAAAGAAAAATAATTTTGCAACTAATTTCCTATTCATTTTCGCCTATAATTGTTTTAATGCTTGTTTGATTAGTTCTTCTACAGAAACTTCCCCTGTGGCGTGGGAGAGAATCTTATTCACCACATTTTCAGCTATCTTTTGGGGATAACCTAATACCTCCAAAGCAGAGAGAGCTTCTTCCTTATAATGCTGCTGCTGACTTACTGTAGGAGCAATATTTCCTTCACTTGAAAGCTTTAGCATTTTTTCTCTTAAATCCAAAATAATGCGCTGAGCCGTTTTAGCACCTATCCCTTTGACAGATTGTATAGTTCGTACATCATTATTCACAATAGCACTCTGCAATTGAGCGGGGGATAGAGAAGAAAGCATGACTCTGGCAGTATTCGCACCTACTCCAGAAACAGAAATCAATAGAGAAAATATCTCCCTTTCAAATTTTTCAAAAAATCCAAAAAGCGTATGAGCATCTTCCTTTATCTGTAAATATGTATAAAGTTTTATCTGTTCCGAATCAGAAAGTTGAGAAAAAGTATTAAGAGAAATATTTACCCAATACCCTATTCCATTACAATCAATAATGACATAAGTGGGGGTTTTCTCTACCAAATGACCTTGCAACTGTGTTATCATAGATAGTCTCCTCTGCGTTTAATGGGCAATATTCGTAATTTTTCTTGGATTTGATAAGGTTTTTATAAAAAATATAACTTTGAACCTATTGTTTTATTTTCTTATTAATATTTATTTTATCTTTATTAACTTATTATGTACAAATAAAAATACTCATTGCTTTCATAAATATATGAAAACATGAGTATTTAAAAAGTATTTCGTCTGAGAAAAATCCACTAATCATTATGCATAAAATCATGCTTCTGTAATAGTTCCTCTTCTGTTTCTTTGTTATTTTCATCAGGGATACAACAATCCACAGGACATACTGCTGCACATTGTGGTTCCTCATGAAAGCCTAAACATTCCGTACACTTATCAGGAACAATATAATAATAATCATCACTTATAGGCTTCTGTACTTGCTCAGCATCCACATGCTTACCATTAGGAAGGATCACATTCCCCCTCAGTTTTGTTCCATCGCTATAGCGCCAATCATCAGCACCTTCATATATTGCATTGTTAGGGCATTCAGGTTCACAAGCCCCACAATTGATACAGTCATCTGTAATAATAATTGCCATTTTTTATTTTTTAGTAATAAATTAATGTCCTATTTTAAAAGACAAAGATACAACTTTTCTTCTGGCTAAAAAGAAAATATTCCTGTTTTTAGGGAAATCTCTCTTTAATTATAAAAAGTATAAATAAAAAACTGCTCTATGAAAAAACAAAGAGCAGCTTTTATTAAATATTCTCAAGTTATCTTCTATAAATCAATCATCTTAATAGCGGTAATAGCTGCCTCTATTCCCTTATTTCCGTATTTTCCTCCACTTCTATCCAAAGATTGTTGAAGGGTATTATCCGTAAGTACACAGAAAATTACTGGAATTTCCTGACTTGCGTTAAGATAAGCAATGCCACTTGTTACTCCCTGACACACAAAGTCAAAATGCCTTGTCTCCCCTTGTATCACACACCCTATAACAATAATAGCATCTACCTTAAGGGTAAGCATCCTTTTAGCTCCATTGATTAACTCAAAACTTCCAGGTACATTCCATTGAATAATATGTTGGGGAATCACACCACAATCCAGAAGAGTTTGTACAGCTCCCTCTCGCATATTCTCAGTAACCTGTCCGTTCCATTGTGAAGTAATAATCCCAATTGTTTTATTCTTTACATCAGGTAGCTGTTCCTTCTTATAGGAAGAAAGATTTTTATTCTCAGTAGCCATCCTAAAGATTCATTAGTGTTGTTACTCGGCTAATTTGTGTATCTATTGTACTTGCTTCCTCTGATTTTGGAAAATCATTTTTGATTCTTTCAAAATATTCCAATGCTTGTTTGTAATTTTTCTGTTCTACAGCCACTTGTGCTGCCTTATTTAAATATATAGGCGCTGTAAGTGAATTATCACTTTTATTAATTGCTTTTTTATAATAATCCGTAGCTTCATTTAGCTGTTTCAATTGTACAAAGGCATCTCCTATATTTCCTAATGCTAAAGCACTTAAAATGGGATCTTTAGAAGAAAATTTATCCAAATGAGAAACTGCCTCCTTATATTTGTTCAGTTGCATATAAGCCATCCCTGCAGAGTAATAGGCTACATTAGCGGCTTTACTGCTTGAATAATCCTTAATAATTTTAAGAAATCCTGCGTGCATCTTATCTCCTTCAAGAGAAAGTGTAAAAAGGGAATCCCTTACTGCTGTAGTAGGAGCATTAAGTGCCTCATCAAAAGTAGCAAGAGCAAAGGATAACTTTTCAGAAGCTTCCGTTTCCTTAGGAACACTTACAAATTGCCTATAAAGCATATATCCAAATCCAGCAAGCACCACAACGGCGAGTACCACGAATATCGAACGCTGATTCCTTTGTACCCATGCTTCAGTTTTTCCTGCTTTCTCATCTAAAGTTTGGAATACCTCAGCTGTCGTACTCTCACGTGATAACTTTTCGCTAGTCAAAGAGTTACGAGATTCTTCTTGTTGTTTTTCTTTCCTTGTTTGCCGTCCAGGACGGTAATTATTCTTCTTGTAAACTGACATATTTTTTGCTTTAAAAAGATTTTGCAAAAATAAAATTTTTATTTGTAATAAAGGGTGTTTTTCTCAATAATTTTTAATAATTTGCACAAGTTTTTACAAGCCCTTTTTCAGATGTTTCTAAAACAGCTTTATATACTGAATTTCAAGAATATAGAGAATAAAGAGTTCTCTTTTTCCCCTAAACTTAATTGTTTAGTAGGCAATAATGGAGTGGGAAAAACAAATTCTCTGGATGCTATTTACCACCTTAGCATGACCAAAAGCTACTTTAATACAACCACTTTATACAATATTCGTTTAGGAGAAGATTTTTATCTAATAGAAGGAAATTTTCAAAAGGAAGATCGTCAAGAACACATAGTATGTAGTGTTAAAAGAGGACAAAAAAAAATTCTAAAACGCAATGGAAAGGTTTATGAAAAATTATCTGAACATATAGGAGCTTTCCCTATAGTTATTGTATCTCCCTCAGACAGAGATCTTATTCATGAAGGGAGTGAAACACGTCGCAGATTTTTAGATAGCATGCTTTCACAAATTCAACCCCATTACCTTGAAGATCTATTACACTACAATAAAATTCTCTCTCAGCGTAATAGTTTATTAAAAATAATGGCTGAAAAACAATATTTTGATGATATTACTTTAGACATTTATGATGAACAACTAAGCCTATATGGGGAGAAAATATTCCAAGAGCGCTCTGCTTTCCTTACCTCATTCCTTCCTTATTTTCAAGAGCAATATAAAAGACTTTCCCAAGGAAGAGAAACCGTAGATATTCACTATGAAAGTTCTTTAAAAAAAGAAAAACTAAAGACACTCCTTAAAAGGAGTATAGAACAGGATCGAATAGTTCAATACACTACCGTAGGAATTCACAAGGATGATCTTATCTTTAGTATAAATAATCAGCCAGTCAAAAAATTTGGCAGTCAAGGACAACAAAAATCTTTTCTTATAGCCTTAAAATTAGCTCAATTTCACAGCATCTATAAACAAACTTCTGTTACTCCCATATTATTATTAGATGATATCTTTGATAAATTGGATGCTCAACGAGTAACCCAACTTATTCATCTTGTTACTGAGGCTCCTTTTGGTCAAGTATTTATAAGTGATACAGATAAAGATCGTACTGAGCGTATAGTTAAGGAAATCACACTTGATTACCAAGTTTTTACTTTATAAAAAATTTATTATTAAATATTTTTTGTGTAATAAAAAAATTCCTATATTTGCACCCTCAAACTGCATAGTAAAAATGAAAGATAATAAACGCGAATTTAGGGCGTATGATATTCATTTTGCAGGATTAAAAGATGGGAAACATCTCTTTGAATATCATATAGATAATCACTTTTTTAATTTGTTTGATTATCATGAATTCAATGATGTAAATCAAGAGGTCACCATTCACTTAGATAAAAAAAGTACGCTTTTGGAACTTAATTTTTTCAGTAAGGGTACTGTAAATGTAAACTGTGATATTACTGACGAACCTTTTGATTTGCCCACTGAGGGGCAATTACATTTAGTGATAAAGTTCGGAGAATCATACAATGATGATAATGAAGAGCTACTTATATTACCTCAAGGAGAACATACTGTGAATATTGCACAATATATCTATGAGATGATTATACTTTCTGTTCCTGCAAAACGAGTAAATCCTAATGCAAGAGATTTCTCTAAAGCCTTAGAGACTTTAGAATCTCTTAGTCCTAAAGAAACTGAAATTGCAGCAGATGATTCCCAGATAGATCCTCGCTGGGACGAATTAAGAAAATTGTTGAACAAATAAAAAGATAAGAAAATGGCACATCCCAAACGAAGACAATCCTCTACCCGAAGAGACAAAAGAAGAACTCATGATAAAGCTATAGTTCCTCAAATAGCAAAAGATCCTACTACAGGGGAGTTGCACCTATACCACAGAGCACATTGGTTTGAAGGTAAACTCTATTATCGTGGTCAGGTACTTATTGATGAGACTCCTAAAGAAAATGAAGCTAAAAAAGATAGCAAATAAAGATAATCTTCTTGAATAATTTCTCCTTCTATGTAAAAAAGAAGGAGTTTTTTTATGCATTTTCTAAAAATAAAGAGGCTACCCTTTTCGGATAGCCTCTTTTAAATATATTATTATCAATAAAACTTTAATTATTTATAAAGTACTTTTTTCACTGCTTTTATTACATCTTGAGCATTAGGTAACCATTCTTTCAATAATACAGGAGAATAAGGTGCTGGTGTATCTGCTGTGGTTAACCGTTGGATAGGAGCATCCAAATAATCAAAAATATGTTCTTGTACTTGATAAGTAATTTCGGAAGATACACAACCAAAAGGCCATGCTTCTTCTACAATTACTAAGCGATTCGTTTTCTTAACAGAATTAAAAATAGTTTCCCAATCCATTGGGCGTACAGTACGAATATCTACAATTTCACATTCTATTCCTTCTTTTGCTAATTCTTCAGCAGCTGCAAAAGCTTCTTTAATAATCTTACCAAAGGAAACAATAGTTACATCCTTACCTACTCGTTTGATATCAGCTACTCCAAGAGGAATCGTATATTCTTCTTCAGGTACTTCTCCTTTATCTCCATACATTTGCTCTGATTCCATAAAGATAACAGGGTCATCATCACGGATTGCTGACTTAAGTAATCCCTTAGCATCATAAGGAGTGGATGGAACTACTACTTTAAGACCTGGACAGTTTGCATACCAGTTTTCAAAAGCTTGTGAGTGAGTTGCTCCTAATTGTCCTGCAGAGGCAGAAGGACCTCTGAAAACAATAGGAATATTGATTTGTCCTCCGGACATTTGTCTAAGCTTTGCTGCATTACTAATAATTTGGTCTATAGCTACCAAAGAGAAGTTAAATGTCATATACTCAATGATAGGACGACAACCATTCATAGCAGATCCTACTCCAATACCTGAAAATCCACTTTCTGAAATTGGAGTATCAATAATTCGTTTAGGACCGAATTCATCCAACATACCCTTAGATGCTTTGTAAGCTCCATTGTATTCAGCTACTTCTTCTCCCATTAAATAAATAGAAGGGTCACGACGCATTTCTTCGCTCATAGCCTCACAAACAGCTTCTCTGAATTGTATTGTTCTCATTATACTTATTTTATATCGTATTTTTTATAAATCTTTCTATTCTATAAAGAACTGCTTAGCGTGTGCAAAGTTACACAAATTTTTACTTTATACAAAATCTGTAATTAATTTTGTGATAAAATTTATTTGTTCTTCATCTAATTCTGTATGCATAGGAAGAGAAATCACCTCTTTCACTAATTCATTAGTTGCAGGGAAATCTTGCTCCTTATAGCGGCTATCTGAATAAGCCTTTTGCTGATGCAAAGGAATTGGATAATAGATACCAAAAGGCACACTATGCTTAGATAAGTGTTCTGCCAATGCATCACGCTTTCCGTTAGTAATACGTATTGTATATTGGTGAAATACGTGAGAGGTATCACCCTGAGGAATCTCAGGAGTGATAATATGAGAGTTCACTTGTAGTTTTTCAGAGTATAGATGAGCAAAAGCTCTCCTCTTTTGATTATACGTATCCAAATAAGGTAATTTAGCACGAAGCACACAAGCTTGCAAAGAATCCAAACGAGAATTAACTCCTACCACATCATGGTGATAACGTATATACATACCATGATTGACCACTCCTCTTAGAATGTGAGCCAACTGGTCATCATTGGTAAAAATGGCTCCTCCATCACCATAACATCCCAAATTCTTAGAAGGGAAAAAACTGGTTGCTCCTACATGACCTATGGTACCTAATTTCTGTTTTTTTCCATTACTCCATGTAAAATCAGCTCCAATAGCTTGCGCATTATCCTCTATAACCAATAGATTATGTTCTTTAGCTATTTTCATGATTTCTTCCATATTAGCAGGACGGCCATATAAATGTACGGGAACAATAGCCTTTGTTTTAGGAGTAATTGCTTTTTTAATAGCTTCTACATTAATATTAAAAGTATCCTTATCTACATCTACCAAAACAGGAGTTAATCCTAAAAGAGCAATTACCTCTACAGTAGCAGCAAATGTGAAGTCTGCTGTTATCACCTCATCACCCTTTTTCAAACCTAATCCCATCATAGCTATTTGAAGAGCATCAGTTCCATTGGCACAAGGAATTACATGCTTTACCTGTAGATAATTCTCTAATTCTTTTTGGAAAGCATGTACCTGAGGTCCATTGATAAAAGCGGCTGTATCAAGTACTTCATTAAAAAATTGTTGTATCTGAGCTTTTAAAGGTGCATACTGACCTTGTAAATCTACCATTTGAATTCTTTTCATGGTCTCTCTTTTTTAATCGCCTGCAAAGATACAAAAGTTAGTGAAAAATGAAAAGTGAAAAACGAAAAATAATATAAATAACTTACTAACATCTTCTAAAAAGGAAGATTAAATTATTGTTAATTATTAATTTATAAGGTTATATATTATTTATTTTTGTACTCAAATAATTAATTCATCATACATTCTAATTAAAAATCCCAATTTGATATGTCAGTAATAACCCTATTAGAAAAGGCACAACGCATCAACAATGCGATGCCCGCACGTATGGCTCAGCGTCCGCAGGTGAGCGAAACCGTAATTCCCGAAAAGGAATTTATCACTGTAAAGCAAGCGAAGGAAAAATTTAAAATTCCTATCTATCTGAATGACGACGACAAACTATTGCTCCTCAAAGGCGATGTACTGGTGAAAGGCAACATCACCCGCCAATGGACGGAAGACCTTATGGAAGGCTTACACTGGGAAGGCGATGCTTATGGTATCTTTATCGATGGAAATCTTACCGTTGCAGGTGATATTTTAGATGATAATTACTTGCATTTAAGAGTATCGGGCAACGTGATTTGCGATTATCTCTTTACCTATAACGGTGCTATCTTCATAATGAAAGACCTTTATACTACCTTTGGGCTGTATGGCGAGTATAATGATGGTATGCTTGATGTATTAGGCAATACCAATGCACCGTATTTCGTAGAAGTTGGACACTATATGCCCGACGAAAGTAAGGTTACTGAGTTTATATTCGTAGAAGCCGAAAACGAAACTGAACAAGAGGATTGCTATCTTCACGACCCTGAAACAGGCTATTTGGAAGAGAGCTGGAAACTCCTCAGACCAGAAGTATGGGAAGAAAATGAGCTTTTCTCTTATTTTTCTGTCAATCGTTTCTTTCAGTTGGTAAAAAACGGAGAAAATCCACTTATCAGCGTAGATACTTATAAAAAATAATTGTTATGAACCTCTCTAACCTTCCCTATCGAACTACTTCTTATGACGAGATTGCCGATGAGCTACCTGAGTCGTCTCTATACAAAGAGCATTACGACACTCGTTGGCAAAATCGCGTTATCGTGATTGACGGCGACTGGATTTTGGACGAACCTTTGGATTTAGACGCTGTCGATGAGCTTTCTCCTTACTACAACCCCGATGACTACGATTCTCTGCCCCTTTTTATTCTCGTAAAAGGCAATATGCAGGCTACCAATATCTACAATGGCGAAACCTGTGGTTCTTGCGGATTAGTGGTTTTGGGCAATCTCACTGCCGAAAATATAGTGGTCGGTGGGCAAGAGATTTTCGTAGGCGGTGATTTGCGCGTTTCGGGATTCTATTGGGGCGATTACAATCACGGAAGCCTTACCGTAATGGGACATATCAGCATTTACGTGTTCTTGGAAACTGATTACAATCACGATAACAAGCGTTTTGAAGAAAGACGCAATGCCGATATTACCGAATACCTCACCGATGATGATTATGGAGGGCTTTTGTTAGGGGAAAAGCTCGTTTCTTACTTAAAATCCGAATTTTCTTTTGTGTTAGACGATATTTTAAAGATAGATTATATCCCTTGGAGCTGGAAATGCTGGATAAACGAAGAAAAATTATTTCCCGCTTTAGCACAAGGCGAAGCTATATTCGTAAGCCCTGAAGAAACACAAAAACGTCGCGATGAAATAAGTAAAAAACAAGTACATCTGTTCCCTAATACCGATATTTCGATAGAAAATTTACTTCGTTTTACTTATCCGCCCCTCTTCTCGCTTGTATGTAAACCTGACAAAAACAATCACCCGCGTTTTGAAATGTGGGACGACAATGATGTATTTTACCGCATCCTTTACGACCCTGACGATGGCACTTATTCTCTTTATATCCAGAACGGTGAAGATTATGGTGTGCTTGCCCAAGTATATAAAGGGAAGTTATACACCTCAATCAATACTTTTACTGATGAGGGAGTAATTGATATGACTGCAACATCACATCCCGCACATTTTGCGTTCTTAGAAAAAGAGTTTGCTTACTTTTGCAGGCGTTATAAAGAGCTCATCAACAGTCGCATCTACTATCTTTCAAAAGTGAATGAGGCAAACTTTAAGTCGCTTTTAGCCAATGGAAGACTTCAAGATTTCTACGCACAAAAAGGAAAGAATGCTGATGGTTATGTAACGCTTCAAAAAGATGATTTCATACTAAAAGTAAGTAACGAAGAGGCAACCACTGCGAGAATTAGCCTCGGTGAGCACAGCAAATACAATGAGGACGGTTCTGTTGCTTATCTGTACTTTCATTATGAATGGAACACCGAAAGAAATTGCGTGTTACTCATCAACGAAGAGGAAGATGGCGAAGAATATGAAGCAAGTTTTGGCAACACCCCACGATACTATCGCGCAATGATTTATTTCAGGAAGTTGCAACTATTATTCCCACCTGTGGAGGAGCAAAACAACAGGGTGATATCCTTTCCCGACGGGAGATTTTAATAATACCAATAGAGACAAGAGATACAAATAACATTTAAAATTGAACTATTATGAAAACATTTATTTTCGGGCTAATACTTGGGATATTCTCAGTGCACGCACAGCAATATCAATTGGATAGTATAAACCATATAGGTTATAGGGTAGATTCGCTCAGTAGTGCCTATCAAGTTACAGATTGGCAACATTATAACGCTAAAAAACATTTATTAGTAGTAGGCGATAACCATATTTTCCCCCATCGTTACGCTACCAAAACTGTTATTAAGAATGACAAAGAAGGCAATGAGATTTATAATGTTTTTTACCGCCAAGATTCTTTGAGTAAAAGATGGATAGCAATCCAGAAAGATGAGACTAAGAAAACGAAAAATAAACTCATCAGTATTACTTACCTCAATGAAAATGGCAAAAAGCTATCCCCCAGTAGCAAACGCGTTAGCAATACAACAGGTCACATCACCAAAACTGTGTATTACAAATATCTCAATAGGCGTTGGCTTAGAAATACTCGCAATACTTATACCGAGAATGAAAAAGGACGTACAGTGCTTTCTGTTGATGAAATTTGGGATAGTGACATCCAGCAGTGGCAAGGCGACAAGAAAATTGTACGAAAGTTTGAGAATGATACGCTCCTTAAAGAAGAGATTACCTATTCTTTTGGAAATAATGAGTGGTATGAAGACGAAAAAACAGAGTATATTTACCCTAATGAGAATGAAAGAACCTCTATACAGTATGTTTATAGAGAGGATGGGTGGCTACCTACGCAAAAAATCACTTATACAGAAGATAAGACAAACAGAATTTTCACTAATATAGTACAAGTTTGGGATAAAGAGCAAAACAAATGGCAGAATCAGAGTAGACTCACTGATATATTGGGCGAAAACAACCAGAGTACCTCTATTACTTCAGAGAATTGGAATAAAAAGACCCAAACATACGAGATATACTACACTAATAAGTACCGCTACAACAAAAACAATGAGCTTATTGAGTATTTATTCATCAAACCAAACGAAGAAGAAGGGAGAAGCATTTTTGAGTATGACCGCGAGGGCAATCTGCTGAAAGAAACGAGATATAAACGCACTTCATCAGCGCAAGAATGGCAACCTACTGACCTTATTGAAAATACGCTATCCTCTATTTTATTTGAGGATCTTTTAGATAAAGGATTTTTAAGCAATTCGGCGGGAAGAATAGGCAAAAAAGCCCTCAGTGAACAAAAACTCTACCGATATATAGATGGCAAATATTTACTTTACAGCCACAAAAAGTTTTATTATTCTAAAAGGTAATAAAAGAAAACCAATCCTATTTCACATACAAAAATCCCTTTTTTACTTCTTTCTCCCCTTTATAAAAATAAGTCAATATATAAAAATATGTCCCTGAAGGGAGTTTTTGTCCTTTTGCAATAATTCCTTTTGTATTTGCATACCCTCGAAATATCTCTCCATTTTCTTGATAATGGTCACTTTCATATACTTTTAATCCCATTTCATTAAAGATAAGTAATGAGACAGGCATATTGGCATCTGCATTTTCTACTTTAAAATAATTATTAGAACCATTCATTGTAGAAACTGCATTATAGATCTCTATTTCCTTCTTCTGAGGAATAGGTTTTGGATTAGGGATCACCTCTTTAGGAGTAATTGTAATAACTTGAGTATGAGTAGCAGTATTTCCACAAGCATCCTTGGCAAGCCATTGATAGATGACCTTACTTAGTTTGCCATTTATCTTTTTCTCTTCTTTAGATGGAGTTACAGTCACTGTGCTACAAGTATCCGTAGCAGTAAGGGTGGTTTGCACAGGAATAGGTGTCCCCTCTTCTATACTTATATCTGTAGGGAGTGTCCCTACAAAGGTGGGTGCTACTGTATCCTCTATCTTAATTGATTGAACATAACTAATAGAAGATCCACAAGCATCCATAGCCGTATAAGTACGCTCTATAGTATATGTGTTCTCACAAAGTTCATCAAGCTTTCTATCCAAAGAGGAGACTCTTACAGGAGTACAGCCGCCTTCCGTAGAGGGAAGTTCTGCTTTGGGTAAAGGTTTCCCACAAGAAAGGGTTACTGATAGAGGAAGCGTACTTGTTACAAACTTCAAAGGAGAGATCACTTTGGGAGTAATTGTAATAACTTGAGTATGAGTAGCAATATTTCCACAAGCATCCTTGGCAAGCCATTGATAGATGACCTTACTTAGTTTGCCATTTATCTTTTCCTCTTCTTTAGAAGGGGTTACAGTCACTGTGCTACAAGTATCCGTAGCAGTAAGAGTGGTTTGTGCAGGAATAGGTGTCCCCTCTTCTATACTTATATCTGTAGGGAGTGTCCCTACAAAAGTGGGTGCTACTGTATCCTCTACTTGGATTTGTTGTACATGAGTAAGTACAGTAAGATCACATATATCTTTCACCATGAAGGTACGCTTAATAATATAATTATTAGGACAACTCCCACCTATACGTTCATCCTTATAAGTAATAGAAGGATTACAGCCTCCTGTAACCGTAGGAAGATCTACTTTAGGAGCCGTACTGCAGGATATAGTAACATCTGAAGGAGTGGTAACAAATGACATTTCAGGAAGTGTCTCATCTTTTTCAAGAACAAAACCTCCTTTATCTTTAGGATTATTATCAGTTAGAGCAAAGGCAATACTATCCATCACTTCTATTTTAATAACCCCTGCAGGCACCTGAAATCCTGTATTCCCATAGGGGATTTTTCCTATATTAATATTAGGCAATGTAACCTCATAGTTTCCATTATTATCCACCCCTTCAGCTAAAACATACTTAAAAGTCTCTCCTAAATCATCGGAAAGAAGGATACGTACTTTTGTTCCTCTAAATATCTGGTTATCCACATTCCATGTAAGAGAGAGCTTTTTCCCTCCTTGATATTTTTTATCAACTGTATGAGTGGTAATCTTAAAAGGAATACCTTCTTTCACAAGTACCTGCGTTTCCACTAAGTCATACTGAACAATATAGTCCAAAGCCTGATCAGGCTTTGCATCACTTACTCCTATCCAAAAAGTAAATATCCCTGTTTTCTGATTTGATAGCCAGCTATTGACAATTTCATTTCCTGTTTGCTTGTTATACTCTTTCTTAAAAGTTACAAGATTGGTGGTTGTTCGCTTAGGAATTATATATTGGGCTATAGAGGCTTGCTCTCCCTTTCGTACATCTCGCTGTTGCGCCATATAATATAACTGTTCACTATCTGGGTCAGTAGCTGGTACATAGAACTGAAAATAAGTATCTTTTGGAATTGTATACTGTTTTTTTATTTTTGTTTTGTCTATCTTAGGGGGAGCAGAAGTAAAGGATATTTTTCGCAAATGCGCCCCTGCATCTTCATTAAGAAGCTTCCGAATACGCTCAACACTGGATAAAGAGAAAAAATCTCTTTCATTTCCATGGCTCATCACAGATTGACCTTTATCATATTCTGTTTTTTCACTAGCATAATCGTGGACAACTCCACTAAAAGTATGTATTCCACCAAAGAGATGTCCTATTTCATGAGCAATTACATTCGCAGTAGGAACAGCAACCGCATCTGCTTTGTGTTCTTGGTTATACACTCCTTTGATATAAGCAAGCCCTCTTACTCCTTTAGCAATAGAAGAGGTATAGGAAATACAAATACCCACATCATAGTTCTCCACTCCAATAAGGTCATTAATAGCTTTTGTAGAGAGTCCTATAACATAACTTGCATTCTTAGTGCGAGGAAAGATCTCCTTATCAGGATCAGTTACAATAAGCCGCTCATCTTTGACTAACTCAAAACGAACCCCAATATCCCGCATATACATTACATTTAGGAAATGCTCTGTATCTTGCCAAAACTGTTTTACTTTTTGGGAATTTTTATTAAAATACGAACTATTGAAAGCATTATAAGTAACATATATCGCCAAACGATATACCTTGAGTGTTTGAGTGTTAGAAATGGTTGGTTGCGCATTCACTCTAACTAACCCTAACATTATCAGTAATATATATAAAGTAGTTGTTCTCATAAAAATTGTTTCTTAACGCGCTGCAAAGATAATAAAAAATATCCTAAAAAAAAGGCTGAAATTTTCTCAAGAATTTCAACCTTTTTTAGCTAAAGAAACATACTATAATGAATCACATATTATTTGAATTTGTTCATACCCTTCTATTAGAACTACTACAACTCAAAAAAATCAATTATATATCTTATTTTATATTTTGTTCTGCCGCAAAATTAATACTTTACAAATAGTTTCAGCTAAAAATTCATAGTAAAAAATACCAATTTTTCTGCCATTTTGTCAGATGTACAGGTGCGGCATTATCTTTGCTGAGGGATAGACAAAATTTGAATACAAATGAAAGGACAAATAAATGTTTCCGTGGAAAATATTTTTCCACTTATCAAAAAATTCTTATATAGCGATCATGAGATTTTTCTCCGTGAACTTATTTCCAATGCCACTGATGCTACCTTAAAGTTCAAACATCTATGCCAAATAGGCGAAGCCAAAATCCCTTACGGGGATCCTATTATTGAGGTAAAAATAGATAAGGAAGGGAAAAAACTACATATCATAGACCAAGGAATTGGGATGACAGAGGAAGAAGTAGAAAAATACATTAACCAAATTGCTTTCTCTGGAGCCGAAGAATTCCTTAATAAATACAAAGATTCCGCTAAGGATACAGGTATCATTGGACATTTTGGATTAGGGTTCTACTCGGCTTTTATGGTAGCGGACAAAGTAGAAATCCTTACCCGTTCATACCAGGAGGATGCCCAAGCTATACGATGGGAATGTGATGGTTCACCTGCCTATAGTATTGAACCTATAGAAAAAAAGGATCATGGTACAGAAATCATCCTACACATTGCTGAAGATTCTGTTGAATTTTTAGAAGAAAGTAAAATACGCCAACTCCTTATTAAGTATAATAAGTTCATGCCTATCCCTATTAAGTTGGGTATGCGTAAGGAAGCTCTTCCACGTCCTGAGAATGCTCCAGAGGACTATAAAACAGAGTACAAAGAAGTAGATGACATTATTAATAATCCCACTCCTGCTTGGACTAAACAACCTTCTGAACTTACAGAAGAGGATTATAAGGCTTTCTATCATGAGTTATATCCTTCTCAGTATGAGGATCCTATGTTCAGCATTCACCTCAATGTGGATTATCCTTTCCACCTGACAGGAATTCTCTATTTTCCGAAACTTAGCAATGATCTACAATTTCAAAAAGATAGGATACAGCTCTACCAAAATCAGGTATTCGTAACCGATAATGTAGAGGGAATAGTTCCTGAATTTCTCACTCTCTTGCGTGGAGTTATTGATTCTCCCGATATCCCTTTAAATGTATCACGCTCTTACCTACAAGCCGATAGTAATGTAAAGAAAATTTCCAGCTATGTAACCCGTAAGGTTGCCGATAAGCTCCAATCTCTTTTTAAAGAAAACCGAGAAGATTTTGAAAAGAAATGGAATGATATCAAAATAGTCATAGAATATGGTATGCTTTCTGAAGAAAAATTCTTTGAGAAAGCACAGAAATTCGCTCTCTATCCTACTGTAGAGGGTAAATACTACACCTTTGAAGAACTCTTAGAAAAGATAAGACCTTTGCAAACTAATAAGGATGAGCAACTTATCATTCTTTATGCCAATAATAAGGAAGCTCAACACAGTTATATCGCAGATGCACAGGAAAAAGGCTACGAAGTACTGCTTTTAGATTCTCCTATTGCAGCACATCTTATACAAAAATTGGAAACTACCCAAGAGAAAATATCTTTTGCTCGTGTGGATGCAGACTCTATAGAGAACCTCATTAAAAAGGAAGATTCACAAATCTCTAAACTTTCTGAGGAAGAAACCGAAAAACTTAAAGACTTTGTTACTACAGCTATTGATAACACTGCCTATACAGTACAACCAGAAGCTTTGGAAAGTGATGCTACACCTTTCCGTATTACCCAGCCTGAATTTGTCCATCGTATGAAAGAAATGCAAGCTTTAGGAGGCGGCATGATGGGAGGTTTTGGGAACTTTCCTGAGATGTATAACTTAGTGGTTAATACCAATAGCCCTTTAGCAAGCCAGATTCTTGCCACTGAAGATGAAACTGCCCGTAAAGCCCTTATTAGTCAGTCCTTTGACCTGGCACGTCTCTCTCAAGGACTACTCAAAGGGGAAGCTCTTACTGAGTTTGTCAAACGTAGCTTTAGCTTACTGAAATAGTTGCTTTTTTACAAAATTTAAGAGGCTGCCCAAAAGGGTAGCCTCCTTTTTTCTAAGATAAAACAACTTTGTCTATAACCAATCTATAGAATCATTCAATTATTTTTTCTCCCTTTTTCTCTTAAGAAAACTCCACCGTAACCGTTGTTATGGCTTATATACCAAAGGAATAGAAAGTGTTGTTTGGTTTCCTACCTTATCTGCTACAGTAAGTTCAAAGAGATATTCTTCTTCTTCAGTAAAATATTTGTCCGCCAATGTGAAAAATAAAAGATTTTCTTTATGTTCATACTCCATTAGCACCCATTTACCATTGATTGTAGCGGTATATTTGCCTATTCCACTAAAATTATCAGTAACACTTACTTTAAGTTTGTCTAATTTAGCTATATTATTCTTAGCTTTAGAAAAGTTCAATGCCTTCACTGTAGGAGCTTGTTTATCTGTGGTGAGTACAAACTTACCCAATGTTTTTACTCGAGAGGTAAGAATATTCCCTTTACGATATGTATTTTGATAATATTTTTTTGCTTTCTTACCTCTCACAGAAGCAATACATACATAAGGAAGTTCCTCTGAGGTATATTTTGTAGCATTGAATACTACATTATACTGTTTTTGTAATGGTTGTATAGGCGCATTCACAGAGAGTGTATCACCTTTTTGCTGTACCTCAATAAAGGTATCATGAAAGAAAGTGTTCTCAGGAAAAAAAACAGAAGCTTGATCTGTTTTATACATATTATCCCTATTAGCCACTAAAGGTATCCCTTTATTTTCAAGGTTTCTTTCAGTAATAGCCTCCTTTTTACCTTCTATAGGAATAGTAATAGTAGCCTTATTATGATTGAAATCCTCCACTTCTATCTCTATCAAATAGGTAAAGCCTTCTTCAATATCTATCACTCCATTATCCTGAGCTAAAGAATAAATAGAAAGTTTATTATAAGGTTCTTTATAAAGGAGTTGTATGCGGGAGCCCACTTTAGTAAAGAGAGGATAATCAATAAAAGTGTTCAAATAAGGATCCTCTCCAGAGACTAATTCATCAAATGTATAAGAGAGTTTGGGAGACCCATTCACGGACATAGTTACCTTATATATTCCATAGGTATTATAAGTACCTGTCATCTTATCAATAGCTTGAATCCCCAATCCTATCTTTCCTTGTGCATATATCTTAGCTGTATGATAAGCTGTTTTTTCTTTGGCTAAATAAAGTTCTTTTTTAGTTTGTTTTCCCTCGATAGCAGAGGTATCCTCAAGCGGATAGGCTATAACCTTAAAGACCAGTGGGGAAATATCATCATCACAAGGATAACCAAAGAGAAAAGGATTATAAGCATTTTGAGTATGTGTATCCCGAATTTCATAATGAACGTGAGGTCCTGCACTACCTCCTGTATTACCACTCAAGGCAATTAAATCTCCTTTTTTCACCACAAAATCCGTAGGCTTCGGTTGGAGTTCTATTTCATATTTCTCTGCCTTATATTGGTTCTCTTTGACATATTTTTCTATCTCTGGAGCAAATTTTTGTAAGTGAGCATATACTGTCGTATAGCCATTAGGATGATCTATATATACTACCTTCCCATAGCCATAAGTGCTTACACGAATACAAGAGATATAACCATCTGCCGTAGCATATACATTCTGTCCTTGTTTGCCATCAGTTTTAATATCCAAACCTGCATGAAAATGATTCCCTCTAAGTTCACAAAAATTCCCTGCATACGAAAGAGGTATATCTAAGGGAGAACCAAAATAATCTCTGGGGTATTCTTTTTGAGATTGTTGAGCAAAAAGAAAAGTAAAAGAAAAGTATATTATAAGAAAGGAAATTCTTTTTATCATCTTTATACAAATAAACAAGCGGGCAAAGTTACAGGTTTTTAAATTACTAATCAAACTTTTTAAAGATTAATTTCAGTTAAGATTTTTTTAAAATCATATAGAAGATAAATAATAGAAACATCCCTATATTTATGAAATCACTTGTAAAAAGTTCATACGTCCATAACAGCCCTTCATATTTTCCTCTGAAAGCATAATAGAACAGGATTTGATATCCAATATGAAAGATAAATCCCATAGCCAAAGCTAAAGGAATAAAGAAATATTTTCTACGAATAAGGTATAAGCCTATAAGAAAAGGGATTGATAATAAGAATGCTTTTAAGTAAAAAAGAATATCCATGTGATCTAAAAATACTTTATTGCAAAGATACAATTATATACTTTTCCTTTATATACTATTTAAAAAATTTATAGTAATATGCCCTTTAATTACTTTTTTTATGGTAATTTTGCCTCAAATTATCAAGTTATGAAATTAAGTTGGGCTGCAGGAATCCTTATAGCTATCTTGGCTTTTGTAGGATTTATTATGTACTTCTTTGTCATTACTCTTATTGATAAAAAGTATGATCATGAACTGGTAACAGAGGATTATTATGCACAAGAATTGGAATACCAAAAAAATATAGATACAGAAAAACAGACCCTTGCTCAAAATATGCAGGTAGAAATCACCTATACCAAAGGTGCAAACAGAGGAATTCTCTTTGATTTTCCGGTATCCGTAACGGGCAAACCTGTAGTAGGAGTTATTTCCTTCTACCGTCCCTCTGATAAGAAGAAGGATTTCTCTCTTCCCATCACCTCCCTTGAGGAATGTTCCCTTATGGTTCCTGATACATTACTTTCACAAGGGCGTTGGAATATCCGTGTAGAATATGCCTTTGAAGGGAAAAATTATCTCACTCATTTTGATAAAGTAGTTTACTAATGTTATACCTTGCCTTCCTTCTGGGACTGGTGGGGAGCCTTCACTGTGTAGGTATGTGTGGTCCCATTGCCTTGTTACTCCCTTTGCAAAAAAAGCGAAAAGGATTTCGTTGGGTACAAATAGGAAGCTATTTTTTAGGAAAAACCTTATCTTATAGTGCTATGGGAGGACTTTTCGGGCTCTTGGGTGAAGGTCTTTTTATTGCCCATTATCAACAGGAGTTTTCCATTTTTATGGGACTGCTTATGATATGTATGGGTGCTTTTTCATTGCTAAATATCTCCATAAGGTTACTAAGTAATCCCTTTTTGAAGGGATTCTCTCATCTGAAAAATGCTCTAGGCAAACAGTTAAGCAAAAAAACACTGAGTGCCTGTCTCTCTATAGGTTTTCTCAATGGATTCCTCCCTTGCGGACTGGTGTATACCGCTCTATTCAGTGCTCTTGCGCTGGCAAGTATATGGGGAAGTATAACTTATATGTTCGCCTTTGGGATAGGTACTATCCCACTAATGCTCCTTATGTTGCTCTTGGGAAACTTTATTCCCATTCCCATTCGCAGGAAGCTTAATCAATGGCTGCCTATTATCATAATCCTTGTAGGAGTATTATTTGTATTACGTGGGTTAGGTTTAGGGATTCCTTACCTCTCTCCCGCCGATACCCATTTACTTCTACATTCTAAGGCTGACTGCTAACCCTAATAAATGAAATATTTCTATCTATTATTCTTTATCTTTTTCACTTCTTGTGGTATTTTTCACAAAAGAATAGTCCCACCCAATGTCTCCATGTATCCTGCAGAGATTCCCTTAATACATAAGGAGAAAGATTCCCTATACTACTTCAAGGACAATTACCTTATTCGAAACAAACAAGGAATCTGGGAATTATACCTCTCAGGGAATCCCCTGCAATTAGGACTCAACTCAGGAGCTCTTACTCAAAGGCTCTATCACCGGCAAGATAGCTTATTTTTTAATAAGTTAACAGATTTTGTTCCATCTGAAAGACAGCAGCACTTCATCTACAAATTTCTTAAATGGTTCAATCGAGATATTGATAAGAATATCATCCCCGCCTATAGAGCAGAACTTTATGGACAATCTCGCTATTCGGATACGCTCTTTGACTATATTGCTCCCAAATATGAGCGTAGTCTTTATCTACATTCAGCTCATGATATTGGGCATGCCTTGCAGGATTTAATGTTAGTGGGATGCTCTTCTTTTGCAGTATGGGGAGAGCATACCCAAGGAGAAAAACTTCTTATTGGACGTAATTTTGACTTCTACCTATCAGACGATTTTGCTACTGAGAAAATTATCCGTTTTGTACGCCCTGATAAAGGTATTCCTTTTATGTCCTACGCTTGGGGCGGTATGATAGGAGTAATGTCCGGTATGAATCTGGAAGGACTTACCGTAACGATTAATGCCGGAAAATCCAATATTCCCCTTAAGGCTCGTACCCCCATCTCTCTCCTATGCAGAGAGATATTAGAGAATGCCTCCACCACTGAACAAGCTATTGCTATTGCTAGGAAACGGAAAGCATTTGTATCCGAAGCAATTATGGTTGGAAGTGCCAAAGAACACAAGGCAGTAATTATAGAAGTTTCCCCAAAGAAGTTTGGTGTATATGAAGCTACAAATGGCATGCTTCTCTGTACCAATCATTTTCAAAGTATCCCTTATGCAAAGGATAAAAAAAATCTTAAACAAATAAAGCAAACACACACTGCTTATCGCTATAAAAGGATGCAGGAATTAATAGCAGAGAACGACAAACTTACTCCTAAACAAATGGCAGCTATACTCAGAAATACAGAAGGGCTAGGGGGAAAAGCTATAGGATACGGCAACGAGAAAGCTCTGAATCAACTCTTGGCTTACCATAGTGTTATCTTCTCTCCTGAAGAGCGTATTGCATGGGTTTCTACGAGTCCCTATCAGCTGGGAGAGTTTATTGCCTATGACCTCAAGGAAATTTTCAAAGGGAAAACATATCCCCTCCACTCGGTATATCCTCAATCAAACCAAAATATTCCCTCAGATACCTTCGTTAAAGAGAAAGCATATAAGAACTATGAGCAGTATCGGCAATTAGAGCAGCAGCTTACAAAGCAATTAAGGGAGAAAAAAACTGTACGTCCTGCCGATTACCTTCACTTGGTACCTCTTAATCCTAATTATTGGAAAGGATATTACCTGTTGGGAGAAGTATATTGGACAAACCATCAATATAAAGAAGCAAAAGAACAATATGAAATCGCCTTAACAAAGGAAATTCCTTATACAGTAGAGCGGGAACGTATAGGAAAACGACTCAAAACAATAACAAAGTTGCTTAGAAAAAAAGAGAATTATTAGAAGTATTCTATTTGTCGTTCAATAATAGTTTTAGGCTTGCCATCTTGGTATTCAAAACGTCCAATCCAGTTACCATTTCTATCATATTTGTAATGAAAAGTATTTTTTTGTGCAAAATTTCTATTAAGCAAGGAAAGTATCCGGTCATAATCCCCATGTCTATTATAACGATATTTAGCTTTGTTAAGAATATTTTCTCCCTTATTCACTATATGTTGGTCTTGTTCTAAAAGTCTACCCTTATGATCATAAGTAGAATTTATCTTAGCAGAAAAATCCTCTCGAAGAAAGTTACTTTCCAAAGGAAATCCTTGCTCATTATAGACAAAGAAAGCAGAATATTCCAGTTCTCCATTCTGGTTGTATGTTTCTTCCTTAGTAATGCTTCCCTCTCCATTACAGTTGAACAAAGTAAGTCCTACTTTCTCACGTTTGGGATTAAGGTGTAACTTATATTTTTTCACTCCTTGTGCATTATACACGTATTCATAACGAAGAGTTTCCGCATTTTTATCATCAAAATAGATTTCTAAGATAAGATTCCCTTGTGAATCAAAGGTTTTCTCTACATTCATCTCGGCTATAAGGGCTCCCTTTTCAGCCATTGTACCATTTTCTTTGACATGATAGCCTTTTATACGAAGGGTTTTTATTCCTTTATGGAGCCTTTCCCTACTCCAGTCGGTCTTATGTTGACCATAAAAAATAGAGACTATCCCCCAAAATAAGAGAATGTATAGAAATTTGCATGTATTCATTATTCAAAAAAACAAGTTATTCTTTTTCTCTGCGATTTTGTATCATTTTGATTCTTTTCAGCCTCACCATGACTTCTTCCCGGTGAAGTGCCCCCTTAGCAACCTTCCCTATTGTAAGTCCCTGCACTAAGATAGAGAAAAGCACCACAATATAAGTGATTTGTAGCAAAGTTTCCTTAAACCCTCCATGATCTTGGGGAATAGAAAGTACCAAGGCGATAGAAACTCCTCCCCGTACTCCACCCCATACCATAGTGATTAGAGAGCCCTGTGAATAAGTGCTTACCTTTCTAAGGATTGTCTTGGCAGGAATATAAATTGCCAGAGCACGTCCCAGAAGACAAACAATAATAGCTATTCCTCCTAAAAGAAGTTGTTCATTGAGGTTATCTATCAGAAGCATCTCAAAACCAATAAAGAGGAACAGAATAGCATTCATAATTTCATCTACAATCGCCCAGAACTTACTTAAATAATCCCTATTTTCTTCACTATTAGCCTTTTTCCCTACATTACCTATGAAAAGTCCTGCAATAACCATAGCCAGTGGAGAGGAGACATGAGAGTCCTTTGCTATGAGAAAACCACCCATAACCACCGCCAAAGTCACCAGAACACTTACATGGTAGTCATCTACCTTTTTCATCATCTCAGAGGCGACCCAACCTAAGAGAACCCCTAGAAAAACACCTCCACCTGCCTCTATCAAGAAGAGTTTAGTAATCGTATTAAAAGAGGGCTCAAAAGAAGTATCGGTAGCAAGTTTAAGCACTACTGCAAACATCACTACAGCAACTCCATCATTAAAGAGGGATTCACCTGTTATCTTAGCTTCAATACGTTTAGGTACATTTGCCTGCTTGAGAACACCTAAGACCACAATAGGATCAGTAGGCGAGATAAGAGCTCCAAAGAGTAGACAATAGATATACGGAATATGAATCCCTACTAAAGGTGCTATATAAAACAATAGTGCTGAAATAAAAAATGCTGAAAGTACAACACTTACAGTAGCATAAGTAAAAATAGGAAGTTTATATTCCTTTAAATCAGATATATTAATATGCAATGCCCCTGCAAAAAGTAGAAAATTAAGCATAGCACTCATCAGAATTTCTGTAAAATTAAAGCCTTCCAAAAGGGTTTCAAGTTTATGAGAAAGTCCTGTGAAAATAGTCTCCCCAAAAAGGCGTATCCCTACCGATACCATCATAGCAATAACCATAATTCCGATGGTCATTGGAAGTTTCACATATCTTACATTCACATAGGAGAACAAGGCTGCCAATACAATAATTACTGAGAAAGCATAGTATAATTCCATATCTTTTTTAATTTGGGCAAAAATACAAAAATTTTTTTATTCCTTATTAGCGAAAAATAGCTATTTTTGCACTTGATTTATATAAGAAGAAATGCTTAAGAAACTCTCACAAATTCTCATTTCCACACGACTTATGGCAGTACTTTTCTTAGCTTATGCAGCTGCCTTAGCCATAGGTACTTTTGTAGAAACTCTTTATAATACGGACACTGCCAAAATATGGATTTATAATGCTTGGTGGTTTGAACTTATTATGGCTCTCTTTGTGGTAAATTTCATCGGGAATATAGATAGATATCGCCTCTTAAAACGGGAAAATTGGGCAGTATTTGTCCTACATGCCTCTTGGGTATTTATCATTATAGGAGCAGGAATTACCCGATACCTCAGTGATGAAGGAAAATTAGCCTTACGTGAAGGAGAAGAAGCTGATTTCTATACCTCCGAACAGACCTATATCACCGCCCAAGTGGATGGTACCTTCGAAGGAAAACCTTTGCGTAAAGCCAAGCAAGAACCAGTTCTTTTCTCAGAATTCACTTCTAATTCCTATAGTTGGGACTCCGATTTCAAGGGGAAGGATTTTCATATAGAACTCACAAAATTTATTGCTAATGCTGAAGAAACCTTTGTAGAAGATTCCAATGGAGATGATTATCTCAAGATTGTAGAAAGCTCTGGTGATAGTCAGGGACATGAGCATTACCTTAAAGTAGGTACTACCTTATCCCTACATGGAATCCTGTTCTCCCTGAATAAACCTACCTTTGGAGCTATCAACTTACAGATTACTCCCGAAGGAAGCTATATCAGTAGCCCTTTTATAGGGAGTTATATGACTATGAGCGACCAGAAAGTATACGAAGTGGCTAAAGATAGCATGCAAGCCTTACAATACCGCTCCCTGTATAACTTAGCGGGTATGCGTTTTGTATTTCCTCAACCTCTGAAAAGGGGGAGAATGCAACTTACCTCTATTCCAGAAAAAAGAAGATCTCCTTCGGATGAGAGCGCTATTATCCTAAAAGTTACTTCATCAGGAGAGAGTAAAACTATTGGTGTCTTGGGTAGGCGAGATGTAATTAATCCGACTACTTCTGTAGAGGTTGGTGGACTTACCTTTCACTTTAACTATGGATCGGTACGCACTCCCCTACCCTTTAAGATTAAGTTAAATGATTTTATTGCCGAAAAATACCCAGGTACCGAGCGCAGTTACTCCTCTTTCAAGAGTAAAGTAACGGTAAGTAGTCCCGAAAAAACTTTTAAATATGATATTTATATGAATCATATTCTTAACTATAAAGGATATCGCTTCTTTCAAGCTAACTTCTATCCTGATGAAAAAGGAACTGTCCTTTCTGTCAATCATGACTATTGGGGGACCCTTCTAACTTATATCGGTTATACTCTCCTTTATATAGGTCTTATAGCTAGTATGTTCTTTGGGAGGACACGTTTTGTCCAGCTAAGCCAAAAGCTTAGAAAACTCCAAGAAAAGCGTAAAGGACTCATGACCCTCTTTCTCCTATTATTCTCCGTAGGAGTATATGCACAACATGACTCCTTTGAACTGACTTCCAAGCAAATAGATTCTCTTCTAAAAGCTAATACTGTAGATAGAGTTCATGCAGATAAGTTTGCCCACTTAGTCATTCAGGATGAAGATGGTCGTATGAAGCCCATCAATACCTTTGCCTCCGAACTGCTTAGGAAAGTAAGTAAAGCGGATTCCTTCCGTGGCTTGGATGCTAATCAGGTATTTCTTTCCATGCTCCTAAACCGCCAGCTATGGTACAATGTGGATTTCTTCTATATTAAAAAAGATAATGACAGCTTACACAAGATATTAGGGGTAGAAAAGGGACTTAAGCGTGTACGTGCTTTAGATTTCTTAGATAAGGATTATCAGAACAAATTAGAACCTTATCTCAGAGAGGCTTATGCCACCAATAACCCTAATCAATTCCAAAAGGAATTCAAGGAAGTAGATATGAAAATTCACCTTTTGGAGCGTGCCCTCTCAGGGAGTATGTTGCGTATTTTTCCTCTAAGAGATACACTGAATAACAAATGGATAGCTCCTTTGGATCTCTATGAAAATCCCTCTTATGTCAAAGATTCTCTAGAAGAGAACTTTATCAAAAATTCCTTCCGATGGTATCTCACCTCTCTAAAAGAAGCTACCCAAACAGGTAACTATACTCAAGCGGATCAAATACTAAAACTACTGAAGGAAAATCAAAAAGTAGTAGGACGGAATGTTATACCTTCAGAGGAGAAAATCAATGCAGAAATTCTTTATAACAAATATGATGTCTTCAAGAGCCTTTTTAGTTGGTACTTATATGTGGGTACCTTTATGTTCGTTATCTTGATTATTCGTATCTTTAAGGAACGAAAAACCTTGCGTATTCTTTCTAATATATGTACCATTTTGCTTTTCTTCCTCTTCACTTTGCATACCATAGGACTTGCTTTTCGCTGGTACATTTCAGGGCATGCTCCATGGAGTGATGCTTATGAAAGCATGATTTATGTAGCTTGGGCGACAATGGGGATAGGGCTTTGTTTTGCTCGGCGCTCACCCTTGAGCCTTGCTTCTACTGCTTTTGTTACCTCCATGATTCTGATGATTGCCCATTGGAATTGGCTGGATCCCTCCATAGGTAACCTACAGCCTGTACTCAATAGCTATTGGCTTATGCTTCACGTTGCAGTAATTGTAGGTAGTTATGGACCCTTCACCTTAGGAATGATACTGGGAATTATGAATCTGTTCCTTATCATTTTCACAACCCAGAAGAACAAAGAAAAAATTAAACTTGTTATTGATGAGCTTACCATCGTCAATGAACTTTCCTTAACCGTAGGGCTTATTATGCTTACCATTGGAAACTTTTTAGGAGCTCAATGGGCAAATGAAAGCTGGGGACGTTATTGGGGTTGGGATCCTAAGGAAACATGGGCTTTAGTAAGTATCATGGTATATGCTTTTGTTATTCACATGCGTATTGTCCCCTCTTTGCGTGGGGTATGGGGGTTCAATTTTGCTAGCGTTGTGGCTTTTGCCAGTATCCTAATGACCTATTTTGGAGTAAACTTCTACCTCTCTGGACTGCATAGCTATGCCAGTGGAGAGAAGGTAATTACCCCTAACTTCGTATACTATGCTATAGCATTTGTACTTATTTTGGGGATAGTATCTTTTGTTAGGAAGAGAAAAATAACAATAGAAGCCACTACTTGAGAAAATAACCTGAAGATATATGTTCTTTAGAAAAATTTACTGAATAGAAAGAAATAATTCTCTATAGGAATTTTAAGGTACTACAAACGATTGATAAATTGACAATTATTTTGTATTTTTGCAGAGACAAAGTTCAAACTTTTATCTTATTAAATCTATGAAATATACACAAAAAAAACCAGCGATTGTTCTCTTGGAGGATGGTACTCTCTTCTATGGGAAAGCAGAGGGAAAGGTAGGAAGTGCTTTTGGCGAGATCTGTTTTAATACAGGGATGACTGGTTATCAGGAAATTTTCACTGACCCTTCATACTTTGGACAAATTATGGTAGCAGCTACTGTTCACATTGGTAACTATGGAACTCTTGAGGAGGAAAATGAATCCGATGGGGTAAAGATTGCTGGCTTAGTATGTCGTAATTTTAGTGAATTTGGCTCACGCTCTGCCTGCGAGTCCTTAGGTGATTTCTTAGAAAAACAAGGCTTATTCGTCATAAGTGAAGTAGATACACGTGCCTTGGTATCCTACATACGTGACCACGGTAGTATGAATGCTGTACTCTCCACCGAAGTTGACAATATAGAGGAGCTCAAAGCCCAACTCAAGGGGCAACCTTCCATGAAAGGTTTAGCCTTAGCTCCTAAAGTTTCTACTAAGGAGCCTTATTTTGTAGGAGAAGAACATGCTAAATATCGGATTGCAGCATTGGATTTAGGAATTAAACGCAATATATTGCGAAATTTAGCTGCTCGGGATGCTTATATCAAGGTCTTCCCCCATACTGCTACCTTTGAAGAGCTTACTTCTTTTGCTCCTGATGGTTACTTCCTCTCTAATGGTCCTGGCGATCCTGAACCTCTGACCGAAGTAATAGCTCTTACCCGACAACTGATTGAAAGTGGCAAGCCTATATTTGGAATTTGCTTAGGACACCAACTCATTGCGCTCTCTCAAGGGGTACCTACCTACAAAATGCGCAATGGACACAGGGGAATCAATCATCCTGTGAAAAACCTCCTTACGGGGAAAAGCGAGATTACCTCTCAAAATCATGGATTTGCTGTTAATAAGGAATTAGCGGAGAAAAACCCTAATATAGAAATCACCCATCTACATCTGAATGATGGTACTGTAGCGGGCATTCGCCTTAAGAACCATCCTGTATTCAGTGTACAGTATCACCCTGAAGCCGCTCCAGGTCCTCACGATGCCAGCTATCTCTTTGATTTATTCATCAATAATATAGAAACTTACAAAAATAGTAAGAAAATATAAGATTACTTAAGTTTCTTAAGAAATTCATTTAGTTGATTTAACCATTCAGAATAGTATTGGAACCTATCGTTCTCTCTTATCATCCTTTCTGAATAGTCTAGGGCATTCATTTCTTTTATTATTTTTTCAGGAGGAGTGTAACTTTTTATTAATCTATCCAATCTTTTTTCTATAGTATTATTTTTTAGGGAATCCTCTGGCTAAGAACAAAAATTACAGAGTAGTATATCCCCCACTAATTATAATTGTGAGATGTGCTACTTTTACATTTGTAACCCTTGTTTTTAGGAGAGAAAGGACTCTCATTATTCTCTTTCAGAGAGTTGTCTTTGCATATCCATAGTAAGGCGATAGCTCTCCTCCATAGGAACTACTTTTCGGCTAAGAGTCTCTATCTGTTTACCTTCTTTTGTCCAAAGGAAAGGAAAAAACGAAAATGCTTGATTCCCTCTGAGCTTAGTGACTTCCTCCCGCCATCCTTTCCAATAGAAAGGCTCATAGAACTGGTGTACATTTCCTTGTAAAGTCCAGTTAAAGAACTCTGAATAACCACAGTTCATAGGCTCCCAAGAAAGTGTATCTGGAGCTAAGTAAAATATTTTTCCCAAACCTTCTTGACCAAAAGCACCACCATTAATTGCAAATAACCCACCAAGAACATCATCTGCAACCAATAAAAATACAGGAGGTTCTCCATAATGTTCAAAAGTTTTTCCTTTATTCCACTCGAACATACCTCTATTTAATCTTTCAGAGCCGGAGCCTAAGATACGTATCCAGCCACTATCAATAAGAATTCCTCCTGTTTGATAAATAATAGCTCCCATGGGCGAACGTGTAGTTACCTGTGCATTAAGCAGTTCTTTTTCCGCACGCTTGGTATCCCGAGGGAGTACTTCATAGGGATTCGTAGCATTCTGTAACCACTCTTGCACCAAGTTCCAACCAGGCTCTTCTTTATTTATCAGTTCTCCTAATGTTCTCATTCTCTTAGTCTTATAAAAATATTGCCTTACAAGGGTGGGTGTAAGGCAATATTCTATTGATATTAATATAATAATATTCTATTTTACATACTTTTGTGCTACTTCTTTGGCTACTTTGTCCAATACAGCTGTGATTTCATCATTAATTTTCCCAGCTTTAAGCTGCAATAGAGTTTCCTCATGAGTAGCTCGAAGGGTCTCCAAGAAATCTTTTTCAAATTCACGTACACATTCCACAGGCACTTGGCGAAGTAAGTTTTTAGACCCTACATAGATAATTGCTACTTGGTCTTCTACCTTATAAGGGTCATTGGACGACTGCTTGAGAATTTCTACATTACGCTTTCCTTTCTCAATCACATTACTGGTAGCGGCATCCAAGTCAGAGCCGAACTTAGCAAAAGCTGCCAATTCGCGGAACTGTGCTTGATCAAGTTTAAGAGTACCCGCAACCTTCTTCATGGATTTGATCTGAGCGGAACCTCCCACACGGGATACAGAGATCCCCACATTAATAGCTGGGCGCACTCCTGAGTTAAAGAGGTCAGATTCAAGGAATATCTGTCCGTCAGTAATAGAAATCACATTGGTTGGGATATAGGCAGAAACGTCCCCTGCTTGGGTTTCAATAATAGGAAGTGCTGTAAGGGAACCTCCTCCTTTGACAAGATGCTTAATGGATTCAGGGAGATCATTCATATTACGTGCCACATTATCATCCTTAATCACCTTGGCTGCACGTTCCAAAAGGCGAGAGTGTAAGTAAAATACATCTCCAGGGTAGGCTTCTCGTCCAGGTGGACGACGAAGTAAGAGCGATACTTCACGATAAGCCATTGCTTGTTTGGAAAGGTCATCATAGATGATAAGGGCAGGGCGACCTGTATCGCGGAAATATTCCCCAATAGCAACTCCTGCAAAAGGAGCATACACCTGCATAGGAGCAGGGTCAGAAGCATTGGCTGCCACAACAGTGGTATATGCAAGTGCTCCTGCATCCTCTAAAGTCTTAGCTATTCCTGCTACTGTAGAGGCTTTCTGTCCAATGGCTACATAGATACAATATACAGGATTGCCTGCATCATAGAATTCTTTTTGATTAAGGATGGTATCAATACATACTGTTGTTTTTCCTGTTTGTCGGTCACCAATGACAAGTTCACGTTGTCCTCGTCCAATAGGAATCATTGCATCAATAGCTTTAATTCCTGTCTGTAAAGGTTCATTCACCGGTTGGCGATAGATAACCCCAGGAGCCTTACGTTCAAAAGGCATTTCATAGAGTTCTCCTAAGATAGGTCCTTTTCCATCAATAGGTTCTCCTAAAGTATTGATAACTCGCCCAACGATTCCCTCTCCCACTTTGATAGAGGCAATAGTCTTGGTGCGCTTTACTATATCTCCTTCCTTTATCTGTGTGGAAGAGCCTAAGAGTACTACCCCTACATGGTCTTCTTCAAGGTTAAGCACCATTCCTTCTTGTCCAGATTCGAAGTGGACAAGCTCTCCATTTTCTACCTTGGAGAGACCAAAAATACGAGCAATCCCATCTCCTACTTCTAACACCGTCCCTACCTCTTCCAAGGATACAGAAGCATCAAAGTTTGCTAATTGTTTTTTAAGAATCGCTGAAACCTCAGCCGCCTTTATTTGTGCCATTATTTCTATTTATGAATATTCTTCAGTTATGATTAATTATACTCTAACGTATCTTATAAAAGATAACGTGCAAAGATACAAAAAAAAATCATATAAAACATAAAATTAATCAATTGTTTCTTTACGCCAATTCAATCATAAAAAAGGGCAGTTGCAAAATTGCAACCACCCTTCACAATTATGAAAACATCTTTTTACTTATTGTTTTGCAAAAATAAGTTTTTGACCAATAAAGTCTCTATCTCCCATACCCATATCTTTCAAAGCCTTTCGGAAATTAGCTAAGTTAATATTTTTATAAGTCAATGGATATTGAAGGCGTTGAGGAAAATCCACTCCTGATACCAAAGAGGTAAATGTATAAGTGGTTACTACCTCATGTGTTTGAGCATTTGTTACATTCTCTAACAGAGGATTCACATCTCCATTCTTTATAAGAATATTAGGATATCCTGTACGTCGGTATTCAGTCCAAGCCTCATTTGGATTCATATAAAGAGCAATGTACTTTTGAGTCATCACAGTTTCCTCTGTAGCAGCAGGAAGCCTATTTACAAAAGCAGTAATCTTAGTAGCATCTACTCCCCATTTTTCCATAGAAGCCCTTACTCCTTCTTTATATTTGGCATCATCCCAAGCACCTCCTAAAGCATAAGGAGCTTCAGAGAGCAAGAAACATACTTCTGAATATTCCATAAATACTTCTGCATAATTAGGATTAAGGATTTTGGAAGCA
Organism: Capnocytophaga sp. G2; assembly: GCF_035282625.1. NCBI lineage: Bacteria > Pseudomonadati > Bacteroidota > Flavobacteriia > Flavobacteriales > Flavobacteriaceae > Capnocytophaga > Capnocytophaga sp. G2. The sequence goes on along the minus strand of NZ_JAYKBU010000009.1, from coordinate 44,885 downwards.
AAAAGAGAAACAAGCCTTCCTGAACTGAACTGAGAATCACTATAAGATTCATTTATTCCATAAGGCATTCCTGCATACTTGGTAAGATCATCTGTTTCTTGATAAGAACCTGCCTTTATCACGCTCAAGGAAGTATTCTTAGGAGCACAATATTTCTGCAAACGAGGGTCTACTCCAAAACCTAAACTGGCTCCTCGGGTTCCCTTAAGTATCTCAACAAGTGTATTGGAAGGAGAATAGTCAGTTCTTCTATCTACGAAATAGTTCTTATAAATAGGAGAAGGATTGGTATCATTACTTTCATAAGGAAGTTCCACTGTATCTGCATTGGATTGCATTACAGGATATTTAGCAGGATTGGTTACTGTTATTTCCCGAATAGTTTCCAGAGCCTTATTCTTAAGCTCTGTATCCCTTACTCTTGAAAGATGCATGGCAATACGCAAGCGTAAGGAATTACCAAATCTTTTTAATTTTTCAGGAGTTCTGAAAAGATCATCTCCTGCAGTAAATACATTCTTAATAGCTCTACCATCAGCATCTGTAGTTTTGATTTGGTCTACAGCCTCTTTAAGATCCTCTAAGATATCCATATAAATATCCTTTTGGTCTGCATATTCAGGAGAGATGTATTTCTCCAATTGTAAAGCCTGAAATTTAGGATTATCCTTTCCATGCCAAGAGTAGTAAGGTACATTTCCATAAGTTTCTGCAAGCAGACTAAAGACATATCCCATCAAGATACGAGATGCTGCAATCTGGTTATCATTATTTCCATAGAGAGCTGTCTTCACCTTTGTTGCAGGATCCATATTAAGTTCTATAATTTCCTTATAGTCTCCTGCTACTTGATAACAGAAGCGCCAGATATAGTCTCCTGAATAATCACTATAAAGGAATCGGCTTTCCTTAGTATAAGCGGTCTGTGCAGTATACTGCATCCAAGAGCGCATAAGCTTTCCAGAAGTAGTGGAATAACGAGTGTAATCCATAAGCCTCTTATTAGAGCCATTGAATAAAGCATAGGAAAGAGAGGCTTTAGGCTTATTAGGATTGGTATTGATTTGTTCAAAATCCTTTTCACAACTGGTGCTAAGCAATAATCCTGCTCCAGATAATATAATAGATAATATTCGTTTCATCTTCGTTGTCTATTTTGTTATTATAATTTTAAACCTATACTCATACCAAAGGAACGAGTAGAAGGCAAGGATGTCTCTCCAATACCTTTGTTAGAGGCAGCAATTTCAGGATCCATACCATCCCAGTCAAGACCTGTAGTCCAAAGGTTATTTCCAAAGAGAGAGATATTAAGACCTTTGATATGCTTCTTTTCTGCAAGTGGTACATCATAAGAGAGTGTTACACTTCTGAGCTTAAAGTAAGTAGCATCAAAAATATTCTGAGAGTCCACTCCGCGATAGAAGAGGCTTCCATAGGTTTTAGGACTTATGGATTTATCATTAGGTTGCCCTGCTTTAGGAGTTCCAGGAGCGAATACTCCAGGTACAACAATTCCCCTTTGATCCTTTGTTCCATTTTTATCTATTATATCACGCATACCCTGAATAGTAGTTTCACGTAAAGTACCTGTATACATACCAAGCATATAAGCATTAGCAAAGTATTTTCCTCCTTTTTGGAAATCAAATAAGAAAGATAAAGTTACAGGACCATATTTGACAGAGTTCTTAAGCCCCATAGTATAATCTGGGATGATAGAGCCTAAAGCCTTAGGTTCTGAAGTAAGGTATTTACCATTGGCATCAACCAATCTATTTCCTTTACTATCATACACGAAGTCTCTACCAAAAAGCTGTCCATAAGCCTCTCCTTCAATAGCATAAAGAGAAACTAATCCTGAACTATCATTGGTAATTTTGTAACGAGTGGTTCCTGGATAAAGTTTTAACAATTTGTTATTATTCTTAGCAAAGTTCCAACTTACATTCCAAGAGAATTTACCCATTTTCACAGGAGTTGCTGAAAGAGATACCTCTATCCCTTTATTGGACATTTCTCCACTGTTAACCATCTTATATATATATCCGTTAGCTCCATCCACAGGAAGTGGAATAATAAGGTTCTTAGAAAGAATATCATATACAGAAACATTGGCTGAGAGGCGATCATTAAAGAAACGCAATTCCAAACCAGCTTCTTTGGTTTCCTTAATTTCAGGTACCAAGTTAGGATTATTCTGTGTAAAAGGATGTAGGTAATTAGGATTTCCATTAAAAGGCAACCCTATAGTAGGGTAAGTAACCAACTGGTAAGGAGCGGTATCATTACCTGCCTGAGCCCAAGCTGCACGTATTTTACCATAAGAGAACCAAGAAGGTTTGCTTTTCCAAGCAGAGGTAAACACGAAAGAACCTGTTACAGAAGGATAGAACACAGGTTCAGATACTGTAGAAAAGTAATCCTTACGCCCTGTAGCTTCTACGAATACCATTCCTTTGTAACCAAAAGAAACCATTCCAAAGATACTATTGGTACGTCTCCAGTTACGGTAATTAGTAGAAGAAGGTTTTTCCACACTGTTTTCCAAGTTATAGAAATTAGGAAGGACTAATCCACCATTGGTTTGCCCCTTTACCCACTGATATCTTCCTTCACGACGTGCTAATCCTACAAAACCGGTCAAAGTAAAATCTTTACCAAGTTTTGGTGTGTAGTGCAAACGTGTTTCATAGTTGAAATCAGAATTGGTATAATTAGCTGTTTCATAAGAAGATTGTTCCTTAGAACCTACTGCCACTCTTTTTTCTGTATTCAAGTTATAGATATCTCCATAGATTTTTCCTACCCAATAGAGGTTATCTGTAAAATTATAAGTAAATCCTATATTTCCAAAGAAACGATGGCGCTTATCATTACTTGTATTTTCATACAGTGTCCAATAAGGGTTATCGGTATAACGAGGCGATCCATCAGCTGCTGATTTTCTATTCCATGTACGTTGGTTTCCGTTAGGATCTTTATAATAATTCTCTAAGTTTTTCACGTCCAATTGACGTTGACTCCAAGCATAAAGCACCTTAGAGATAGGATTCTTCATTGTATAAGAGTTCTCTGGGTTATCACGAGAGGTAATAATATAGTTAAACCCTCCTTCACTTTTCAATTTCTTGGTTAAAGTAGAATTAAAACTGAAAGATACATTTGTTTTCTGAAGTTTAGTATTGGGAACAACTCCTGTTACTTCATTATTTCCTAAAGAGAAACGCAAGTTTGTACCTCCTATAGCACGGGATACAGAAACAGAGTTAGCTACATTAAGCCCTGTTCTAAAAAGCTTATCTACATCATTCTTAGGAGCTCTCCAAGGCACTTCCTTCAAGTAATGCTGAGGGAGGTATTCCTTATCAAAAGCGTACCAAGGAAGGTATGGTTGATTATCATATTTAGGACCCCAACTTTCATCACTTTCATAAGCGGGTACATTATAATCTCTCCCGTTCACAGTATAAGTACGGAAAGAAGGAGATCTACCTCCACCATACTCATTTTGTAACTTAGGAGCGATGTAATTTCTTTCAAAAGAAACAGAAGATTTTACATCAATAGCTGTCTTTCCTGCCTTACCGGATTTGGTAGTATAGATAATTACTCCGTTTCCACCACGACTACCATAAAGGGCAGTAGCTGCTCCTCCTGAAAGGACTGTTACAGATTCAATATCCTCAGGGTTAATATCTCCAGCAGCATCCCCAAACTTACTATCAGAATCTCCCACGGTTGCCATAGGCACTCCATCAATAACGATAAGTGGTTGGTTACTACCGGTAATACTTCCTACTCCACGAATAGTTACATTGGTATTCCCTCCCATAGAAGAAGTTGTAGAGGTTTGTACCCCAGCAACATTACCGGAGAGTCCCTGGTCAGCTTCTGTTTTCTGAGTGGCATACCCTACAGCGTTTTTATCACGCTTAATTCCTAAGGCTCCTGCTTCTCCACCATCTTGAGCTACAGAAGGAAGGAGTACAGCATCAATAGTAGAGGAAAGTCCTACCTTAACTTCTACACTTTTATACCCTGCTAAGGTGAATTGTAACACTTCCCCCTCTTTGGCAGAAATGGAATACACCCCATCAGTGTTAGTTTTAGCCATGCGGGTAGTTCCAAACACAGTTACATTGGCACCCGCTACAGGTTTCCCTGCACCATCTTTTACGCTCCCAGAGATCTTCTGTTGAGCGAAGGTCATTGTCGTTACGACAAAGCAAAACAATAAGAATAATTTTTTTAAATTCATATCTCTTGTATGTTCATTAGTGGCGCAAATTTACGATTTTTCTACCAAATCTGAAACCTTAATCACATATTTTTTTGATATAAAATATTGCGTTAAATAATATAAAAATATATAAATATTTTATAATTTATAACTATATTTTTTAGAAGGATTCTCTTGAATAACTATAAGTTACTTTCATCCTTTATAATTTACCTTTTCATTACAAAAGATTATTAATGAATCCATATTTCTCCATTAAAAAAACGGGTTATTCAAGAAATTGAATAACCCGGCTTTTATTAGCTTAAATTGATATGATTATTGAACACTTAGTACAGAAAACATTCCTTTACTATCCACTTTATGTGCATCTGAATTCACAACCACAGTATTATCAGCTACATTTTCCAAATCAACATCTGGAGATACACTTGTATCTTTAATTTTTCTTATACGGATACCTTTATTACTAAGGCTATTTCGACCTCCTATGTTATTCATGATACGTAGTGCCATATCCATATTCTCTTGACCTTCAGGAATCTTTGCATTTAAGGTTATTTTATTAGCTCCATTGAGAAGCTTATCCAAATCCGCCTTAATAGTAATTTTAGCATTTCCTCCTTTGGCAAGAGAGAAGTTATCGGGCAAGTCCAAGACAATATAACGGAAAGCATTACGGCTACTTTGTTTCCATTTTCTCTTTACTTCTTTGCCATTAACTATATTCACATCTACCCTATCTATTCCTTCTTTGGCATTCCAAGTAGAATGTAATTTCTTTCCTTCTTGTCCATTTCCTATGAGGACAGCAAGATCATTGCTACCTCCATAAGTACCCTTAATCTTTGCGAAGAGGAAATTATTTGACCATGCCCATTGCATATCTTGTTCTTGGGAAAGGCGATAGAAAGCAGGAAACTTAGTTCTAGCTTCTTCAAGGTCATTCAAGTTTTCCTTTATTCCTAATCCAAATCGGATTGTTTTGTATTTAGCTGCCGCCATTGTATCTAGGACGAAGGTCTGAGAAGCCTCAGCTGCTTGACTGATAATATATCCTGCTTTATCTAAATTCTCTTGATTATATACCACTTCTGTACCATCCTTGGTTATCATAGAGATATTAGTAATTACATACTTTACTTCTGAAAAAGAAACCTGTTGTCCGTTAGAGGTGTAAGAATGATTAAGTTGAAGAGGTTCATTCCCAAAATAATTCTTAAATTCCAATGTTACTTTTCCTACATCTTGTACAGGAGGTAGTGTATAGTCCTCTTTAGGGTCCTTATTACAAGAAGAAAGTACTGTAGCGGCTGTCGCCACTGCAAAAAATATTTTTAAATTTTTCATTATCTTTCAAATTAATTTGTTTTTAATTTTCTTCTATATATATTTGAATACCTGTTTAATAAAAGAAGCTGTTTTCTTTTATCCAGCTTCTTTTATTTCATTATTTAGCGGCGAATACCTCTATCAAAAGCGAGCCTTTTGGTCATGATATCTGTAGTCATTCCCATAGATTTCAAGGCATTATCATAATTCTCTTTATTGATTACTTTATATGCCACAGGGTAGTATATACGTTCAGGAATATCATTTACATCTGCTACTAAGGACTTAAACACATACTTTGTTTGTCCTGCTTCTGTAGGAATATTCAAGTCTGTTTCTTCTCCTACCTTTATCAAAGTATGAGGATAACCTGTACGGCGATATTCTGCCCACGCTTCATTAGGATTCATGTAAAGAGCAATATACTTTTGAGTAAGTACATTTTCTTCATTGGCTGCTGCGAGTGTACTTAAGAAACTTGTTCTTTTTGCAGTATCCACGCCCCATTTTTCCATAGAAGCTTCTACTCCTTTTTTATACCAATTATTATCCCATCCATTGGCTTCAGAGAGTAAGAAACATACTTCAGAATACTCTATAAATACCTCTGCATAATTTGGTTGAAGTATTTTACTACTGAAAAAAGAAACCGCAGCTCCTGATTTGAATTGGAAGTCAGCCATACTTTCATCCATACCATAAGGCATTCCTATATAATCATCTAAGTTATTACTTTCAGTATACCTTCCATCTCTGGCTTGATATTTAGTAATTCCTTTAGGAGCAAAATATTTTTGCAAACGAGGATCTACTCCAAAATTACCTCTTTGTCCTTTTAGAAGTTGTACAAAGCTATTGGATGGAGAATAATCCACACGATTATCTACAAAATATTCTTTATAGATAGGAGCAGGGTTGGTATCGTCACTATCAAACTGTAATTCCACAGTATCACTATTGCTTTGCATTACTGTAGCTCCTCCTTTAAGTTCATTGAGAGCTTCATTAGCTAATGATTGAAGTTCACCATCTTGAGCATTATGTAAACGTACGGCAAGGCGCAAACGTAAGGAGTTAGCAAAACGTTTCATTTTCTCTGGAGTTCCAAAGATGTAATCACCTTCTTTGAATACATAAGCATCATCTACTATTTGAGCAGCGGCATCCTTCAACTCTTTAAACAAATCTGTATAGATTTCCTTTTGAGTAGCATATACAGGAGAGATATGCTCATTGAGTTGTAATGCTTGGAATCTTGGATTATCACGGCTTCCCCAAGAATAATAAGGAACATCCCCAAAGGTTTCCACTAAGATGCAAAAAGCATAAGCCATCATGATACGAGCAGCTGCTATTTGATTCTCATTTTTCCCATAAGCAGCCATGAGTTCCTTCGTTTTAGGATTGGTATTAAGTTCTATGATATCCTTATATCCACCTGCCACTTGGTAAGGGAAACGCCATAAGTAGTCCCCTGCATAATCACGATATAGGAAACGGCTTTCCTTAGTATAAGTATCCTGAGCGGTATATTGCATCCAAGAACGAAACATCATTCCTGATGTTGTATAATTTCGCGTATACTTAAGCAGAAGCTTATTAGAACCATTGAACAAAGCTGTTGGAAGTGGCTGTTCTGGTTTATTAGGATTGGTATTGATTTCTTCAAAATCCTTCTCGCAACTACCTAAAAGTAGTCCGACTCCACATAAAATAATTGTTAATATTCGTTTCATATCTTGTTCTATATTATTTTTTATAATTTTAATCCCACACTCATACCGAAGGAACGTGTGGTAGGAAGAGAGATTTCTCCAATACCTTGGTTAGAAGCAGCTGTTTCAGGATCCATACCATCCCAATCCAATGCGGTAGTCCAAAGGTTATTACCAAAGAGAGAAACATTCAACCCTTTGAGATGTTTGGTGCTTGGTAGAGGTACATCATAGGAAAGAGATACACTTCTAAGTTTTAGGTAAGTAGCATCAAAAATATTCTGCTTATCTACAGCTCCTTGGAAGAATCCTTCTCCAAAGGTTTGTGGGTCAATTATCTGATCATTAGGTGTTCCATCTCTCTTAACTCCCTTGAGGATAAGCCCTCTCGCCTCTGTTATTCCATTTCTTCTTATGAGTTCACGTATTCCGTTGGCAGCTGTTTCTCGTAACATCCCTGTACTCATCCCTGTCATGTGAGCTGCTGAGAAATAATCTCCTCCTTTTTGGAAGTCAAACACAAAGGATAAATTCAAACGACCATAAGTGAAACTATTGGAAAGTCCCATAGTATAGTCTGGAATAATATTTCCTAAAGATTTAAGTTCGGAAGTTGCATATTTCCCATTAGAACTTACAACTCTTTTACCATCTTTGTATACAAAATCTCTACCATAGAGTTCTCCGAAAGGACGACCTTCTATCGCATAGAGAGATACTTGTCCATATTTATCTGAATTTACCTTATAATTCTTAATCCCTGGAGCTAATTTTTCTAGCTTATTTTTATTTTTAGAGAAGTTCCAACTTAGGTTCCAGTTGAATTTTTCAGTTTGTATAGGGGTAACAGAAAGCGTTACTTCTACCCCTTTATTGGACATTTCACCACTATTTACATACTTCCAGTTATATCCGTTAGCTGCATCCACAGGAAGTGGTATGATAAGGTCTTTAGAAAGAATGTTATATACAGAAGCATTAACAGATACTCGGTCATTAAGGAAGCGAAGTTCCAATCCTACTTCTTTGGTTTCCTTAATTTCAGGCACCAAATCAGGATTATTAGCTGTGTTAGAACGAGTATAGTCTGGGCTACCTCTAAAAGGAGGATTTACTGCAGGATAGTTTATTAAGCGATAAGGTCCTGTATCATTTCCTGCTTGTGCCCAAGCTACCCTTACCTTACCATAAGAGAGCCAGGAAGGTTTGCTCTTTATTGCAGAAGTAAATACAAAAGAACCTGTTACAGAAGGATAGAATACAGGCTTGGAAACTGTGGAGAACCAGTCCTGACGTCCGGTAACTTCCACAAAAGCCATACTCTTAAATCCAAAAGAAGCCATTCCATAGACACTATTGGTACGTTGCCAAGAAGCATAGTCAGAGGCACGAGGAGTTTGCTTACTATTAGCCAAATTATAATAATTAGGTACTACCAAGCCTCCTACGGTTTGTCCTTTTGACCAGCCATATCTGCTTTCACGTCGGGACATTCCTATAAATCCTGTCAAGGAGAAATTATCGCCTAATTTAGGTGTATAGTGCAAGCGAGTTTCATAGTTGAAATCGGAATTAGTATATACTGTTTTTTCATAGGAAGGTGTGTCATAAGCACCAACTGCAGTTCTTTTTTCCTTAGTATAAGAATAAATATCTCCATATATTTTACCTACTAAGTACAAATTTTCTCTGAAATTATAAGTAAGTCCTATATTTCCGAAGAAACGATGTCTTTTATCATTACCATAGTTCTTATATACTTGCCAATAGGGGTTATCTGCGAACTTAGGATCTGCATTATTCCAAGCAGTTCTGTTCCAAGTACGTTGTCCACCGGCAGGATCTATATAATATTTTTCCAAATTCTTTACATCCAATTGTCGCTGGCTCCATCCATAGAACACATTAGCCAAGTCATTTTCTACGGTATTAGCAAAGTCAGGATTGGTACGTGAGGTAATCACATAGTTAAATCCTCCTTCACTCTTAAGCTTATTGGATAGTTTTGAAGTAAAGCTAAAAGAAAGGTTTGTTTTGTGAAGATCAGTATTAGGTACAATCCCTTTTACTTCATTATTTCCTAAAGAGAAACGAATGTTAGTTCCAGACAATGAACGAGAAACAGAGAAAGAATTAGAAAGCCCTATCCCTGTACGATAGAATTTTTCTATTCCGTTTTTAGGTGATTGCCAAGGCACTTCTTTAAGGTAATGTTCTGGCAAATACTTTTTATCAAAAGCATACCAAGGGAGATATGGTTGCCCTTTATATTTAGGACCCCAGCTTTGGTCAACAGCATATCTGGCAAGATTATATTGCTGTCCATTAATAGTTGCTCTTTCAAACTGTTGAGAATCCCCACCTCCATATTCATCCTGTAGTCTTGGTGCAATATAGGCAGTTTCAAAAGTAACTCCTGATTTTACTTCAATAGAAGTTTTTCCGGCCTTACCGGATTTGGTAGTGATAAGGATTACCCCATTTCCTCCTCGGCTACCATAAAGGGCTGTAGCAGCACCACCGGAGAGTACACTTTGGGATTCAATATCCTCAGGGTTGATATCACTGAGAGCATCCCCTGCATTCTTAACATTTGTACCATCTCCTACAGTTGCCATAGGTACCCCATCAATTACAATCAAAGGTTGATTACTACCGGTAACGGTACCTACCCCACGAAGAACAATATTAGTATTTCCACCCATAGAAGAGGAAGTACTGGTTTGCGCTCCTGCTACAGCACCAGAGAGGTTTTGTCCACCTTCTGTATTTTGAGTATTATACCCTACGGCGTCTTTATTTCGTTCAATCCCTAAGGCTCCTACCTGTTGCTTTTCATCTGAAGGAGGAAAAACGGCATTGATTGTGGTGGAGAGTCCCACTTTGATTTCTACATTCTTATACCCCTGAGCGGAAAAAAGCAATGTTTCCTCAACCTGTGCTTCAATAGCATACATCCCCTCGGAGTTAGTGGTTGCATTTCGGCTGGTACCTACCACTTTTACAGTAGCTCCTGCCACAGGCTTCCCTGCACTATTTTTCACGCTCCCTGAGATAGTCTGTTGCGCAAAAGCCATTGTTGTAGTGGCAAGGAAGAACAATAAAAATAATTTTTTTAGGTTCATATCTCTATATGATGTTTGATTAGCGACTCAAAGATACGTTTTTTTTCTTATAAATGAGAAACCTTTTATAAAAAAACAAAAAATATATATTATAACGCATATTTACAGATTTATATTCTCAAATATATGAATTATTCTATACTAATTATAAGATTATTTCATCTTTTATATATGTTATACTTAATCGTTCAACTCTTATAATTTTCATAAAAACAAGAAAAAGCAGCCGGTTTTGGCTGCTTTCATGAAATAAAGTTTTATTTTCTTAGTTAATTCCTTGTAGCAAAGATCAACTTATGTCCTCTTAAATCCTCTAAAATACCCATATCTTTAAGAGCTTGTTTATAATTAAGATTAAGTCCTGTATAAGTATCAGGGTAACTCAAGCGGTCAGGTATCCCTGATACATCCACCGCTGAAGGATCCTTTTGGAATACATAGAAAGGAGGGTTAGCAGCAGGGAGATTGGCTCTTACCCTTTCTCCTACCTCAATAAATGTTTTAGGATAGCCTGTACGGCGGTATTCTGCCCACGCTTCATCAGGGTTCATATAAAGAGAAATATACTTTTGCGTAAGTACATTTTCCTCTGTAGCTGCTGGAAGAGTGCTCATATAATCGGATTTTCTTGTTCCAGTTATTCCCCATTTGTCCAAAGAAGCCTCCACAGCTTTCCTATACAAAGCATTGTCCCAACCTCTGATTTCAGAAAGGATAAAGCATACTTCACTATAATCCATAATTACCTCTGCTGCGGTAGAGGCTAATACTTCTTGCGAAAAGAGAGAAACTGCTTCTCCACCTTTATATTGGTCTGCTGTAGCTCCTTCCTGCATTCCATAAGGCATTCCCACATATTTGGTGGTATCAATAGGGGTGGACTGATCCAATGTATAACCATAGTATATATCCCATTTTCCTAAGCCCACAGGAGCAAAGTATTTTTCTATACGAGGATCTACTCCAAAATTCAAACCTCTATTATTGGCTTTCTTATTGTTTCCAGCAAGAAGCTTTATAAAGTTACTGGACGGAAGGTAATCCACACGATTCCCTACATAATAATCATAATAGATAGGTGCTGGATAGGTGTAATTATCTTCAAAAGATAATTCTACACTTTTGAAAGTAGTATCCAACAATTCATCTTCATGTCCTGCCCTGTAATAATCTATAATGGTTTTCACCTTACCAGCTAATTCTGAGCCCAACACTGCCTCATTGGCTCCTTTTAAGTGGTTAGCAATACGCAAGCGTAGGGAATTGGCGAACTTTTTCAAGTTCTCAGGCTTTCCGAAGAGAAAATCTCCACTGGAAAACACGTAGGAATCAGGCTCTATCTGTACTATAGCAGCTTCCAGTTCCTTGAGAATATCCAAATAGATTTCTTTTTCAGAAGCATATACAGGAGTTACGTACTTGTCGGTTTGTAAAGCTTGGAAATGTGGATTTTCACTATCTCCATAGGAATAATAAGGGACATCTCCGAAGGATTGTACCATGATGCTAAAAATATAAGCCAGCATGATACGAGCAGCAGCTATCTGGTTATTATTCTTTCCATAATCCAGAACGATATCCTTTGTTTTAGGATCTGTATTAAGCCTTATAATTTCCTTATATCCCATAGCTCTTTTATACGCATTGAAATAAAGTGTACTAGAACCATTAGGGTCACGCAAATAGCGGCTCTCCTTTGTATAAATAGGTTGGGATGTATACTGCATCCATACACGCATTTGCTTCATATTATCATACCCTCTTGTATTATTCAAAAAAGCTTCATTATTACCATTGAATAAAGCATAGGTAAGATATTCCTCTGGTACATTTGGATTCTTATTAATGTCTTCAAAATCCTTTGTACAACTTGCCAAGAGGAAACCTACTCCTAAGGTTGTTATTAGAATTCTTTTCATCTTGATCTGATTTTAGTTTATAGTTTATAATTTTAATCCTACACTAAGTCCAAAACTTCTGATAGTAGGTAAGGAGGAATTTCCCATTCCTTGATTGTAGATAGCACTTTCAGGATCCATACCATCCCACGCCAAAGCAGTAGTCCAGAGGTTATAACCTGAAAGGGTAAAGTTCAAACCTTTGATACGTTTGTTATCAGGTAGAGGCACCTCATAAGTAAGAGATACACTTCTGAGTTTTAGGAAAGTAGCATCAAATACGGCAGGCGCATCTATCCCTTTGTAGAAGGTACTACCATACGCTTTAGGACTAATTCGTTTATCATTAGGTTTTCCTGCATTAGGAGTTCCTGGGGCGAACACCCCTGGAAGGAGCAATCCTTTTTGTCCATTAGGACCACGGGGATCTCTCTCACGTATACCACCGTCAACTGTTTCACGGATGGTACCTGCATACATACCCAAAGCATAAGGACCTGCATAATAGCTACCTCCTTTTGAGTAATCAAAAGTAAAGGATAAGGTTAGGTTCCCATAGGTAAGAGTATTGGTAAGTCCTGTAGTATAATCTGGGTTGATATTCCCTAATACTTCTTTTTTAGCTGAACGAAGATAGAAACCATTTTCATCCACCAAACGATTTCCATTGTCATCATATACATAATTACCTCCGTAGATTTCCCCAAAAGGACGACCTTCTACCGCATATAGTTCCACATTTCCATAATATTCCCAAGTAACCTTATAACGGGTTAATCCAGGGGCTAACTTCAAGAGTTTGTTTCTGTTCCTAGAAAGGTTCCAATCAATAGACCAACTAAACTTATCGGTCTGCACAGGCGTTGCAGAAAGGGTAATTTCAAATCCTTTATTGGACATTTCTCCACTATTTACCTTTTTGTAAGTATATCCGTTAGCCGCATCCACTGGCATGGAAAGGATAAGGTCTTTGGAAAGGATATCATAATAAGAGAATCCTATAGAGAGGCGACTGTTAAAGAATTGTAAATCTACTCCAGCTTCTTTGGTTTCCTTAATTTCAGGACGCAAGTCAGGATTATTTTGTTCGTTAGGCACCAAGTAACTTTGTGCTCCTTTGAATGATTGTTGAACATCTGGATAGGTCTTAAGTACATAGGCGGAAGCATCGTTTCCTACCTGTGCCCAACCTGCACGCAACTTACCATAGCTCAACCAAGAAGGCAAATTCTTAAAAGAATTGGTAAATACATAAGTGGCTGTTACAGAAGGATAGAAAATAGAAGTAGATACGGTAGAGAACCAGTCATTACGTCCGGTAACTTCCACAAAAGCAGTTCCCTTATAACCGAAAGAAGCCATTCCATAGACACTATTGGTACGTGTCCATGAGGAGTAAGTTTCTCCTTTAGGTCTTTCTTTACTATTGGCAGCCGAATAGTAGTTAGGGACAATCAACCCTCCCTGAGTAGCGGCACCTGCATAATCATATTTGTTCTGAGCACGTGCCGCTCCTATGAATCCTGTAAGGGTGAAGTTGTCACCGAGTTTAGGATTATAATGCAAACGTGTTTCATAGTTAAAGGATGAATTTTCATAGATGTACCTTTGATATTGAGAAGTATCATGAGAACCTACAGCCGTTCTTGATTCTGTAGTAAGTGCATAGATATCTCCATACATTTTACCTACCAAGAATAATTCATCTGTAAAATTATAAGTAAGACCAATATTACCAAAGAAACGGTGACGCTTATCATTCTGAGTAATCTCATTAAGCATCCAGTAAAGGTTATCGGCAAAGTTAGGGGTAGGATTCTCCCAACTAGTTCTGTTCCAAGTACGTTGTTTCCCATCAGGCGACTTGTAAAAACGTTCCAAGTTCTTCATATCCAACTGTCGGTGTGTATAACCATAAAGTACTGTAGAGAATCCCCCATTATCATTGGCATCAGCATAAGTATAGTTTGGATTATCACGAACAGTAATAGCATAGTTAAGTCCTCCTTCTGCTTTCAATTTCTTAGATAAGTCAGAGGTAAAGCTAAAGGCAAGGCTAGTACGTTGTAATTTGGTAGTGGGTACGATTCCTGTAGTTTCTGTATTTCCTAAAGAGAAACGCAAGTTCGTACCTGAAATAGAACGTGTAATAGAAGCAGAGTTATTAATACTCATCCCTGTTCTGAAGAACTTATCTACATCATTCTTAGGAGCCTGCCAAGGTACTTCCTTAAGGTAATGTTCTTTAAGATATTTTTCATCAAAAGCATACCAAGGTAAATAAGGGGTGCCATCGTACTTAGGCCCCCAACTTTCATCTACCTCATACTGAGGAAGGTTATAAGTTTTTCCATTAATAAGTTGTCTTGTAAAATCCAAGCTAGAACCTCCTCCATATTCATTTTGCAATTTAGGAGAAATATAAGCATTGTCAAAAGTTATGGAAGAGTTGATATCAATATTGGTTTTTCCTCCTTTACCAGATTTGGTAGTATAGAGGATGACTCCATTTCCTCCACGACTTCCATAAAGGGCTGTCGCAGCACCTCCGGTAAGTACAGTTACAGATTCTATGTCATCTTTGTTAATTTCACTGGCAGAATCCCCATACTTAGTTCCCATATCCACCATAGGGACTCCATCAATGACAATCAAAGGTTGGTTACTCCCGGTAACACTTCCTTTACCGCGAAGTTCCATTTTTGATCCTTGCATTCCTCCAGTGGATGCAGCGGTAAGTCCTGCTGTTTTTCCTTTAAGGTCTTCTCCACCTTCCAAGGTAGTATCAGTATACCCTGTAGCATTGGCATCACGTTCTACTCCAAGCGCCCCTACTTTTTTAGCATCTTCAGTGTTTAGTGCAAGGGTTACATTAATGGTTGTTTCAAGTCCTACTTTCTTTTGTACATTTTGATACCCCTGAGCGGCAAATTGCAATGTTTCCTCAGCCTGTGCTTCAATGGAATATACCCCGTCGGAGTTAGTGGTTGCATTTCGGCTAGTTCCTACCACAATTATGGTAGCACCTGCCACAGGCTTCCCTGTACTGTCTTTTACGCTCCCAGAGACGATCTGTTGCGCAAAAGCCATTGTTGTAGTAGCAAGGAATAGCCACAAGAATAATTTTTTAAAGTTCATATCCCTTATGATATTTTGATTAGCGAGCCCAAAATTACGATTTTTTTCTTATATAAGTAACACAAAATACTATTTTTTTCTGTTCTATATGTTAAAAAGTCAAATTTTTTCATAACTCATTCAAAATTAAAGAATAACGATTAATTCTAAATAATCATTAAAACTAAATATAAAATACTATTATAATATCTTTTCAAATAATATCTATTTACTTGCTTTTTGCTCTACTTAAAAGTAGAGAAATCGCTTTTCCTTTTGTTATCAACAAGTTCACTTGTTGATAACTGAGTTAATAACTTATCCTTTTTTGTGGAAAACTCACCTCATTTCTCCTTAACTTTGCTAAACCACAAAAGAAAAAATAGAGATGATACACTATTCTGACCTACAAATAGTTCTACAAGAAGTCCCCGGACAAATCAGTTTATGCTTTAGCATTACAGGTTGTCCCCTACGCTGCAAGGGCTGTCATTCCCCCTTTTTATGGAAAAAGGGAATGGGAACTCCTCTTACAGATGAGACATTTGTCCATCATATTGAGCGTTATAAAAGTATGATTTCTTGTGTCCTTTTCATGGGGGGAGAATGGGAAGAGGAGGATCTTATCCACAAATTACAAATCGCTCATACCTATGGGCTCTATACCTGCTTATATACAGGATTGAATGATGAGGAAGTTTCTCCATTCATCAGAGAAGAACTGACTTGGATTAAAACAGGAAGATGGAGGGAAGAACTCGGGGGACTTAAGGAAAAAACTACGAACCAGCGTTTTGTAGAGGTACAGACCGGGGAACTCCTAAATCATCTTTTTCAAAAATAAATAATTATACCATAATATATAAATAGAACTCTTATGATTAGACTTACACAAAATCAAATCCAGCAGAAGATTGACTTCATCGCACAGTATCTGCAAGCAAGTAATGCGGCTTCCGCTTCACAGGTAGATGCCAATGCCAATGTAACGAGCAAGAATATCGCTACTATGGAGGCTGAAATAAACAAGGATATCAATATCCAAATCAATCGTGAGTTAGTACGCCGTAAAATTGAAACACTCTTTGGAGAAGAACTTGCCAAGGAATACATCCGACAGATAGAATCCCATGAGATTTATGTACATGATGAGACTTCCCTTAAGCCTTACTGTGTCTCTATCAGCATGTATCCCTTCCTATTAGATGGACTTCTAAAACTTGGAGGAGAAAGTCGTGCTCCCAAACACTTAGAGAGTTTCTGTGGAGAGTTTGTCAATTTGGTTTTTGCCATTAGCTCACAGTTTGCAGGAGCCTTGGCTACGGTGGAGTTTCTGCTATATTTTGATTACTTTGCTGCTCAGGACTATGGAGATGACTACCTTGAAACTCACTCTAAGATTATTGAGAATCACCTCCAACATGTAATATATGCTATTAACCAACCTGCAGCCGCTAGGGGGTACCAATCTGTATTCTGGAATATCTCTCTTTATGATGAGCCCTATTTCAACAGCATGTTTGGAGATTTCGTATTTCCAGATATGACCCGCCCATCCTTTGACCGCCTTTTCAAGCTCCAGTATTTCTTCCTTAAATGGTTCAATGCAGAGCGTCTCAAAGCGATCCTTACTTTCCCTGTGGTAACAGCAGCGATGCTCACCGCTAAAGGTAAGCCTGTGGATAGTGATTTTGCCAACATGTGTGCAGAAGAACTTAGTGAAGGGAACTCCTTCTTCATCTACCAATCCGAGAGTGCTGATAGTCTTGCCTCTTGTTGTCGCTTGCGTAATGAAATTAGTGATCATACTTTCAGTTATTCCTTAGGAGCTGGAGGGGTAGCTACAGGTTCTATCAATGTGATTACCCTAAATATGAATCGCTTGGTGCAACAAAAACGCAATCTTGCGGAAGAAGTACGCAAGATACACAAATATCAAGTAGCCTTCCGTAAACTTATAGAAGAATACAAGGATGGAGGTTTGCTTCCTGTATATGATGCAGGCTTTATTTCCTTAGATAAACAGTTCCTCACCATTGGTATTAACGGTATGGTGGAAGCTGCTGAGTATTTGGATATTTCCCCAAGTAATAACCCACAATATAAGGATTTTGTAAGCCACTATCTTAAAATCATCTATGATGAAAATAGAAAAGCACGCAAAGAGTATGGCTATATGTTCAATACGGAATTCG
Source organism: Capnocytophaga sp. G2 (assembly GCF_035282625.1). Lineage (NCBI taxonomy): Bacteria > Pseudomonadati > Bacteroidota > Flavobacteriia > Flavobacteriales > Flavobacteriaceae > Capnocytophaga > Capnocytophaga sp. G2. The sequence goes on along the minus strand of NZ_JAYKBU010000009.1, from coordinate 27,260 downwards.
TTCCTGCAGAGAACTTAGGGGTAAAAAATGCTTTGTGGGACAAGAAAGATGGCTTATTTTCTCCTCGTGAATGTTATAACTCATACTTCTATGCCGTAGAAGATGAACAGGTAAATGTATTAGATAAAATCATACTCCACGGAAAAGAAATCATCCAATACTTGGACGGGGGCTCTGCCCTACACTTGAATTTGGAAGAAACTCCTAACAAAGAAGGTTTCTTAAGATTACTCAATGCTACTGCGCTAGCAGGTTGTAACTATTTCTGTTTTAATATTCGTATTACTATCTGTAATGAATGTAACCATATAGATAAGCGTACACTCTTTGAATGTCCTGAGTGCCATAGCAAAAATGTAGACCACGCCACACGGGTTATTGGTTACCTCAAGCGAGTATCCTGCTTTAGTAGTGCAAGGCAGAAAGAACACAAGTTACGACATTACCATTTATCTCCTAAGCGAGTCAAAGAAACTGTTGAACAATAAGTCTAAAAAGAGGCTGTCCGAAAAGGGATAGCCTCTTTATTTTATATCTTTTTTCTTCTCTCTATTCACCTTTTCCCTCTTTTGAAGGCATAAAAAGCTTAATAAGGATGGGTGCTGTGGTAATCAATACAATAAAAAGTACAATAAGTTCCAAATGTTTTTTGAGGTCTATTCCAAACTGATCAATGAAAAGTTTATCCAAATAATGCCCTATAAAGACAAGGGAAAAAGACCATCCTACGGCACCTATAATATTATAAATCATGAACTTTCCTCGTCTCATCCCTACAATACCTGCTACAATAGGGGCGAAAGTACGTACAATAGGCAAGAAACGCGCAGCAATTACAGCCACCGCTCCATGTTTTTCATAGAAAACATGTGCCCTTAAGAGATATTCTCTCTTAAAGAAGAATGAATCCTTACGTTCATACAATCCGTGACCACTCCGCCTACCAAACCAGTAACTGACCATGTTTCCTGTAATTGCCGCTAAGGATATAGAAGAAGCTATAATAGTAGTGTCCAAAAGGTCGCTTCCTGTAATTCCAAAAGTATCCTTCACCATAGGTACAGCATAAATTCCTGAAATAAAGAGCAGGCTATCCCCTGGCAGGAAAAAACCTACAAACAAACCTGTCTCTGCAAAAATAATAAATAACACCAACCAATATCCTCCTAACTTAATATAGAATTCAGGATTGACAAGGTCACTCCAACTTTGAAAATGTTCCATCTCTAACTATTTATCGTCTTTTTTACTATATTTTGTACACGTTTGTCTAAGAAAATTTTCGGATATTTTTTATCAAAATAAGGCAACCATTCCTTTGCTTTCTCAATAGCAGTCGTTAAATAAAAAAGCATTTCCTTTTCCTCTGATAAGAAAAAATAGGCAATCCCTGCACGGTAATAAGCACTTAACTCCTTAGGATATAGCTGCAGAGTGCTAAGGGACAACATAATAGCTTGCTGATAATGTCCCTCTTGTAGCAGTAAGTCCGCTAAATCATTCCGTATTTCTGGCGAATAGTCCCCTAAATCCATAGCTTGAGTATAGATTTGTATTGCCTCCTCTCCACGCCCCACATAAGCATATATTTCAGCACAACGACGCAAGAAAGAAGGGTTATCTCCTTCATTGAGTAGTACTTTAGAGACATATTTTTCAGCCTTCTGATAATCATTCTCACGTGCATAATAGTCCACTAGGGCAAGCCATGCCTTGCTGGATTGAGGGTCTTCATGTACTGCCTTAAAATAATACTGTTCCGCCATAAGACTATCCCCTAACTTCTCATAACATATAGCAATACGCAAGTAAGCAAAGGAAGAAGGATCATCCAAGGAAAGAGTTATTTTGTAATTCTCAATTGCTTTCCTATAATCCTTAAGGCGCTCCAATACTTTCCCTTTCTCAAAATAAGCTCCTGTAAAAGTATCATCACTAATAATGGCATAATCAAAAGCTTTCAGTGCTTCTTGCAGATTATTTTGCATTACATACTGTCGCCCCAAGTTATGCCAAGCTACCTCACAATAAGGATTCCTATCTAAATAGGCAGTAAGAAATTGTATTGCTTGTTGATTTTCATTTAGAAAATCAAAGCAGTGTAAGAGTTGTTGCAAGGAGAAGTAATCCTCAGGGTCTTGATCTAAGCATTTTTTAAAGTACTTTTTAGCTAAGGTATACTCCTCCATATACACATACTCCATAGCAATAAGTGAGTAGATATCAGACACTTCCTCTGTAAGAGAAATAGCATACTTAAGGAGTTCTATCGCTTTTGAATGATTATTTTTTTTGGAATAAAGATTGGCTCTCTGTACATGTACCTCTGCATTATAGGGTTCCTGGTGAATAATTTCATCCAGGATATCCCCTGCTTGCTGCAAGTTATCCTCATAGATAAGCATCTCCACCTGTAATAAGCGCAAGGAAGAAACAGAAGGATGTTGTTCTAAAGCGAGTTCTATAGCTTGCTTAGCTTTGGCAAATTTGCAGTTTTCTAAATAATAGAGGATGATGTCCTCATATTGATAGCTATCAAAAAAAATAGGACTATGTTCGTTCAGGATAGTCTCATAACGGGAGACCGCTTCCCATCGTTCGTCATTTCTTGAAAACATCTTTATAAGTAATTATACTTAAACATCTATCTATCAATAAAATATATTATTAATAGCTCATATTCTTTCAAACGGCTAATTTACAATTTTTTAGACAAACAGTAATAACAATGATTATAACTTTTCAATTTGTTGATAACTTATGAGAAAGGTTAAAAAATTGGCTATCTATCATCGCAAAATTCCTAAAAAATACAAAAATTGCCAGCACTTACTTCGCTGGCAATTTCCTTATAAGTCCTTATGAGACTATAACCATTTTACTAAAGCAAAATCCTGACGATGAGGTAATAACTCATGCTTAGGATAGAGGCGCAGAGCTATCATAAATAAGCCAGCATCCTCGGTAGACGCCGTTAGCCTATAGGTGGCTACCCGTCCTGAGAAAGAGAGAAGCTGAGCTTGTATGAGTTGAGCTATCTTCATTTGATCCTCTTCTTTCTGTGCCACTACCAGTTCCAGACCTATATCCTCTGGCGTAAGTTCACTTAAGTAAAGCTCAATAGTAGCTTCATAAGTATTCCCTAAGGAGATGAGCTGGTTGTTATGCTTAGGTGCCTCTACTTTTTCTACACGAATATTTCCCCACTCTTGACTTATTTTCTTCTTCCATTGCGAAAGTTCAATGGCTTTCTCAAAATTATTAGCTCTAAGAAGCTTAGAACGTTTCTCTTGAGGAAAATAATATTGTCGTTCATAATCACTTAGCATACGATAAGTAGTGAAATGAGGAGCTACTTTTCCGATAGTATTCTTGATAAAATTACACCATTCTATGGAAACACCCTTACTATCCTTGTTATAAAATGCCGGAGCTATTTGATCCTCTATAATGTTATAGATAAGCTCTGCATCTAATTCATCTTGATAGAGCTGGTTCTCATAAGTACGCTTTTGAGGGAGTGCCCAACCTGCATCTTCACGATACCCTTCTACCCACCAACCGTCCAATACGCTAAAGTGCATCACTCCATTCATTGCTGCCTTTTCTCCACTGGTACCTGAAGCCTCTTGCGGACGTGTAGGTGTATTCATCCATACATCTACTCCTTGAATAAGGGTACGTGCCAAGTCCATATCATAGTTGGAAAGGAAGATAATCTTTCCAAGGAAACGAGGCTGTTTGGAAATCTCCACAATATGCTTAATGAGATCCTGCCCTGCCTTATCTGCCGGGTGTGCTTTCCCCGCAAAAATAAACTGTACAGGGCGCTTTGGATTATTGACAATTGTATCCAACTTATCCAAATCGGTAAAGAGCAGATGTGCCCGCTTATAGGTAGCAAAACGACGGGCAAAGCCAATAGTAAGTACATCATCCCGCAAGGTATCAAAAACTTCTACTATTTCACGAGGAGTAAAGTAAGTAACATTTCGGCTATCTTGCAGATTTCTCTTTATGCGATTAACAAGCTTAGTACGAAGCTGATTCTTAATCTGAGCAACTCTTTCATTAGGAAGATTATAAATACCCTCAAAAGAAAAGGCAGAATAACTTCCTCCTATCTCTTTCTTGAAATATTTCTGCTCCACTTCCTTCCACAAAGGAGAAGTCCATGTAGGGCGATGTACTCCATTGGTTACATAGCTAATATGCAATTCTTCTGGGAAATATCCCTTCCATAGGTTTTTAAATATATCCCGACTGACTTCTCCATGGAGCATACTTACTCCATTGATCTCTTGGGAGAGATTGGCAGCCAAGAAACTCATAGAGAATTTTTCCTGAGGGTCATGTACGTCCACCTTACCAAGAGCTAAGATTTGTTGCCAATCCACATGAAGTTTTTCAGCATAATCCCCTATAAAAGATCTAAGCATAGTTTCCTCAAAGGCATCATGTCCTGCTGGCACAGGGGTATGGGTAGTAAATAAGGAAGAAGCACGTACCACCTCAATTGCCTCAGAGAAGGACAGATGAAATTCATTTATAAATCGGTTCAAGCGTTCCAGACCTATCAAAGCTGCATGTCCTTCATTACAATGATACACATCGGAGGAAATGCCTAATTTTCTAAGCATCTTAATACCTCCTAAGCCTAAGAGCATCTCCTGTTTGAGTCGGTTTTCCCAATTTCCTCCATAAAGGTGGTGGGTAATAGTACGGTCTCCTTCGTTATTATCCTCAAAATCCGTATCCAAGAGATAGAGTTCTATACGTCCTACATCTGCCCGCCACACACGTGCATAAAGAGTGCGTCCTGGTAGGTCTAAAGATATCTGTACCCACTTTCCTTGTTCATCAGCAACTGGAGTTACAGGAATTTTGGTAAAATCCTGAGCTTCATATTCAGATTCTTGATTCCCAAAAGCAGATATTTTTTGAGTAAAATAACCATAACGGTAAAGCAAACCTACTCCTGTAATTTTCACTGCTTTATCACTAGCTTCTTTTAGGTAATCCCCTGCTAAGATACCCAACCCTCCTGAATAAATTTTAAGGGAAGAATGTAAGCCGAATTCCATACTAAAATAGGCAATAGAAGGACTTCCCATTTCTTTTTTCTTTTCCATATAGGAAAGGAAGTTTGCATAGACCTGTGTTAGGCGTGCCATGAAATGTGTATCATTTTCCAAAGCTCTGAATTCACTCATTGAGATAGTATCTAGAAGCATAATAGGATTCTTATGTACACGGTACCATTTCTCAGGGTCTATACTCTTGAATAGTTGTTCTGCCTCTTCATTCCAAGACCACCAAAGGTTTTTGGCAAGCTCCTCTAAAGCCCTGAGCTTTTCAGGGGTAGAGCGATGTACAATCACACTACGCCAATAAGGTATATTGACCTCCTTTGACTGTTCCCAGTATAAGGAAGCCTCGGTATCGGTAAGGGGGAACTCCTTCATACGAGGTTCCATCTTGGTAAGTACACGGGTATAGGCTTCCTGACAATAGGTAATAAAATGTTCCCACAAGGCAGCTCTACCTATCTGTTGTACATCTTCCCAAAGCGATTCATAAGCAGTAGGAGAAAGTTGAGCTATTTTCTCTATCTGCTTTACCACCCCTCCAACTACTTCTTCATAATTACTATCATCACGGGAGAGTACCTTTATGGCAAGTTCCTCATTAGGGAAATGTCTTTTCGCCCAAGAACCAAATCCTGCCAAAGTAGTTGTAACTGTTGGAATTCCTAAGCATAAACTTTCTAAAGGAGTATATCCCCAAGGCTCATAATAGGAAGGAAATACAGTAAGATCAAAACCTGTAAGTAAGTCATAATAAGGTAGGTCAAATACGCCATCATTACCCAACAGATAACAAGGACAATAGAGAACCTTCACCTTATCTTGCTTTTGGTTAAAGAGCTGCGATTCCTTTATCTTAGAGAGAATTGCATTCTGAGAAATATCCTTTATCTGATGAGTGGTATGTGAAGGCACTGAGGGATGTACCCCTTCATGTTCTGAAGGAATAAGAATAAAAGCTACCACTTCTCTGTTAAAGGAAGGGTCTTGGTTAATATGCTCAAGTGCCGCAATAAAGACATCTATACCTTTGTTTCTGAACTCATTACGACCACTAATTCCCACAAAGAAAGGTTTTTCTTCAAAAGTTTCCCCAGTATACTTTTGGGCTACTTCCAAGAGTTTAGTCGTTGCTCTTTTATGCTTACCAAGAAAACTGGTTCTATCCATAAGGTAAGATTCATCAAAACCATTAGGAGTAATGACCTCCGGTGTACGTTCTAAGAAGTGTGTACATTCGCGAGCTGTAATATCACTTACCGTGGTGAAGATATCCACCTGTTGCGCTATCTTAGCCTCCAAAAAGTGCTTATGCTGTACTGAAAAACGATAAGCGAGTTCTTTAGGATTATAGCTTTCCAAATAATTATACAAAGCCCAACCATTTCCTGCTATACTACGTCCCAGCACTGTAGCATGAGTGGTAAAGATAGTTCCTACATGAGGAAGCTCATTTTTTACATAAAGGGCTCCTGCTCCACTCATCCATTCATGGAAATGGGCAATTGCACGTTCCCGTGCTCCTACTTGAAAATTCACAAAGCTCTCCAATACCTTCCCTACCGCATAGCCAAAGAGCACATACTCTGTATAGTCCCATGAAGCATCAAGGGAATCCACCTTTTGAGTGTTCCAGTAATAGGTGAGTATATCATTCTTTTCATTAATATAATGAGAAAAATCCACCAGAATGGTGATTGGCTTTCCTTTTATATTCCAATATCCTGTACGTACCCGTAATCCTTCTTGCTTAGAACGGTTTAACCATGAAGGAAATAGGGTTTCATCCTCTATAAATTCAGGATTTTCCTTATGCAACCACAAGTCAGCTCCTATGGTAATATACCTATCCGCTAATTTCTCCTTGAGTAATGCTGCCCGTGTTGCTAATACTGTGTGTATGCCTCCTATCTTGTTGCATACTTCCCAACTAATTTCAAACAAATAATCGGGATACTTTGTTGTTTCTCCTTTCATTATTACAGTTTTAAACACTTTGCAAATATAACTAATATTTTACAAGAAAAAAATAAAATTACTGACTTTTAATTATTTTTTATTCATTTTTTTTCAATCTATTCTAAATAAAACAGTTGTATTAGATATTAATTATTCACTACTATTTTTAGAATGGTCGTAGTTTGTCCAGTTGCCTATCTTTGCAGCGAAAAAGGGCAGGAAAGTAACTCCATAGAATTTTATAGACAAAAAGGAAATACATGTCATAAAAATTTTGTATATTTATCGCAAATTTTTAAAACAAAGATATTTGAGATAAATGTACTATAAAACAAGGATCTAATTTTCTTGTATTATCCTTATTATAATAAAGGATTTTGTCTTTGGAAAAGAGATTTTGGTAGTAAAAAAGAACAATATAAGTCCATTTTTCTTGAATCTTTCTCTGAAGACTTTGAATGGGTTGAAGATAGCACAGATTATATTATGAAATTAAAGAATAATTCTTTCTCTTCAGGAGTAGGCAAATTTATAGAGTCAGGCTTCTCAAAATATGAAGTAGTTGAGAAACTTACAAAAATACTTCAGAAATACACTAACAAACCAGAAATTGTAGCGCTCTTCAAAAAAATAAATGAAGCCTCCGAACAATAAAACTACAAACCTCCCCACTCCTGAGAAAAGTGGGGATATTTTGAATAAAAAATATTACATATGGTCATAACTTGTCCAGCTTCGTGTATATCTTTGCACCAAAAACAGAGAATTAACAATTATCAGGTCATAGTTTGTCCTTTTAGCATCCTACCTTTGCAGCGAAAAATGAGGAATTAACCATTAATGACTATGCTTTATTTAGATGACCTTCGCCCTACCCCAGAGGGTTTTGACCGTGTTTATAGCTACCAGGAGTTTGTGGCCTATCTTGAGAGAAAAGGCTTACCTGATTTTATTTCCTTTGACCACGATTTAGGGGAAGAATTCTCGGGCTATGACTGTGCTAAGTACTTAGTAGAGTACTGCATAGCACACCAGCTTCCCCTGCCCGATTATAAAGTGCACAGTCAAAACCCTGTAGGCAAGGAAAATATAGAACACTTATTGGAGAACTTTAGAAGTTTTGAGTTGATTCCTCCGTTGTAGGTATGGATAGAAGAAATTTTTCACTCTAAACTTTTCACTTACTTGGTCGTAGTTTGTCCACTTAATATCTTATCTTTGCACAAAACTAAAAACAAATGGCAAAAACAGAACAAATATTTCGTTTGGTTCGTATCATCAAAGAGTTAGAGAAATTCAAGGAAAGTGGAGGGCTTACCTATGAGGAACTTAAAAGTCGCCTGAAGAATATCCATGAGAACGAATATGATGCAGGACGTTTGCAAAATGAGTCCTTTCGCTTTAGTGAGAAAACTTTCCAGCGTGACCGACGTCTCTTGGAGTCACTCTTTGAGGTGGAGATTGTTTTCGAGAATAAGAAATGGCACTTGGAAGAGAATGACTTTGCTAACAAATATGCGTTCTTTGACAATCTCCTACTTATGGACGCTTATCGCCGCAGCAAGGAACTTTCTAATATTCTCCTTTTCGAACGACAACAGTATAGCTCCCTGCGATTCTTGGAGGATATCATTGAGGCAATACAGGAAAGTGTAGTAGTCAGTTTCAATTACACGAAGTTCTGGGAGGGAACCCCTCACTTGCGTAAGGTAATCCCTTATGCGATCAAGGAATACAAACGCCGTTGGTACCTAATCGGAGAGGATTATGAGGATGGTAAGCAACTCAAGAGTTTTGGCTTAGACCGTATCTCCAATTTAGAGATTCTGTACCTCCCTGTAAAACGAAGAGAGGTAGATTTTGAATCTCTCTTTCGCAATACTTTTGGCATATCTATTACTACAGAGGAGAAGCCACAAGAGATTATTCTCTCTTTTAACCATGAACAGGGACAGTACATCAAAACTTTACCTTTGCATCCTTCTCAAGAAATCTTAGAAGATAATGAGCAGGAAGTTCGTATTCGCTTGAGGCTCATTCCCACTTATGATTTTGTAATGGAAATATGTTCTCGTAGCCAGTATGTAAAGGTGCAAGCACCTTCCTCCTTAGCTAAGCAAGTCAAGGAACTCCTTAAAAAAGGATATGAACAATATTGCTAATAAGCCAACTAGGTAATTTACTTATCAGAAAATCAGTGAACTGATAACTTAAAAAATGAACAACTCTTCAAGGAACTAAATACTTATGGATTTTATCACTAAAATACACATTCCCTCGGTGGCGGATTCTTTCAAAATTTCCTATACTGATTCCATTATAAGTATAGGCTCATGCTTTGCTTCCCATTTACAAGAGAGGCTTGACTATTATAAGTTTCCTTCTTTTAAAAATCCTTTTGGAACACTCTTTCACCCTCTCTCCATTGAAAAAAGCCTTCAACGGACATGTTTGGAACAGCCCTTTACTGAGGCAGATTTCTTTCTTCAGGACGACCTATGGCTGTCCTTTGATCTGCATTCCCAGTGGGCAAGCTCCTCCCTCCCTACTCTACTAAGTCAGCTAAACACTTCATTGATTGATTTTAGCAAAGCTCTTACAGAAGCTTCCTTTTTAATCATTACGCTGGGTACCGCATGGGTATATGAACATTTGCCTACAGGAACTATTGTGGCTAACTGTCATAAACAACCTCAGATCATTTTCAAAAAACATTTACTTTCTCTATCAAAAATAAGAGCTTCTCTCAAGCATATCGTGCAATTGGTACAAGAAAAACAGCCCAATATAAGAATCATTTTTACGGTTTCTCCAGTAAGGCATCTCAAAGATGGGGCTCAGGAAAATCTGCTAAGCAAATCCTTGCTTATCTGTGCAATACATGAACTTTTAGGAACTGGAGGGAAGAACAAATCAGGAAACCTCCTTTACTTCCCTTCTTATGAAATCCTAATGGATGAACTTCGGGATTATAGGTTCTACAAGGAAGATATGCTTCATCCAAATGAACAAGCCATACAATACATTTGGGAACGATTCGCCGAGACATTCTTTACTTCTTCTACCCAGTCCCTTATGCAAGAAGTAGCAAATATTCAGAGAGCTTTAGCACATCGCCCTTTTAATCCTGAAGGAGAAAAATATCGCCAATTTCAAGCAAACCTCCAACAGAAAATAAAGGTTTTACAGGAAAAATACCCTTACCTAATGATAAATGACAAATTCCCTAAAACTACAAAAGGAGACAATGAATGATTAATGGAATAAGGAAAAAATCAAACATTAATATCAATGATTATAGTTTGTGAAGATTAATATTATTTTATACTTTTGCACCTAAAAAAAGACAATTATAATCCATGAAAAAACTATTATTAGGGCTTCTTCTTGGGGTTATTGTAGTGCTTTTGTGGCAATATTTCTTTAAGAAAGAAGAAGACCATAGCAAGCTCTCAGAGAATACCACCCTTATTGAGCAAGAAATAAAAAATGTTGGTAAATTGGTTGTTACCGAAGGTTATTTTTCAGAAATACTAACCTATCAAGATGCTAAAAAATATCTTAATAACTGGATTTCTTTTGACAAAAAAGCTCTCGTGGTGATTAATGCAGAGGCTACTATCTCCTATGACCTACATCAGCTTCGCTATGAAATAGATGAGCCTCATAAGGTAGTTCGCCTACTCTATATTCCCAAAGAGGAACTCAAGATATATCCCAAGATACAATACTATGACATAGAGGAGAGTTCCTTCAATCCCTTTACCGCTGAAGACCATAATAAAATCCATAAGCGAGTAATAGAACTTATTTCCAGAAAAATAGAGCAGTCCTCTTTTCGTAGTAATGCTCAAAATCGTTTGCTTACAGAGCTTTCCAAGATTTTTATTCTTACCCATTCTATGGGATGGACCTTAGAATATACAGATATTCCTATAGAAAAAGAAAGCGATCTTTTAGCCCCTATTAAAAAATAAATATATTTTATGAGCACTATTACGATTTTTTTTCTATCTTTGCAGCTTAGTTTGTAAAATATTATTTTATAATGTTATCTGTTGATAAAAAAGCAAATGGAATTGCACTGTTGCCCTTAATTACTTTTGTAGCTGTTTTCTTGTGGAGCGGTGTCCAGTATGGAAGTTTCTATGAATTTCCTGCTCCTATTGCCGTATTGGTAGGAATTATTGTAGCTTTTTTCATTTTTCGTCGTAATGGTATTAGTCAAAACGTCAATAACTTTATCAAGGGGTGTGGAAATCACAGCATTCTAATGATGTGCCTCATAGCACTACTATCAGGGGCTTTTAGTGTAGTTACCAAGCATATTGGAGCTACAGAAACCTTTGTAGAAATTACTAAGAACTATCTCTCTTTACAATACCTATATGCAGGTGTATTTGTAATTGCCTCTTTTCTTTCTTTTGCTTCAGGAACATCCGTAGGAGCAGTAGTGAGCTTAGCCCCTATCGCAGCAGGCTTTGTTGCCTTACCTAATGTTAATGTAGAACTTATTGCAGGAGCACTTTTAGGAGGTGCTATGTTCGGAGATAACCTTTCTTTTATCTCAGATACTACTATTGCATCCACCCAGTCACAAGGCTGTGAAATGAAAGATAAGTTCCGTATGAACGGAAAGATTGCTCTTCCTGCTTCCCTGCTCACCATCTTAATCTTGATTATTATAGGAGTTTCACTTCATCCCAGTGGTCACTTTTTAAGTAACGGGGAAACTCAGATTCAGTGGTTAAACTTACTTCCATATATTACCGTTATTGTACTTGCCATAATAGGGCTCAATGTATATGTTACCTTTCTCATCGGTACCTTTATTTCTGGTATATTGGGATTCTGGTATGGTTCCTTTGGATTTTTAGAATATTGTAAAACTATCTATGAAGGTTTTTCCTCTATGAATGATATCTTTTTAGTATTTCTTTTTACAGGAGGTTTAGCTTCTATGATAGAAAGAGAGGGAGGTATTTCCTTCCTTACTCAAAAAATAGGGAAATTCATCAATACCAAAGGACGGGCTATTGCAGGAATAGGTTTCTTAGTAGCACTCATTGATGCTGCTGTAGCCAATAATACCGTGTCTATTGTTATTAGTGCTCCCGTGGCAAAGAATATTAGTGAAAAATATGGCATTTCTCCTATACAAACAGCTTCCATTTTGGATATTTCTTCTTGTATTTTACAAGGAATAATCCCTTATGGAGCACAAGTATTATTACTTATCAAACTGTTGGATGTCAATGTGGATTACTCAAATATGATTACTCAGACTTATTACATTTGGCTACTGTTACTCTGTACTATCCTATTTTTTGTAAGACTCTCCCTACAAAAAGGATACAATTTACTTAAATAATTTATAAATTATACTCATGAAACTATTTATCTTATTCTTTTGTACTGTTTTTGGAGCTATTGCCCAAGAGAGAAACTACCAAAGTACAGAAATTAGTATTGATCCAGAAATCAACGGAACGCTTTTAACAAGTGGAAACCATAAAAATGCTTCACTGGCTATCTTGATAGCAGGTTCAGGACCCACTGATCGCGATGGCAATCAATCACAACTAAAAAATAATTCCTTAAAATATCTTGCTGAAGGATTAGCAGAGAAGGGAATCGATGTATTCCGTTATGATAAGCGTATTATTGCACAGATGAGTAAGGGTGTTGTACAAGAGGAGAAACTCACTTTTGAAGATGAAGTAAATGATGCTTTCTTAGTGGTGAATCATTTCAAGAAAAAGTATAAGAAAATTACTCTTATCGGACATTCTGAGGGAGCTCTAATAGGAATTCTCGTAGCTCAAAAGGCACCAATCTACAAGTTTGTTTCTCTTTCTGGAGCCGGCAATAGTAGTGCTACCCTCATTGAAGAACAAATAGAGAAGAATGCCCCTCAACTCAAGGAAGAAAGTCAGAAAATCCTTAATCAATTAAAGAAAGGAGAACTTGTAGAAAATGTTTCTTCCTATTTAGCCCCTATCTTTAGAAAGAGTGTACAGCCTTATCTTATCTCTTGGTTCAAATATGAACCTACCAAGGAAATTGCAAAGCTAAGGATCCCCATACTTATCACACAAGGTACTTATGATTTACAAGTGGAAAGTAAGGAAGCAAAATTACTCAAAGAGGCACAATCCAGAGCACAACTCTTGCTCATAGAAGGAATGAATCATGTGTTGAAAGAAGTAAAAACACCACAAGAAAACCAGCAATCTTACCTAAATCCAAATCTGCCCATCTCTCATAAACTTATAGATGGTATTGCTCAGTTCATCAAAGAGTAAAGATCCTGTCTTTAGAATTCCTTTTTATAGGGTATTTTTATGGGTTAAAGAACTGCACCAACAAAAAGAATAGCAGGCAGTGATTCATTGTCAGCAACTCAGAACTATTCCATGTACTGTCTTTCTATTTTCCTCTCAGGATGTAGGCAGAAGGTATATAAGCAAAGCAAAAAGAACCATTCCAAAGGTTTCATAAGCAGATAAGTAATATTAGAGGCAATGGGAGTCTTTATTTTTTGGGAGAGGTCATACCCATACTTATCATAATTGGTACGCAAGAAGTGGTGCAGGACAGGGGAAAAATCAGCGATGAGTTCCTCAAAGGCATTAGCTATCTGTAACTGACGATTCACAATAATAGGTCTGCCTCCTCGCTTACCCCAACGTAAGGGTTTCACTAAGCGTGGACTGCCACAAGCAGCTACTGTACAAAGGTAGTGCCCACTATGGTCTAAATAAGGGGGATGCTCCTTCTCTGAGAAAGCCCAAGTGGTTGTCTGAGTAAAGCCTTTTACCACAGCATCATAGTCTTGACCAAAAATCATAAGCAGTAAGGTCAGGAGTACAAAGATGGGGAAAACCAGAACAACTGACCAAGTAAGCACCGTAAAACGTGAAGAAAGGAATGTATTGAGCTTATTGAGTAACCGATTCTTAAAGGTTTTTGTGGAGAGTTCTTCTCTGACAGCCATAAGCGAGCGACCTATGACCAATATCGCTATAAAGGTGCTGAATATAGGAAAAGAAGCTAATTCTTTTTGAGATTGCTCCCCTCCTATGAGTTGGCTGGCGATACATACATTCAGTACAATCCCTATATACAAAAAACATGAGCAAAGTACCAAGGGAAGTGGCGGCAACTTTGCCTTACGTACCCAAAGTGTCCAAAGCGCTATATGATACAAAAGGAAATAGATCATAAAAGTAAGCCCATACTCTCCTGAAATAAAGGCATAGCCACCATCTATAGGATCTATAGCGGTAGCATATTCAGCACCAAAAAGCGAACTGAAAAATAGGAAGAACAAAAGACATAACACATACAATAGGGCTATAGGATACTGCCAAAGAGGGACATTCCGCTTATGCAAATAGACTCCTATATAGAAAGTTACAGCCAAAAAGGCTATAAGAATGACAAGGACAAATACAAAACCAAACATAAGCTATCAAATATTAAAAACTTCGCCTTGCAGAAGTTCATTTTACACAATGACACTCCACAAGGCAAAGTAATGAAAATTAATTTAAAAATAAAAACAAATGAATAAAAAATCCTTATTTTATAAGTTTCATTTCATTGATTAGATGACTAGCTCCTGCATATTTATCTATAATAAAGAGCACATAACGAATATCCACCATGATATTACGACATAGCTTAGGATCATAATGAATATCACTCATAGTACCTTCCCATACACGGTCAAAATTCAAACCGATAAGGTTTCCATTAGCATCTATAGCAGGACTACCTGAATTACCTCCTGTGGTATGACAGGTAGAAAGGAAGCAAAGAGGCATCTTACCATTCTTTCCATAACGACCAAAATCTTTCTTAGCATATAAATCACGAAGATGTGCTGGCACATCAAACTCATAATCACCAGGTACATATTTTTCCATGACTCCTTCTAAGGTGGTACCAGCACTATAAGTAATAGCATCCGCAGGAGAGAAACCAGCTACCTTTCCATAAGTTACACGTAAAGTACTGTTAGCATCAGGGAATATCCTGTCAGAAGGTTTGGAGAATTCCAAAATGGCCTTCATATAAGTACGTTGTAAAGCACGAATCTGAGTATTAAGGCGATTGTAATTAGGATATACTTGATTTTCATTCATATCCATTAGTTCACGAGCAAATTGAACTCCTACATCATTCTTTAACTGATTTTTAAACTCAGTAGGAGAAAGAGCAAGTACCTTTTCCACTCCTTCATAAGAAGTTAAGAAAGACCCACCATAGAGTTTATCTGACAACTGTTTAGCATCGAAGTTATGCAAACTACTAATAAGCAGGTTCTTAGGAGTATGTTCTGCATAGAATACAATTACTTTTTCAAAAACTTCTTTATCTACTTGTTTTACATTGTCCTTGAATACAGTTTGGAAGGTACCCAATAAGTTTTTCTTTCTATCATTGAAAGCCTGTTCACCTTTGGTATCTAACACTTGTTGAAGTTGTAATAAACGTACTCCATTGGCAAGGAAGTCTACATTACGGAACATTAATTCATTGTACAAGTTATAAGCTAAGTTATAAGGTTCTATTTCTTTGTACAAACGGTTGAAATCAGTAAGGAGATTACCATATTGAGCTTGTTTGTTTGCTTTTTGAATAGCTTGTTGGAATTTTATTTCTTGTTGTTTCTTTAGAGCCACTGCATCAGATTTTTTAAGTCCCTTAGTTTCTCCAATCCATTTTTTCCAATAGTTAGCAATACGTGCATACTTAGATGCATATTTTATCTTGATACCTTGATCCTTACGCATAAAGCCATCTTGTACCTTTAGAGCTGCATCACGAATGCCTATTCTGGCAGGATTAATTACATTTTGGATTTGCTCTACAGCTACTGAAGGTAAATATTCTTGAGTAGTTCCAGGATAACCAAATACTAATACAAAATCCCCTTCTTTTACTCCCTTAAGAGAAATAGGGAAGAAATGTTTAGGTTTATAAGGCACATTATCTTTAGAATATTCAGCAGGACGATTATTCTTATCAGCATATACACGGAAAAGGGAAAAATCTCCTGTATGACGTGGCCATACCCAGTTATCAGTATCAGAACCGAACTTACCAATAGAAGAGGGAGGAGCTCCTACCAAGCGAACATCTTTGAATGTTTCTGTAACAAAAAGAATGTATTGATTTCCATCATAGAAAGCCTTTACACTATTGTCTTGCCATGCTTCCTTAGGGGCTGTTTTAATAACATCTGCAATGTTCTTTTCAATAAGTTTTGCTTTTTGAGTTTCATCAGAGATATTTGCAGTACCTGCAAGTACTTGTTTGGTAACATCGTCAATACGAACAATAAAAGTAACTTTCAAGTTCTTGTTAGGGAGTTCTTCAGCAAAACTCTTTGCCCAGAAACCATTAGTAAGATAGTCATTCTGCAATGAAGAATGCGATTGAATTTGTCCATAACCACAGTGGTGGTTGGTAAGAAGTAATCCCTTATCGGAGATAATTTCAGAGGAACACCCTCCATTAAAGTGAGGAGCTGCGTCCTTAAGGCTTGATTTGTTCACGCTATAGATATCGGCAACGGTCATTTTCATTCCCAATGTCTTCATCTCTTTAGCGTTCATTCCTTCCAATAATGAAGGAATCCACATTCCTCCCTGTTGTGCATAAATCACCGATGCACTTAATAACAGGGCAATTTTAAAAAATCTTCTCATATAGTACAATTTATTCTTTTACAAAAGGCAAAATAAGATCACGCCATTTAAAATACGCCTTCCCTACCAAATGAAGTCCATCATTGGTATAGGCAGGATCCAGTAACTGTGTTCCTGGTGTTACAAATTCCTTATATAAGTCAATGTACACAAGTGCATTCTCCTTACAAAGATTCTTTATTTTTTCATTCAAATCTGCAATAGACTGATGCCTCATATATCCTGAAGGATATATTCCAAAGGTATTATTAGTAGGCAATATACTTTGTACGTATAACTTAGTTTGCGGACTGTCCGTACTTATTTTTTTAATAATATTTTTGATTCCTTCCGCCACAGTCTCCACTGAAATATTCTGTCCCAAATCATTAATTCCTATCATCAAGAAAATTTTCTTAGGCTTTCCCCTAAGAATATTCCCCAGACGGGCATATACACCCTTTGTTGTATCCCCACTAATTCCTCGATTCTTAATGTTCTTATCCGCAAAAAGTTCCATCCATTCTCCTCCATCAGTAATACTATTCCCTAAGAAAATTACATCATCCTGTGAAATAGGAAGTACTTCAAAGAGACTTTGACGCTGTCCATAATAAACTCCAAAAGAATTAATAATGGGAGCTGGCGTTGGATATTCCTTAGGAGGATCAGCTTTTTTTGTATTGGGAGGTATTTTATTTTCCTCTTGTCCGTTCTCCTTTTTTGAGCAAGCAGAGAGCAAGAGGGATACTATAAACAGTATTTTAGCCCAAGAATGTAATCTGTTCATACCTTATATATTGTTTATATTTTCTCCACTTATGCCTTTACCATCTTATAAAGCTTATCAGAAGGTCGGGTGCGAAACTCTGTAAAGATTGTACAGGAATCTCCTTTTTTAGCACTTTCGGCAAGAATATCATTGACATACATATCCTCTAAAACCCATTCCTTAACTCCTGTTGTGGGACCCGTAATAAGGAGCTTATCCCCTCGCTTTATATCAAAGGCTTCTATCTTAAATTCAGAAATGCCTGTTTTCGGAAAGAAATGCATTGCTTTGCCTATATATACCTTTTTCTGCGTAGCTTGTGAACCAGGTACTCCACTCCATTCCCCTAACTTCTGACCTAAATAGTATCCTCCCCAGAAACCTCGATTATATACTGTAGAGAGAGCTTCCATCCATATTGAAACTTTTTCTTTCGTATAAGTTCCTGCATAATAAGCATCAATAGCCTCACGATATGTTCTCACAACAGTAGCCACATACTCTGGGGCTCGCCCTCTACCTTCTATCTTAAGAACCTTGGCACCCGTATCTATCACTTGATCAAGAAAGTCCAAAGTACAAAGGTCTTTAGGGGACATCATATATTCATTATCCAGTTCTATTTCAAAACCACTTTCTTGGTCTATTACTGTATATTTCTTCCTACAGTTCTGTTTGCAAGCTCCCCTATTAGCTGAAGAGTTATGAGAATGCAAACTCAGATAACATTTTCCTGAAACTGCCATACACAAAGCTCCATGACCAAAAACTTCTATCTCCACCAGGTTTCCAGAAGGTCCCTTCACCTGTTCTCGTTCTACTTGTTCACATATTTTCTTTATTTGTCGTAAAGAAAGCTCCCTACTCATCACCATAGTATCCGCAAAAAGGGCATAGAACTTTACTGTCTCTATATTGGTAATATTAATTTGGGTAGAGATATGTACCTCCATTCCTATCTGTCTTGCATAAGCAATCACTGCTTGATCCATCGCAATCACTGCAGTGATATTTGCCTGTTTGGCTCTGTCCAATAGCGTTTTTATAATGGAAAGGTCATGGTCATAAATAATTGTATTGAGGGTAAGGTAGGTACGAACATTTTTTTGAGTACAGCGGCGGGAGATTTCGTCCAAGTCGTCCAAAGTAAAATTAATACTAGAGCGTGCCCTCATATTAAGTTGTTCTACTCCAAAATATACAGAATCCGCTCCATTATCCAAAGCAGCTTGTAAAGATTCAAAGCTACCTGCAGGAGCCATAAGTTCTATCTTTCCCGTTGTTGTCATTCTCTCTCGTTAGACGTTACAAATTTACAGTAATTTATTTGAATATCAAAATTTCAATTTAAGTTTTTTCTATTTAGGAATAGATTTTTTATACTTTTTAACCTAAAAGAAAAATATAATATTTTTAATACTGTTTCTATTATTTTTTATTTAGAACTATTTATTTCTCAGTCTTATTGATTTTATACTACAGATGGTCTCTATTCCTTTTCTTCCCTTTTTAGGAAGTCTGTGATGGAACCTTTATGTAGGAGGCTATCTTTGGAAGCTTGCATTAACTGTTCTATCTGTTCTGGAGTGTCTTTAGGATTTTTAAAGGCAAGATATTCTTTTATCAGTTCCTTATAGAGAAGTTGTGCCACTTTTTTGGATCCTCGTGCATTAAAGTGTGTATAATCCTTTCCTGCTAAAGGGGGATTAGCTCCTACCCACTTGAGCATAGAACCTTCTCCTCCCATGAGCTTATACAGATTAATAAATCCTGAATGCGTATCTTTTGCATACGCTTGTTGTGCTAAGGAAAGAGGCTCTACGGCTGTATCTGTCTTCATTTCCATACCATACTTGGAGGACTTATCTGCCGTAGAAATAATCAAAAAAGAAGCCTCTGGAAAGCAAGTACGTAACTGATTAATAACCTTTGTCATTCCTCTTTGATACCAACTATAATCCAATGTGCCATAATTTAACACATTTGCTCCAAAATGTAGCACTATTAAATCATAATTACCTAAAGCTGTATCAAAATCTTGCATCAACTTCGTATTGAAGAGAGACAACGGTAGTCCTGAATTTCCTCTGCTGGAAAAATTATCAATATGCACTCCTTCCGCATTTGTGGAATTAACTCCATAGATAGGAATGGAATCTGCTCTGAAAAAGTTTATTCGCAATCCTTTTACATTTCCTTGAGCTAAGGTAATTGTATTCAATCGCTTATCTGCTATTAAGGGCTTTATCACCCGTGTAGTATCTCCATTATAACGGATCTCTATATACCCTTCTGTATTTCCTGAACTTCCATAGAATAATGTAGGAGTATACATTTGAGAGATATGAGGTTGCCCGGAGGCTTTATATTCTACCCAAGTAAGAGTAGGACTTTTAACAAAAAACACCTGTCCTGCAATTCCGAAAGGACGTGTAGGTCTTTTCACATTCACATAGGACTCTCTCTTCCAATTATTTGAATAAGTGTGTCTTACACTTCCTCGTGAGGCTGCTGACTCTGAAGTAATGGGAATAAAGCCCACCCCACTTCCTCCAAAAGTTTCTTGGAAAAGAGCCCTTAAATCCTGTACAATATAATCCCCATCCGTCATGGAGTCTCCAAAATAGCCAATGCGAATATGCCCTCTTCCTGTGGATTCCAATTGCTGCAATTTCCTAAAAAAAGGTTGCAAATTATCATTATCCAATGTATTTCCTTTTAGCGCGTCCGTAAAGGACTGCTTAGGAATATCTTTTGTAGAAAGAGTATCCACATTTTTGCTTAGTACTTCATCAATATCCTTACCTGCTAATGCCTCAAGCATAAGGCTATCTACCACTATATTAGGAGAAGAAAGCTTCCCTTCTGGGAAAATACGTGTAGGCAAATATGGTTTTAACCCTACAAAGAGAAGAGTGGCTAAGAGTAATATACAGAAAGATTGCTTAAAATAAGACTGATTCACAAAGAATATAACTAACTTCTATTAGGGCGCAAAAATACAAAATTAATGATGAATGGTTAATGATTAATCTGTTAATTTTTTACTTGATAATTTTGCATCATATAAAAAGCAAAGTGTGTCTACTTGCAAGAACGTACAACACTGTCTTTGAATATCTTACTTGTTCAATTCTTATAGGTAAGAAACAACTGATAGCACCCATACGTCTCATAAAAAACATCGGTATCTCCATAGACACCATTTGTAAGGACAAACACTCCCCTACCCTCCTGCAATACAAAAGTATTGGAAATATTAGTAACCAAAAACCTAACAAGCCAAGTAGTCCTCAGAAAAAATACTTTAGAATTCTGAAGATTATTCTTCTATTCATAACGACCTTTATAGATTTTCTTGGCTATTTGTGTATACTTTTTTATGAAATCAGTCTTATGAGCAGTATAGGCATCTCTATCATGCTCATAAGGTTTCCATAAGGAGATTTTAAGTGCTTCATATTGCCTTGCCACTAACAAATGTTCTTGCAAATAATCTCGAAAATATAATTCATCATTATCACCCACATAGCGTAAATGCAAGTGAAATACTTTGTCCGAAAAGCCTTGTAAAGTATATCCTTTGTTAAACGAAATCCTTGTAGGTGCCTCACTCATGGGAAGATAATCTGCCTTAAGAAGTATTTTCTTTATATTTGAAAATGAAGTTGTTACATCCAATTCTACAAGAATATCTACAATAGGCTTTGTCCATATTCCTCCAATAGCAGTACTACCTATATGACTAATTCTCTGCACCTTATCAGAAGGTAATCGTTGTAAAAGAAGTAACTTTTCTTCTTCAAACCATTCTTTCCGAAGTGGATCAAAAGGCGAAAGAATGATTGGAAATAATTCCCATAGTTCAGCAAGTGACATTCTTAGCAGTGGATTGGAGAGTTCATCTTTGATCATTAGTCATTATTTAGTGTGCTTCCAACCAATTATTTCCTGTTCCTATTTCCACGATAAGAGGAACGATAAGAGTATAAGCATTTTCCATCTCTTCACGAATAAGAGCCTTCGCTACTTCCAACTCTTTTTTAGGAACATCAAAAAGAAGTTCATCATGTACCTGTAAAAGCATTCGAGTAGCAAGTCCTTCCTTCTGAATACGCTGAGCGATGCGAACCATAGCTATTTTAATAATATCGGCAGCACTCCCTTGTATAGGAGCATTCACAGCATTGCGTTCCGCAGCTCCTCTAACTACTTGATTTCGCGAATACACATCTGGAAGATAACGCCTGCGTCCCAGGATAGTTTGTACATAACCATGTTCACGAGCAAAGAAAATCTGCTTTTCTATATAGGTTTTGAGTTTAGGATAGGTTTGATAATAAGTGTCAATAAGTTCCTTACTTTGGCTACGACTAAGGGAGGTTTGCTGGCTCAATCCTATAGCAGATACTCCATAGATAATTCCAAAATTAACCGTCTTGGCATGGCTACGCTGCTCTTTGGTTACCGCCTCCAAAGGCACCCCAAAGACCTTAGCTGCAGTGGAGCGATGAATATCCTGCCCCTCAAGAAAGGCTTCTATCATGTGATCTTCCTCACTTAATGCTGCAATAATACGGAGCTCTATCTGAGAATAGTCCGCAGAGAGAAGCGTATAATCCTCATTACGAGGCACAAAGGCTTTACGAATTTGACTTCCACGAGGGGTACGAATAGGAATGTTTTGCAAATTAGGTTGGTTGCTGCTAAGCCTACCCGTAGCAGTAACTGCTTGCATAAAAGTTGTATGGATACGTCCGGTATGAGGATTTACCTCACGAGGAAGGGCTTCTATATAAGTACTTTGGAGTTTTTGCAAGGCACGGAATTCAAGTACATTAGCAACAATTTCATGCTTGGAAGCCAACTCGGAGAGTACCTCTTCAGAGGTCGCATATTGTCCAGTTTTAGTCTTTTTAGGCTTACTTAGTAGTTTCAATTTTTCAAAAAGGATATCTCCTAATTGCTTAGGGGAAGAGAGATTAAAAGATTCTCCTGCTTGAGAAAAAATAGTTTTTTCAAGTCCTATAAGGTCTGCTGCTATCTCTTTAGAGAGCTGGGCAAGGAAATGAGTATCTACACGAATACCTTCATATTCCATTTGAGCCAATACTTCTACCAGGGGAGCCTCCACCTTCCTAAAAAGTGAAAGCATTTGGTCTTTCTCAAGCAGAGGAAGGAAAACATGCTTAAGTTGTAAGGTTACATCCGTATCCTCTACCGCATATTCCTTTTGTAATTCAGCAGGTACAGCCCGCATGGTAAGTTGTCCCTTTCCTTTCTTGCCTATGAGGGTCTCAATAGAAATTGGGCTGTATCCCAAGTAAGCCTCCGAGAGCAAATCCATATTATGACGCATATCTGGATTAAGTAGATAGTGAGCTATCATAGTATCAAAGAACTCTCCTTTGACCTCTATACCATAATTTGCTAATATTTTGAAATCATACTTAAGATTCTGTCCTATTTTAAGGATACTTTCATTCTCAAAAAAAGGTTTTAAGAGTAAAAACCATTGTTTAGCAAGAGAGAAATCCTCTGGGAAAAGAATATAATAGCCTTTATGCATCTCATACGAGAGCGCTAATCCTACAATTTGTGCTTCCATTTCATTTAAAGAAGTAGTTTCTGTATCAAAACATACCTCTTTTTGTGCTAAAAGCTCAGGTAATAAGGCTTCTACTTCCGTCTGTGTTGTAAGTAATTGATACTCATGCGGCACTTCCTTGATTGTTTTTAGCCTCTTTATATTTTCCATATCAAAGAGTGTAGGATTAGTAATCATACTACTATTGGTCGCTTTTTGTCCTATAGAAAATAAGTTGGGTTGAGTTTCCTCTTTTGTGAAAGCCTTTTGCAGAGTAGTGAGCATGGTACGGAACTCTAACTGGTCAAAAAGAGGGATGATCTCCTCCATCTTAGGAGAGGAAAGTTCAAAGTCTTTTTCATCAAAACTTACAGGAACATCCAAGATAATACGTGCAAGTGTTTTGGAAAGAATGCCTTTATCCTTATTTGCCTGAATATTTTCACGTAGTTTCCCTTTGAGCTTATCCGTATTTGCTAAAAGATTTTCCATAGAACCGAACTCTTTAAGAAGTTTTTGAGCCGTTTTTTCTCCTACTCCAGGCAGTCCTGGTATATTATCTACCGCATCCCCCATCATCCCCAAAAGGTCTATTACTTGTTCAGGGGTATCTACACCAAAATTCTCCTTAACTTCTTCTACTCCCCATATTTCAGTATCCTTACCTCCTCGTGCAGGCTTATACATAAAGATATTAGGACTTACCAATTGTCCATAGTCCTTATCAGGAGTTACCATATATACGGTATATCCTTGTTTTTCAGCTTGCTTGGCGAGAGTACCTATAATGTCATCAGCCTCATAACCTTCTTTTTCGATGATAGGAATCTGCATCGCCTTAAGAATCTGATGGATATAAGGAATCGCAAAACGAATTGCCTCTGGTGTTTCCTCTCGGTTAGCCTTATATTGATCAAAGATAGCCAAACGCTGTTGGCTACCCCCCTTATCGAAACACACTGCCAGAAGATGAGGTTGTTCCTTGCGAATAACCTCTAAAAGGGAGTTCATAAAACCTACTATGGCAGAGGTATTCATTCCTTTAGAGTTGATACGAGGATTCTTGATAAAGGCATAATATCCTCTAAATATCAAGGCATAAGCATCTAACAAAAATAATTTTTTCATTCTTAAGAGGCTATTTAGTTAGTAAATAATAGTTACATTAAGGGAGAAAAATTTGTCAATTGCCTTATCTCCCAAATAATCAGAGAAACTCTCTGCAGCAAAGCTTACTCCATATTCGGTTCTATCTATAGAAAGAGAGGCTTGAAAGCTCCGGTTCGCAATAGCAGGGGAAAGGGAAAAAGTAATCGGTTTGGTAACCCCTCTGATAGTCATTTCTGCCTGCACTTGATAGCTTTTATTAGGTTTTTCCGTAACACCCTTCATCACAAGAGTGGCTACAGGGTACTCTTTTGTGGCAAAAAAATCACCAGATTTGAGGTGTTCCTCTAACTTATTCTTACGATTATCCGTAAGATCAAGTACTTCAATAGAGGTCATATCCACCAACAGGCGACCTCCTTTGAGCTTTCCTTCCTTAGTAAGAAACAAATGTCCTGATTTGAAAGAAAGTACTCCTTGATGTGAAGCCCCTATTACTTTCTTTCCTGTCCATTGTATACTACTTGATTGTATATCTATAGGATAAGAAACTGGTTTTTTAGAAACTACCTTCCCTCTTTTTCCTTTATTAGCATTGGAAGTAATTGTTTTTTTAGGATTTCTTTTTTTATCAGTTTGGGATGTTCTGGGCTTATCTTTTTTTTTCACTTGTCCTTCTACAGAGTAGCAAAGTAAAAAAGCTGTTAATAGGAATATATTAATAATCTTTCTCATTATTCAATAGGGTTAGAATGAAATACCTTTGGTAAAAGTTCTTACCAAAGGTTTTCTTAAATATGAAAAACTCAATAAACCAATCTAATTTACAGAGAGATATACATAAATAGTAAATTTGTCCTCAATCGCCTTATCTCCTAAATTAGAGAAGAAGCTCCCTGAACCATACTTAATACCAAACTGTGTACGATCAATATCAACAGTTGAAGAAAGCCCTTCTGTAGCCGTTCTGAACAGTTCAAAATCTAAAGGTTTTGTAATCCCTTTTATAGTTAACTCACCTTGAGCCTTATAGCCATTCTGGATCTTAGTTACCTCCTTAATCACCAAAGAAGCAGTGGCATACTTCTTCACGGAAAAGAAATCATTGGACTTAAGATGCTTTACCAAATTAGCCTTCCCTTTGGCATCCATTCCTTCATCGGTAATTGCTAAGGAATTCATATCCACTATGAGAGAACCTCCTACGAGTTCGTTATTTTTGTAGATAAGCTCTCCGGACTTAAAGGTAAGTGTACCCTTATGTCCACCGGCTATTACTTTCTTCGCTTCCCATCGAAGGTTACTACTTTCCAATTGAAGTTTTTTTGTTTGTCCCATAGCAACCGTTGCTATAAGTAAAATCAAAATGTTTAGTAATTTCCTCATAAAAATCTATAATTTATTATCTTTGGCAAAGGTAATAATAAAAATGAAACTAACAAATGCTTATTTGTTAAAAGTCAGTTTCCGGACACCGTTGCTTTTTCAAATTCCACTTTAAAGTTCTCTGTTACATACCTTTGTATCTGTCCCTTATGTACTTCATCAGAATAGAGTAGCACTGCTTTAAGTTCCTTATGTTCTTTAAGGAATGCCTTGGCTACCTCCACCCCTCCCAAAGCCATAAGCGTTGTAGCATATCCATCGGCGAGCATAGCCGAAGGAGCTATCACAGTAGCACTCAGCAGGTTACTTGGCTGTGGACGACCTGTCTTAGGATTAATAGTATGCACATACTTCTGCCCGGTGAGCGAATCCGTCCATAGCTTACGATAATTACCCGAAGTAGCCAAACCACAATTAGTTAGCTCCACTGTGGCGACAATTTCCCTGTCTTCATCAGGTTCTTGCAAAGGATTGTCTATACCTATCGTCCAAGACTTGCCTTTGAGGGTATTTTGCCCATGAATAACAAGCTCCCCTCCTACCTCTACAATAAAGTTGGTAATGTGCTTGGAAAGAAAATAATCAGCAATCACATCGGAGGTATAGCCTTGCGCTATCGCATTGAAATTCAATTGTATATAAGGATTATCCTTCTCTATAAAGGTACCCTTGGAGGTAGACACCACATGTACCTTATCCATGCCTGTAAGGGAGAGTAGACTATCTATATGCTTTTGAGTTGGCGGAGTGTGGTTCTCCTTTTTGCCAAAGCCCCAAGCGTTGATCAACTGTCCTATAGAAGGGTCAAAGGCGCCATTGCTCTGTTTATATATATCAAAAGAAGCTGAAATAACCTTTTCAAAATGTGGATCTATAGGTAAGTTCTCCTCTTTGTTGATCCTGCTAATCAGCGAGTTGTCTATATAGGTAGACATGGATAAGTCTATCACTCGCAGAATAGAATCCACCGCAACTTTCTCTATAGGTCTCTGAGCAATATAGGTAATCCCATAGGTGGTACCCTGTGCCTCACCACGTATATAATAGACATTTTCCTTATTTGTATGTTGACAAGCAAGTAACAACACTGTTACCAATAGGCAGTACAGATATTTCATTTATTCAATCTTTAATAATCCTCTAAATTCTACTTGATATGATTTTCCTTTCTCTAAGGGAGCCTTTTTGTCCGATATATCATAGAGCCCAACTCCTGCCCAATAGGTATCCGCCTTATGTTCTTGAGCCTTTCGGCACACTACCTCCATCAGAATAGGGTCATACACATCAGGATCGTCTCCCTGCAAAATAGGTCGTACTATGATAAAGCTCCTTTGCCCTTGGGGGTCTATACAGACAAACTGAGGGTTCTTTTTGCGGTTACTATTGACCAAGAGAAACTCCCAGCCCAGCTCCTGCAAAGCCTCCCCTACGATATTCATCGCTAAATTATGTAACTCTTGTTCGGTAAGCGGCATCCTTATTAATAATTAATGACAGACCACGGACTACTACCCTCTGTGATCAAAGGGCAAATGTACGAAATTAATAGATAATTACCACGAAAAACTGCTAATTTTTTGTACCTGCCAATTCCACCTCCAAGTGAAATTTTTCAGCTTGCCTTTTGGTAGAACAAATCTTTAGGTTTTTTAAAGTTTAAT
>NZ_JAYKBU010000008.1:0-122349 GCF_035282625.1 Capnocytophaga sp. G2 | reverse complement strand
ATTAAACTTTAAAAAACCTAAAGATTTGTTCTACCAAAAGGCAAGCTGAAAAATTTCACTTGGAGGTGGAATTGGCACAGTATTGAAAATTAAAAATAACACTTGATTTATTGAGAAAAAGTTGTAAATTTGCTTCCTTAAATTAGCTGTGAAATCCGTGGTATTTAACAATTGACAATTTAATAATTAGAAAAATGAAATTTGCAGAGTACAAAGCTTTAGAACTGACAAAGATAGCCCAAGAGATATTGCAATTCTGGCAAGATAATGATATCTTCCGCAAAAGTATAGATTTCCGTAATGGAAGGGAGCCTTTTATCTTCTACGAAGGTCCTCCCTCTGCTAATGGATTGCCTGGTATACATCACGTAATGGCACGTGCCCTCAAGGATATTTTCTGTCGTTTCCATACCCAGATGGGAAAGCAAGTATTCCGTAAAGCAGGTTGGGATACTCATGGACTTCCTGTGGAATTGGGCGTGGAAAAGGAATTAGGCATTACCAAGGACGATATTGGTAAGAAAATCTCTGTAGCTGACTATAATAAAGCTTGTAAGGAAGCGGTGATGCGTTATACTGATATCTGGAATGACCTTACCAAAAGGATAGGTTATTGGGTAGACCTGACAAACCCTTACATTACCTATAAGCCTAAATATATGGAGACCGTTTGGTGGCTTCTTAAACAATTGTATAACAAAGAATTACTCTATAAGGGCTATACCATTCAGCCCTATTCACCTAAGGCAGGAACAGGCTTATCTACCCATGAGTTGAACCAACCTGGTTGTTATCGTGATGTATCCGATACCACTATTGTAGCCCAGTTCAGGGTAAAAGACTTGTCTGCTCAGGCGACTACTGCTCTTAAGGCTTCTCGAAAGGAAGTGTATATCCTTGCTTGGACAACTACCCCTTGGACTTTGCCGTCCAATACCGCCTTGGCAGTAGGAAAGAATATTGACTATGTCCTTATAAGAACTTTTAACCAATATACCTTTGAACCTATACAAGTGATATTGGCAAAAGCTTTAGTAACCAAGCTGTTTGCAGGTAAGTTCTTTGAGACTTCTAAAGAGGCTGATTTTATGGCTTATGCCAAAGAAGAGAATCGTAAGAAGATACCTTATGAGGTTTTGGCTCAGTGCAAGGGAGCCGACCTTGTTGACACTACCTACGAGCAGCTCATTCCTTGGTTTCTTCCTGCCGAGAATCCTGAAAAGGCTTTTAGAGTGGTTGCGGGAGACTTTGTAACTACCGAAGATGGTACGGGAATTGTACATATTGCTCCTACCTTTGGAGCAGATGATGCCCGTGTGGGTAAGGAGAATGATATCCCTCCTATGTTAGTTAAAGATGAAAACGATAATTTGGTGCCTTTGGTGGATTTGCAAGGACGTTTCCTCAAGGGAAACAAGGTGCCTGAACTCTTCGCTGGAAAATATGTAAAGAACGAATATTACAAGAGCGGTGAAGCCCCTGAAAAATCATGGGATGTAGAAATGGCTATTCTTTTAAAGACAGAAAATAAAGCCTTTAAGGTAGAAAAATATGTCCATAGCTATCCTCACTGTTGGCGTACCGATGCACCCGTACTTTACTATCCCTTGGATTCTTGGTTTGTAAGGATGACTGCGGTAAGAGACCGATTAGTAGCCCTTAATCAGCAGATTAATTGGAAACCTAAAGCAACTGGTGAAGGACGTTTTGCCAATTGGTTGGAGAATATCAATGATTGGAATCTCTCTCGTTCTCGTTATTGGGGGATCCCACTGCCTATCTGGCGTACTGAGGATTCTAAAGAGGAAAAAATAATAGGTTCAGTAGCCGAGTTGATGGATGAAATTAGCAAATCCATAGCCGCCGGATTCATGAAGGAGAATCCTTTCAATGGGTTCAAGGTAGGGGATATGTCTGAGGAGAACTATAATAAGATAGACTTACATAAGAATATTGTAGATACCATTATCTTAGTGTCTGATTCCGGAAAACCCATGAAGCGGGAAAGTGACCTGATAGATGTGTGGTTTGACTCAGGTTCTATGCCCTATGCACAGGTGCATTATCCTTTTGAGAATAAGGAGCTAATAGAGAGTCGTAAGGCTTTTCCGGCAGACTTTATTGCCGAAGGAGTTGACCAGACCCGTGGTTGGTTCTACACCCTTCATGCGATTGCAACTTCAGTATTTGATTCAGTAGCTTACAAAAATGTAATGTCTAATGGCTTGGTATTGGACAAGAATGGTCAAAAGATGTCCAAGCGGTTAGGAAATGCAGTAGACCCCTTTGAGACTTTAGCCAAGTATGGCGCCGACGCCACCCGCTGGTATATGATTTCCAACGCCAATCCTTGGGATAACCTTAAGTTTGACGTAGAAGGCATAGAGGAAGTACGCCGTAAGTTCTTCGGTACCCTCTATAATACCTATTCCTTCTTTGCTCTCTATGCTAACTTGGACGGCTTTACTTATGCTGAAGCAGAGGTGCCTTTGGAAAAACGTCCAGAAATAGACCGTTGGATTCTCTCCGAGCTACATACCCTTATTGCTAAGGTGAAAGAAGCTTTCTTGGACTACGAACCTACCCGTGCTACCCGCCTTATCTCTGACTTTGTACAGGAGAACCTCAGTAATTGGTATGTACGCCTTTGCCGTCGTCGTTTTTGGAAAGGAGAATATGAGCAAGACAAGATATCTGCTTACCAAACCCTTTATACCTGTTTGGAGGTGGTAGCCAAACTTTCTGCTCCCGTGGCACCCTTCTTTATGGATAGGCTCTACAAAGACCTCAATGTCGTAACAGGTAAGGATAAAGCCGAATCCGTACATCTTACCGATTATCCAGAGAGCAAGACGCAATACATTGATAAGAAATTGGAAAGTAAAATGGAAAAAGCACAGAATATTTCCTCTTTGGTGCTTTCCCTCCGCAAGAAAGAGATGATTAAGGTTCGCCAGCCCTTACAGAAAATACTTATCCCTACCCTCAATAAGGAAGAAAGAGCAGAGATATTGGCAGTAGCTAACCTCATCAAGCATGAGGTGAATGTGAAGGAAATTGAGTTCATTGACGATGCTTCAGGTATTTTGGTCAAACAAATTAAACCCAACTTCCGTACTTTAGGACCTAAGTTCGGCAAGCAAATGAAGGACATAGCGGCAGTTATTAATAACTTTACTCAACAAGATATACAAGAACTTGAACGTCAGGGAACCAAAAAAATTACCTTAGACAAGGAGCCCCTAACCCTAACCTTGGATGATGTGGAAATTACCTCTCAGGATATAGAAGGTTGGTTGGTGGCAAGTTCCTCTACAGGGCTCGTAGTGGCTTTGGATGCTACCATTAGCGAGGAATTGCGCGCTGAGGGAATTGCTCGTGAGATAGTAAACCGTATCCAGAACCTTCGTAAGGATACAGGTCTGGAAGTAACCGATAGAATTCGTATCCGCTTGCAAAAGCAAAATACACTTGAGAATGCTGTCCATGTCAATGAGGACTATATCAAAGCAGAGACCTTAGCCAATGAAATCCTTTTTGCCGATACTCTTCCAGGAGAAGAAGTCGCTTTTGATGATATTGTAACTAAGATTAGGATTGAGAAAATGTAAGAAAAGAAACGGTAGCCATTCTCATTCTAAGCCTTATAGAACTGAAATCTTATGAAAGTACTTTTTTCATTCTTATCATTCTTCTTAATAGAATCCCTTATGATGGCTCAGGATACTACTGGAGTAAAGCATATATTAGAAGATTCACGAATATTAGCCTCTGGAATAGACTATCGAGGAGAGATGCGTAGAAGGATTTCTTGGAAAGACAAATATGCATCTGTAAGAGACAGTTATCTTTTGGACATGCTTATTGTCCAAGATAAGAAAACAAAAAAATATGGATATGTAACCTTCAAAAATAAGGTAGTGATTCCGCTTGAGTACGATTATGCACAGCCCTTTGGCTATCCTGATAAAATAGCTTGGGTCAAGAAAAATGACAAATGGGGAGGCATCACTCCACAGGGAGAGTTGGTCATTCCCTTCTTATATGAAGAAGCTCAAGAATTTAAGTCCGGAAGAGCCCTTGTAAGGCTTGGCAAAGAGTGGGGCTTTGTGGACAAAAAAGGGAATAAGGTCATTCCTACCATATATGAAGAAGCTGAGTCATTCCATTACGATACCCATTATACCAAAGCCAAAAAGAATGGTAAATGGGGATTTATTGATAAAGATGGAAAAGTACTTATTCCTTTTGAATATGACCTTATCTATACAGAGGAGGATTATTATCCGAAACCAGAGGATAAAATAAGAGTGGTGAAAAATGGCAAAATGGGACTGATTGATTGGAGTAACCAAATAATAATTCCTTTTAAGTATGGTTTTATATATCCTCCTACAGAGGGAATCTATGTAGTGTCTGCCGACGGAAAAAAAGGATATATAAAGGAGGAAGGGAAAGTTCTGGTGCCTCCCACTTATGAGGTTTTTCCTCTTTTCCATCCTTATAAGAGCAGATTCCAAGAGGGAACGGCTTTGGTAAGGCTTCATGGTAAGTTTGGCTTTATCAATACTCAAGGAAGGGAAATAATCCCTTGTAAATATGAAGCAGTTAAGAATAATTACTTCAGAGAAGGCATGATTCCTGTTCGCCACAGAGGTAAGTGGGGGTATATCAATAAAAGAGATGAAGTAATAATCCCCTTCCAGTATGACGATGCTGAATATTTTAATGATAACTTTTCACAAGAAGGGTTGGCTATTGCTAAAGTAAAGCGTAAGGACAAATGGGGGTATGTTAACAAAGAAGGGAAAGAAGTCATTCCCGTAATATATGATGAGATAGGAAGTTACTTTTTCAAAGGAATTTGTGATGCAAAACGTGATGGCAAATGGGGATATGTTAATACAGAAGGGAAAGAAGTCATTCCTTTTATATATGATTGGGTTTCCCTCATTAATGGAGGAGAAGGAGCCATAATGGCTTATCTCAATGGAAAGAAAATCTACATGGACTTACAAGGAAATCCAAAAAAATGACAAAAGTTCATGAGGGTGGAAAAAGAAAAAAGAAGATGGGTAAAAAAATGCTTATTACTCATGAATAATTGATAATAATTTTGTACCTTTGCGCAATTTAAAAATTAGCTTTTTCATAAAAAGAGGCTAAAGTCAAAGATTATAAATAAAAAAGAAATTATTTATGGAAGTAAAAGTTCGTTATTCTGATAAGGATTTGCAGGAGTTTAAGGGGCTTATTGAGGAAAAATTACGCCAAGCTCAGGCGGATTTAGAGTTCTTGCGTCAGGCATACCTCAATGGAGCTGATAATAGTGTGGATGATACCTCTCCTACCTTCAAAGCCTTTGAAGAGGGATCGGAGATGATGAGTAAGGAATCCAATATGGCACAGGCTACACGTTTGGAAAAGTTCATCCGTGACCTCAAGAATGCCCTTATCCGTATTGAAAATAAAACCTATGGTGTATGCCGTGTAACAGGAAAGCTTATTGATAAGGAACGCCTTAAGGCAGTACCTCATGCAACCCTAAGCATTGAGGCTAAGAATATGCAATAACACCTTATCCCTTTACCTAAACCTCATGTAGGCTAAGTCACAGTCGGCAGTGGTTCTCCCTGTGGAACCATTGCGGTACTTGGCAAGGATAATATCTATTTTCTTCTCCGTTTGCTCCTTAAGGGTTTCCTCTTCCCCCAATAATTCTTGATAATAATCTGGACGATATAGGAGCATGACATTATCCGCATCTTGTTCTATAGAACCACTCTCACGCAGATCGGAGAGGGTAGGGAGTTTGTTGCCTCGCTTTTCTACCTCACGAGAGAGTTGTGCCAGTGCCACCACAGGAATATTAAGTTCTTTAGCAAGCCCTTTGAGGAAACGAGAAATCTCTCCAACCTCTTGGTCACGAGTACGGAAGGATTTCCTATCATGGCTACCGATAATCAGTTGCAGATAATCCACATAAAGGATTTTTATTTTCTTTGTCCTTATCCATTCTTTGGCTTTCATTCTTATTTGCAAAAGACTCATACAGGAGGCTTCCTCTATATAAAGAGGAAACTCGCCAAAGGAAGCCCTGTATTGTACGGCGATCTCCATCTCCTCGCGGCTAAGCCCCTGTGTACAGAGGTGATTACTATTGATTCCTGCATAATTGGCAAAGGCACGTCCGGTTACCATCTTCCCCGTCATTTCCAAGGAGATAAACCCCACAGGATAACCACTGCGAGCTTGGTGCAAGGCATCATTCAGGGCAAAGGCGGTCTTGCCCATTCCAGGACGACCTGCAATGACGGTAAGTTCTCCAGGATGATAGCCATTAAGCCAACAATGAAGCCCTTCTATAGCCATAGGAACTCCTTTGTTCTGCTGGGGATTCAATAGCTCAGTGAGGTATTCTGCCGTTGTCCTCGAATGTCTTTGTTGTAGGTAATCAGTTGCTTTATCCAATTCACTTTGACAGTAATCCAAAAGGGCAAAAGGATCCGATTGGTCACTGGAGGCTTGTGTCTCCAAGTGCTGAGAGAGTGCTTTTATATTACGCTTTATATGGTTTTGTAGCAGTATGCGTGCATATTCCTCTATGTGTGCAGCGGAAGAAACCCTCTCGGTAAGAGATACCAGATAAGCACTCCCGCCTATCTCCTTGAGCCGATTCCGCTTCCTTAGCTCTTGACTGACTAAGCAGACGTCTATCTGACCGCTCTCCTTAAAGAGACTTAACATAGCCTCATAGATGACGGCATGCCGCTGGTCACCAAATACGTTTACTTCTCCAATGGCGTCTGTAAAGCGAGGAAATCCCTGCGCTTCTATGAGCATCCCTCCTAATACAATACTTTCTATATCTATATCAAGCATAGTTGAAATACGTTTTTAGCTAATCATTAATTATTAAATCATTAATCACTAATCTAGGTATACCGCCTGCCCGTGTTCATTCATTCCAAAGGTTCTGTATCTGGGGTATTGTGCTTGTTCTTCGGCTTTTTTCTGCTTCTCTACTGCCTCCTCCTGTTTCCTTTTCCGGATCCAATTCTTAAAATGGCTACAGTAGTCCCGAATATCTTTCTCATATTCTCCCTGTGATTCCAAGTGTTCGTGGAACTGACACAAGAGCTTAGAGAGCTGTTGCTTATCATTGATATTTAGTATCTTGAACATTACTTGTGTAAGCCTTTCATTGCTAAGGTATTCTTCCTTAAGTGCTTCTATGGGTTTAATCTCCCAGTATGTATTCCTTTTTTTAGGAATATAAGGGACAATCTGGTCTATAGAGATACTTTCCATAGAATTATGAGCAGGCTCCGCTATGTTTTCCTCTTTTTTAGTTTCTTTTCCCTTGGAAGGACGGTTTTTTTTACTACGAGCCTCCTCTTCAGCTTCTTCTAAGGAGAGTTCTTGGGCTACTACTTTGTTGTAAAGCTCAGGATGCCACCGCTTAAGGTTTCCCATACGTCCCTTTTTTCTGTTATTCACGGCGCTTTGGTGCCACTGTTTGGCTTCTCGGTTGAACTGAGCCTTGAAGGAAGCAAAGGCAATGCGAGTTACAAAGTCATCCACAGGGAAGGGAGGAATCTCTTGCGGTTGAGGGTCAAGATGATTGTTTAGGTGTTGCTGGTAGGCTTTGATGGTTTTGAAGAGCTTACCGGCTTGTTCGTCGGTGAGCTCGTCCAGTACTTCGAGCATGTCATTGTAGAGGATGAAGAATTTTTTCATAATAATGAAGGGATTTGTTTACTGAAATCATGAAGCTGAAGGGCGATGTGCTCCCTTCAATAACACCGCAAATATACAACATTTTTGTAGCTATGTCAAGGAAAAACAGAAAGAGAAGTGTCCACCCCTTAATAAGTGAAAAACGAAAAGTGAAAAACGAAAAGTGAAAAACGAAAAATTCTTCACTTTTAACTGTTCACTATTCATTATTCACTATTCACTGTTTACTGTTCACTTTCAAAGGAAGGTAAAGAATCCTTTTCCTTGAAAAATGGAGAAGTCGCTGGTGATGATGAATGATTTCGTTGTTTGTTTTTCGTTCCTTATTTTATTTCTTCTTCTTTATTTTTTTGTATTTGTATTTTTCTTCTTTTTTGTCTTTGTTTTAAGCGATAACAGGGATAGTAAGTATCGCACACGGCGAGTGTGGGGATAAGAAAAATTTTCTAAAAAAACTTGAAAAGATATTTGTTTGTTTATCAAGAAAAATTTATCTTTGCCAGGTTCAATAAACACTATATTTTAATGAAAGAACGTACAAGAAAATTAATGACTTTAATGGCTTTCTCGGCACTATTTGTAGCCTGTGGAGGAGAAGAGCCTAAGAAAGAAACAACCCCTATAGCAACTGTAGATATTCCTGTGGAAGGAGAAGCGGTTCAGGCAGAGCTTACCTCCCCCCCTCATGTACCTAAACCTGTAGGAACTCGTAAGGCAATGAAGATTAAGGTGGATTTGGAGATTATCGAGAAAGAGGGGGAAATTATGGATGGTACCAAGTATCTCTTCTGGACATTTGGAGGTACAGTGCCTGGAAGTTTCATCCGTGTACGGGTGGGAGATGAAGTGGAATTCACTCTTAAGAACCATCAGGATAACAAGCTCCCTCATAATATAGATATGCATGCGGTAACAGGTCCTGGAGGAGGTGCTGAAGCAACTTTGGTCGCTCCTGGTGAACAACGCACTTTCACCTTCAAATGCTTAAGTCCGGGTCTGTTTGTGTATCACTGTGCACAAGCACCAGTACCTTTGCATATCGCCAATGGGATGTATGGACTTATCTTGGTAGAACCCGAAGGAGGACTTCCTCCGGTGGATAAGGAGTATTATGTGATGCAAGGGGATTTCTATACTGATGGAGCCTATGGAGCAGGAGGAACACAAGCCTTTAACCAAGATAAAGCTTTGGCTGAAACACCTGATTATGTAGTATTTAACGGTAGGGTGGGAGCTCTTACCAATGATGGAGCTCTTACAGCAAATCCTGGAGAAACCGTCCGTCTTTTTGTGGGAAATGGAGGTCCTAATAAGGTCTCTTCTTTTCACGTAATTGGTGAAATCTTTGACCGTGTACATGTGGAAGGTGCCAGCTTAATCAATGAAAATGTACAAACAACCCTTATCCCTGCCGGTGGAGCCGCTATCGTGGAATTCAAGGTAGATGTACCTGGATCCTATGTGATTGTGGATCACTCCATCTATCGTGCTTTTAATAAGGGTGCGTTGGGATTACTTGTTGCTAAAGGAGAAGAAAATAGAAAAATATATGGTAAAAATGACCCTAAACCGTATGTCTCTGACCTGAAAATAGCAGTAACCCCTAAGAATGAGGGAACCATTGTAGCTAAAACTAAGCAACAACAGATAGACGATGGAAAAGCTGTATATACCAAAACCTGTGTTGCCTGTCATCAAGCGCAAGGACAAGGACTCGAAGGAGCTTTCCCTCCATTGGCAAAATCCGACTTCCTTAATGCCGATGTGAATAGGGCTATCGGTATTGTATTGCACGGAAAAACAGGAAAAGTTACCGTGAATGGAAAAACTTATGAAAGTGCTATGACCCCACAACCCCTCTCAGTGCAGGAAGTAGCCGATGTGCTTACTTATGTATATAACACTTGGGAAAACAGCAAAAAGGTGGTAACTCCTGAAATGGTACAGAAAGTGAAAGATCAAAAATAAAAGTGAAAAATAACCACTTATCTATTCAAGTTCCAAGCATTGGCTTGGTGGTGATACTCTCTGCCCTCTCCCTGCTTTTGCAGGGTACTTTATGGGGGCAGAAGGTAACTCCTATGGTACTTATAAAGGAAGGAAGCTACCTACCTATGTATGGAGTAAAGGAAAAGGATAAAGGAACTCAAAGAGTGAAAATAGCCTCTTTCTACTTGGATGTATATCCGGTAACCAATGCACAATATAAGGACTTCTTAGAGAAAAATCCTCAATATCAGCGCTCCCGTATAAAGGCTATCTTTGCTAAGAAAAGTTACCTATCCCAGTGGAAGGATGATTTGGACTTTGCTCCTCTTGACCCGCAGGCTCCTGTAACCAATATATCATGGTTTACCGCTAAGAAATATTGTGAATGTCAGGGAAAGCGCCTCCCCACTACCGATGAATGGGAGTATGTTGCCCAAGCGGATGCAACTACTCCTAATGCACAAAACAAGAAAAGCTATTCGGATTATATTACTCATTGGCTGCAAACCCCTAAAACCTATGAAAACAAGATAGGAAGCACCCCGAAAAACTATTGGGGAGTGTATGATATGCATGGCTTGGTATGGGAGTGGGTCAGTGATTTCAATAGTGTATTCTTCTCTGGAGAGGCACGTAAAGATAATTTTGGCGATGATGCGCTCTTCTGTGGAGGAAGTGCCCTGAATGCCTCAGACCTTACTAACTATGGTGCTTTCATGCGCTATTCTCTCAGAGGCACCCTAAAGGCAAACTATACCAATAAAAATTTAGGCTTCAGGTGTGCTAAGTCAAGGGAAACGAAAAGTGAAAAATGAAAAGTATCGCCAGACAAGTGTGACAGTTTAGAAAGTCGCCCAAGCGAATATATGAATAAAACTAAGTCATTCCTGTATGAGCCATAGCTGCTCAATACTTGAAATAGAACAAATAAATTAAGAATTATAACCATTAATTATTATGAAAAAATTATTATTCATGGCTGTGAGCCTCCTTATGCTCCAAGCCTGTAAAAACAATACCACAGAGGCTAAATCATCTACTGAGGCCACTTCAGAGCAGCCTGCTGCTGAGCCAAACGCTTCTCAGAAGACAGATACACAGGCAAAATCTACAGAAATCTCCGACCTTTCTATCTACAACCTGCCAGAGACCTGGACTACCCAAAATGGGAAGGATATTCAGTGGAAGGACTTTAAAGGAAATGTTTTGGTGGTAGTGATGATATATACCTCCTGCAAAACGGCTTGCCCTATCCTTATTCAGGATATGCGTGAGATTCGCAAGGCAGTGGAAGCTCAGAACATCGCTCATAAGGATAAAGTCAAGTACATCTTGGTGAGTATTGATCCTAAGGTGGATACTCCTGAACACTTGAAAAAGTTCGCTCAAGAGAATAATATGGATGATGACCAATGGGTATTCCTTCGCTCCGATGAGGAAAAAACACGTGAGTTCGCAGCTGTCTTGGCAGTGAATTATAAACAAATCTCTCCTATTGACTTCTCCCATTCCAATATCATTAGTGTATTCAATGCACAGGGAGAACTTGCTGTCCAACAGGAAGGATTAGGTATTGACCGTACCAGCATCGTAGAAGAGGTGAAAAAACAACTTGAAAAAGTAAACTAATAACTGTATTTAGACTATAAATAAATAACAGAAACCTTCCCTATAAGAAGAAAAAATTCCCTATTAATCATTGAAAAATCAATCATTAATTTGTAATTTTGCACCAAAATTTTTTTATGGAATACGTAAGTGTTTTTGAAATGCTTAAGATAGGGATAGGTCCCTCCAGTTCTCATACACTAGGACCTTGGCGAGCTGCAGAAGCCTTTCTCAAGGAACTTAAGGAAAAACAAATCTTAGAAAAAGTTCAAAGTGTACGGGTGGACTTATATGGCTCCTTGTCCCTTACCGGAAAAGGACATGCTACTGACTTGGCGGCTATGTTAGGACTTAGTGGAACAGACCCTGAATATATCCCTGTGGAGAGTATTTCCTCCATTATTGAAACTATTAGAAAAGATAAAAAACTACACTTAGCAGGGAAATTCTTTATTCACTTTGACCCAGAAAAGGAAGTCGTTTTTAATAAGAAATTTTTACCTTTTCATGCTAATGGAATTACCTTCACGGCACAAGGAAAAGGAATGGAAACTTATGAATCCACCTTTTATTCCATAGGGGGAGGATTCATTGTCAAAGAAAAAACAGAAGAGTCCACAAAAGGAGAAGCAAAACAACAACCGGCTTTCCCTTATGAGTTTGATTCCGCTAGGGAGCTCTTAGCACACTGCCAGAGAGAGGGAAAGGAGATTTCTGAAATTGTCTTTGAGGACGAAAAAGCCCTCCGTAATCCGCAGAAAATACATGCTGAACTCTTACGCGTATGGAGTACAATGGCAGAATGTGCCTATATAGGGTGCCATACAGAAGGGACGCTCCCTGGAGGACTCAATGTAAGGCGTAGGGCTTATGATATACATAAAAAACTCATGGGAGGGGAGGTAATACCTTATGCTTCTTTTCAGGATTGGATAGAGGCAATCCGAAAGAGAAAAGTGGACTTCCGTGATACCCTTAAGTGGGTAACTTGTTTCTCCTTAGCGGTCAATGAGGTGAATGCCTCCTTAGGAAGGGTGGTAACCGCCCCTACCAATGGAAGTTCAGGGGTTATTCCTGCCGTATTACTTTATTATCTGACTATAGATAATCACAAAGGAACTCAGGCGCAAGTGGAGCAATTCCTCCTTACGGCAGGGATTATAGGAAGTCTCTTCAAAAAGCATGCTACTATCTCGGCTGCTATGGGAGGCTGCCAAGCTGAAATAGGAGTATCCTCTGCTATGGCGGCAGCGGGATTGTGTGAACTCTGGGGAGGGACACCCGAACAAGTGATGATAGCTGCTGAAATAGCTATGGAACACCACTTAGGACTCACTTGTGACCCTATTGGAGGATTGGTACAAATTCCTTGTATAGAACGCAATGCTATGGGAGCTATTAAGGCGATTAACGCTGCTGAATTGGCGCTGGAAACCAACCCTAAGAATGCAAAAGTACCTTTGGATAAGGTCATCCAAACTATGTGGCAAACCGCTCAGGATATGAACACTAAGTACAAAGAAACTTCAGAAGCAGGACTCGCAGTTGCTGTAAGTATAGCAGATTGTTAAGAATATTTTTATTACTTTAATATTTGGTGTTATAAGAGGGCTATCCCTAAAGGGATAGCTTTCTTTGTAATACTCCATAACCCCATGAACAAAAAAGAAAAAATACGCTTTATTATGGATACTTTGGAGGAACTATATCCTAACCCTCCTATCCCTCTTAATCATAAGGATCCTTATACCTTGCTTATTGCAGTTATCCTTTCTGCCCAGTGCACTGATGCTCGGGTGAACCAAATTACGCCTTTGCTTTTTGCTCAGGCTGATAACCCTTATGATATGGTCAAGCTCACTCAAGAGGAGATACGCCAGATTATTAAGCCTGTGGGACTCTCTCCTATGAAGTCCTATGGTATCTATCACCTCTCCCACATCCTTATTGAAAAGTATCAAGGGCAAGTACCTCAGTCCTTTCAAGCATTAGAAGCCCTCCCTTCTGTAGGACATAAAACAGCAAGTGTGGTTATGAGTACTGCCTTCGGGGTGCCTGCTTTCCCTGTGGATACACATATCCATCGGATGTTACAGCGTTGGGAAATCTCCGATGGTTCCTCCGTAGTGCAAAGTGAAAAGGACGCAAAAAAAGCCTTCCCTAAGCACAAATGGAACAAACTCCATCTGCAGATTATCTATTATGCCCGAGAATACTCCCCAGCACGCAATTGGGATATCTTTAAGGATATTATCACCTGTAAGATAAAAGGTAAAGATGAAAAATAAAAGATTACTTTTTACTTAACTTAACTAAAAAGGAGGCTATCAATTTCTTGACAACCTCCTTTTCGAACAATAAAAACAAACATTATTTCTTATACTCCTCTCTGAGCTTCTTAGCCGTTGCTACCATGGCGGATAATGCTAATTTGGTTTCCTCCCAATGGCGTGTTTTGAGTCCACAGTCAGGATTCACCCAGAGATTTCTGAAAGGGATCACAGCAATAGCTTTCTTCATTAGGTGGTAAATTTCCTCCTCAGAAGGCACTCGTGGGGAGTGAATATCATATACACCAGGACCTATTTCATTTGGATATTTGAAATCGGCAAATACATCCAAAAGTTCCATTTGAGAGCGAGAGCATTCAATAGTAATCACATCGGCATCCATATTGGCAATAGCTTCTATCATGTCATTGAACTCAGAATAGCACATGTGGGTATGGATTTGTGTTTTGTCCTCCACTCCTGAGGCGGAAATACGGAAAG
This sequence comes from Capnocytophaga sp. G2, assembly GCF_035282625.1. Classification (NCBI taxonomy): domain Bacteria; kingdom Pseudomonadati; phylum Bacteroidota; class Flavobacteriia; order Flavobacteriales; family Flavobacteriaceae; genus Capnocytophaga; species Capnocytophaga sp. G2. Next base: position 108,241 of record NZ_JAYKBU010000008.1, on the reverse strand, counting down.
CCTTAATAGCCCAGTTGAAATAATCCTTCCACTCATCTCGTCGCAAAGGTAATCCTTCACGGATAGCAGGTTCGTCTATCTGGATTATTTTAATGCCTGCTTTCTCTAAATCCATCACTTCATCGCGGATAGCAAGGGCGATTTGGTAACAAGTCTCCCAGCGAGGTTGGTCATCACGTACAAAAGACCACTGGAGAATGGTTACCGGTCCTGTAAGCATTCCCTTTACAGGAAGCTTGGTCAGGGATTGTGCGTACTTGCTCCAACGCACTGTCATAGGATTGGGGCGGGAAACATCTCCGAAGATAATAGGAGGCTTTACGCAGCGGGAACCATAGCTCTGTACCCAGCCGAACTTGGAAAAAGTATAGCCATTGAGCAGCTCTCCAAAGTATTCCACCATGTCATTACGTTCAAATTCTCCATGTACCAACACATCAATTCCTGTTTGCTCTTGCCAACGGATGGAGTCCTCTATTTCTTTTTCAAGAAGGCGGTCATATTCTTTCTCGCTAAGCACTCCTTTCTTGAAGGAGGCTCTCCAAGAACGTACCTCTTGTGTTTGTGGGAAGGAGCCAATGGTAGTGGTAGGGAAAAGGGGCAAGTGTAGGGCTTCTTCTTGCATTTTTCGGCGGATAGAAAAAGGACTCTTGCGCTTGCTGTCACTCTCAGTAATCTTTTTTACACGCTCTTTAACTTTAGGGTCATGAATTAGCGGGGAAGTCTTGCGATTCTCAGCAGCTCGCTTGTTTTCTTCAAAAGCAGCTTTTACCTCTGGACTAAGATCATGCCCTTGAGCAAGGGTTTTAAGAGTAGAAAGTTCCTTTACTTTCTGTTTGGCAAAGGCAAGCCATTGCTTGATCTCTGCAGTGAGCACCTTTTCATTATTTTCATTCTCTAAGTTACAAGGTGTATGTAGCAAGGAAGAAGAAGTACCAATAAGTAAGCGGTCATAACCGATAACCTCCTGTGCCTTTTCTATAAGGGTGAGAGAATGCTCAAAATTGTTTTTCCAGATATTACGACCATCTACCACTCCTAAGGAAAGCTTCTTGTCCTTATCAAGTGCCTTAAGTACCCCATCTAACTGTGCGGTAGCACGAACAAGGTCAATGTGTAATACGTCAAAAGGGAGAGACACTGCTAAAGAGGTATTATTATCCAAGGCTCCAAAGTAGGTAGTTAGAATAAATTCTGTTTTAGGGAACTTAGCCTTAAGCTCACCATACACCTTTCGGTAGGTTTCCTCAGCCCCTTGGGGAAGGTCAAGTACTAAGTAAGGTTCATCTATTTGGATGCTCTTAGCTCCTGCATCCACAAGGCTTTGTACAATCTGTATATAGACAGGGAGCAGGCTTGTTGCAAGCTCTAAGCGATGGAAGCCAGCCTCCTTTTCTTTTCCTAAGAGCAGGTAAGTAACCATGCCTAAAAGTACGGGTTTGGTCTCAAATCCATGTTTTTTAGCCAAATTATATTCGTTCAAAGGCTTGTTCACCTTCAAGGAAAAGGTTTGATTTTTGGTAAATTCAGGAACAATATAATGATAATTGGTATCAAACCATTTGGTCATTTCTGAAGCAGTAACATCTATGCCATCTTTTTGATAACCACGGGCAATGGCAAAATATTGCTTAAGTTCACAGAGTTCTTTGGTAGGGGCAAAACGCTGAGGAATAGCATTTACTGTAAAGGAAAAATCCAATACTTGGTCATATAAGGAAAAATCATTAGAAGGGATAAGATCTATACCTGCTTCCTTTTGCAAGCTCCAGTTATGGACACGGATTTTCTCTGCAACCAAGAGGAGTTCCTCCTCACTGAGATTACCTTCCCAAAAAGCCTCATTGGCTTTTTTTAGCTCGCGCTTCTCTCCAATACGCGGATAGCCTAACACATTTGTTCTCATATTCGCTTTATTTGTTTATTATTATTTAATAAGGATAGATAATCCCTTTTTACTTTTAGGGTGCAAAGATATAATATAATATTCTAATATCAAAAAAAAATTCAAAAAAAAATTCTAATTAAATAGAATTCTTTCAGAAACAATAATAGAAATAAGGAATATTGATAATATTTAAATATATTGCATGAGAAAATATATATTATATGGATATTTAACTATTTAATTAAATTATCTATAATATATTGGAACAAAATGAAGTTATGAACAAAAAATAAAGGTTTTGAACAGTGATTGTTGGTAAAAAATAATTAAGATTAACATATCCTTAGAAATTAATATGCGTGAAATTTACGAAATTTGTACCACAAAACCATTGATATAATTATACATAATAAAAGATGAAAACAGTTAAACATTGGCTGAGCTTGTGGGCATTCTTTATGATAGCCACCCTCTCGGCACAAACAATCACAGGAACCGTGTTTGATGGTGAAGAAAAAGGACCTCTTTTAGGGGCAAACGTCCTCATCAAAGGAACTACTCATGGAACTTCCACCGATGAAAAAGGAAAATTCACCCTTAAAACTACTCAGAAAAAGGGAATCTTAGTTGTCTCCTTTGTTAGTTTCAAAACCAAAGAAGTACCTTTTACTATTGTCAAAGGAAAGGCTTCTGTACAGGTAACTCTTATGCCCGATGCAGAGGAACTTACCGGATTGGTGTTCACCGGGAACACCTTGGTGGATATGGCAAAAGAACGCAAAACACCGGTGGCGGTCTCTACCATCCGTGCTGCTGAAATTACCAGCAAGTTAGGAAATCAGGAATTCCCCGAACTACTGAACAAAACCCCTTCGGTATATGCAACTAAGTCAGGTGGTGGCTACGGAGACTCTAAAATTAATATCCGTGGCTTCGGTAATGAAAATATCGCCGTGATGATTAATGGAATGCCTATTAATGACATGGAGAACGGTAAAGTATATTGGAGCAACTGGGCAGGAATCTCCGATGTAACCTCCTCTATGCAGATACAGCGTGGATTGGGTGCCTCTAAGTTAGCCATTGCCTCTGTAGGAGGAACTATCAATATTGTAACCCGTGCCTCCGATATGAATGAGGGAGGTACTGTATCTGCCGCTTACGGAAATGACGGATTCTACAAAGGATTGGCTGCCTATAATACAGGGAAAAGTAAAAAAGGATGGTCTACTTCTGTCCTACTAAGCCGTACTGCAGGAGCTACCTATGCGGAAGGAACTAAGTTCGAAGCCTATAACTACTTCTTCGCTTTAGGGTACGCCCCTAATGATAAGCATGCCCTTCAATTCATGTTCACAGGAGCCCCTCAATGGCACCACCAGCGTAGCAACCATATCTCTATTCAGGATTATCTGAAGTATGGAAAAGATGGAGAACCTAATCGCCGTTATAATTCCGACTGGGGATACTATAATGGTAAGGAATATAGCTTCCGCCGTAATGTATATCACAAACCTGTGATAATGCTTAATTGGGATTGGAATATAGAGGAACGATCCACCCTTAGCACTGTAGTATATGCTTCCTTCGGTCGTGGGTCAGGAACTCGTGATGCAGGAGGTGCTTGGACAGGAACCCACCGAAATGGCAGACCCACTATGCTGAATGCTTCTAACTTTAGAACTCCTGACGGACTTATGGATATTGAAAGAATGGTTAGGTATAATCAAGGAGAAGATGTCTCCACACCTAATCAACATGTTGAACTCCATGGAACTCCTTATGTAGCCAATGCAACTCGTAAGGTAATCAATTCCAATAACCAAGAAATGAACGTTACCGAAGGTTTCGCTCGTAAGGCTTCCGTGAACTCTCATAATTGGTTCGGATTCCTTACCAATTTCAATCATAAGCTCTCTGATCATCTATCCTTCAGTGTTGGACTTGACGGCAGGTACTACAAAGGGTATCACTATGAAGTGGTAAGTGATTTCTTAGGAACAGATTTCTACCGAGATGCTTCCAATAGGAATATTACCATCCCTCGTAATGTAACTCACTCTATCTCTGACAGACCTTCCTTTAACCCTTTTGGAGGACGTATAGAAAATCTGGATGACCAGATAACCTTCAGTAATGATGGTAATGTACGCTGGCTAGGGGCTTTCGGTCAGGTGGAATATACCAATGATAAGCTCTCCGCCTTTGCTCAATGGTCAAGCTCTATGCAGGCTTACCAGAGGATAGACCATTTCCTCAAAGAAGGTACTCTCGCCCTTAAAGGAAAACCTGAAACAGCTATGCAAACTGAGACCACCTATAAGAATATTCCTGGATATAACATGAAGGCTGGGGCTAATTATAATATTGATAATCACCATAATGTGTTCGCTAATATAGGTTATTATTCCCGACAACCTTTCTTCAACTCAGTATATCCTAACTATAAGAACTTTGTTAACCCTAATCTTACCAATGAAAAGATATTTGGAATAGAGTTAGGCTATGGTTTCAAAAGCGAAAATATCGCTGCCAATGTAAATCTGTATCGTACCTCTTGGAAAGACCGTTATGTACGTCGTGATAACCAATGGGACAGAAATACACAGTACTTTTTTGAAATGCTTGGGGTAACTGAAATCCACCAAGGGGTGGAAATGGATGCTACTTATCGTATCAATGAGTTAGTCAAGGTTAATGGTATGTTCTCTTTTGGAGATTGGTTCTACCAAGGAAAAGCCCAAGTGAATACTTTCCTTAGTGCAGATAATACCGAATATACGCTCTCAGGAAAAACAAGTAACCAGTTTGATGTGGATTTGGATAAAATAAAAGTAGGGGACTCTGCTCAGATGACCGCTAATCTCGGAGTGGTGGTAACTCCTATTGATAATTTCAATATTGACCTAAGTTGGCGCTATGTCAATAACCTATATGCAAGGCTGGATGTTGCCTCCTTAAGTAGTGCAAATAATACCAATAGGGAAAGTATTAAGCTCCCTCAGTATAACCTTTTTGATGGAGGACTTTCTTATAAGTTTGCTTTCGGAAAAAAACAATCCATTACTCTTTTAGCAAATGTAAATAATATATTGGATACTACCTATATTTCTGAATCCAATACCAATATTCATGCTACCAATACCAGTAAGACTTACAAAGGTATAGATGTGGCTAATAAAGTGTTCTTTGGCTTCGGTCGTACATGGAATGTGGGTGTAAAATACCAATTTTGATATGTTTTCATCAATAATTAAATCAGAAAAGCTGCCAACTGGGCAGCTTTTCTCCTTTTTATTATGAATGTATGAAATGTATACTTTTTACTTAAACCATGATTTTATCCTATTGAAAAATCCTTTAGGGAGCACATCAATCCCTAAGCCAAAGTTACTATCCCCTATGCGATGATAATCCTCTTTGATTGGCTGGATATTCTCTAAGGTAATTTCAACATTTGTGAGTGGGTCATAGGAAATCTCTACCTTCCCTGAACTCTTCTCAATAGTCTTTTTACTGGAATAGGAGAAAAAGTCATTGGAGAGTTCAAGCTCTTGTGTGGTATATTTTTCCTTCGTGTTAATAGGCTTATCAGCATAGAGCTCAATGAGGTAATGTTCGCTATCATAGTTATGCCAATAGCTGCTATCCTTATGGCGAAAGTCTATAAGGTCTTTCTTCAGTACACTATGGTCAAAGTACATAAGGAACTCTTCTCCTTCTTTGTTGGTGAAATAAGGATTAAGAATAGTAGCTTCATAACCAATGGTAAGTTCATTTTCTTCCTTGTCATCTTTCTCTATCTTAATGCTTACATCCTTGAATATCTCACGAATATCTTGCTCACTTCGGTCATTGACATAGTTCAGGTTATAGAAGAGGAAGCGATTCCAGCCATCTATGAGTTCCTTCTTGTTCGTTTGCTTAAAGTAGTTCCTCATATTGTTGGCACGGTTATAGCGATAGGTAGTATGTAGGGTTATCTTTCCTTTTCCTTCTTTGACCACTACCTTTACATGTTCATCTATACAAGGTAGGGCAAAGTGAGTAGGCTTACGCACACTAAGGGTTGAATTCTCCTTGATTTCCATGTAATGACAGAAGCTAAGTACCGTTCTTTTCTCTAATCTTCCAAACTCATTACGTGAGGTAGCATCTATGAAGTAATCCTCTCCTTTGTAGTGAATTTTTACAATTACGTGATTGAATGAGAGTAGGGAAGGAAGGTAATATTTTAAGTAAAAGTCAGCATTATAATTCACCAATACTACACTGGTCTCCACCCCTAAGTGGTCAAGAATAGTCTTCAGGAGTACACACTTAGCCTTACAATCCCCTTGCTTGTTATGATAAGTAATGGAAGGCTCCTGAGGCTTATGACCATTCATCTCATCGGCATTGTAAGTATAGTATATATTATTCTGTACATATTCAATGGCAAACTGTATTTTCTCATCTAAGGATGAGAATTTATCTAATTTTTCTACCAAATCCGGAGCAAAATCCTTCAAATCGGATGACTCCAATACATCTTTATATAAGGGATAAATATAATTGGAAAGGTCTTTCCAGGTACTCTCTGTAGCGAAGTCTATAAAAGGAAATATCTCTCTATTAGGGTCTACAGGGTTGATATAATCGGTATGCTCAATCTCTAATACTTCTCCCTTGTCCAAATATTTAATGGGCTGCTCTAAAGCGTTCCCCTGTTCATCTCGGAAGAAAAATTCTTTATAGGCTACTTTCTTTTGGCGATTGTTAATGAATTTGTAGTGGTATTTTCCATAGGCCCAATAGGTGTCAGGAGTAACATATATGTGTTTTACAAAATCACGACGAACGAACTCCTTCTCGGAGAACACTTTTGTACGTGAATCCTCCAAAATGAGAATATCATATAACCTGAGATCTCGAATAGAAATATTTATTTTCTTGGATTTGCTTAATACACCTCCATTACTATTGTTTTCATTATCAAGAACCTTTATATTAGTATCGGAGAGCTTATCTATATAAATACCATCACGAATAACAGCGATACGGTTGATTTCGTAATATTCATTCTCTTCCAAAACCATATCATTCACCGAGGCACGTTCTAAGTTCTCTGGTTGAGTGAGGGTGTATGCCATCAGAGCATAATCGGTGTTTTTCTCATCATCTACATAGAAATATTTGTTAAGAAGATAACAAAAATCTCTTCCTTCGTCTATCTGTTCTGTGGCAAAATCTGAATCCTTGCATAAGTCTATAATCTGCTCATTGGTCAAAGTAGCTGCCCATTCAGGAGCAGGCGCTATCTTATACCCTTGTTCTACTTCCATTATTAAATTTTTTATGTTTTTTTAAATAATTTTAATATTAAGGTTATTAACTCAAAAGCAAAGATAATTAAAAAATATCATTGCATAGGTAGAAAATAATTATTTTATCAAAATAATTAACAATTCATATAAACACATTAGTTTTTATTTTGTTTTGCTTAACAAAATAATATCTAAATATATCAAGACGCTTATTTCCCTGCTTTGAGAGCAGCTATTGTTTCTTCTGGATTAGGAGCATTGAATACAAAGCTACCTGCAACTAGTACATCGGCTCCTGCTTTTACCAGTTCAGGAGCATTGGTAGCATTAACCCCTCCATCTACTTCTATGAGTGTCTTGGCATGGTTCCTTAGAATAAGTTCCTTTGCTTGTCGCACTTTCTTATAAGTGTTCTCTATAAAGGACTGTCCTCCAAAGCCAGGGTTTACACTCATAATAAGGAGCAAATCCACTTCTGTAATAATATCCTCCAGAACGCTAATAGGTGTGTGAGGGTTTAGGGCAACTCCTGCCTTCATCCCTTCTTGCTTGATAGCCTGCAGGGTGCGATGCAAGTGCACACAAGCTTCATAATGTACTGAAAGAGTCGTACTTCCCAGCTGAGCAAAAGCATGTAGGTATCGGTCTGGGTCTATTATCATCAAATGTACATCCAAAGGCTTTTGAGCATATTTGTGAATGGCTTTTACCACAGGCATACCATAGGAGATATTAGGGACAAATACACCATCCATTACATCTATATGAAACCAATCTGCTTGGCTACGGTTGACCATCTCTATGTCCCTTTGTAAGTTAGCAAAATCAGCTGCTAATAGGGAAGGAGCAATAAGCATATTTAATCTAAATTAGAGTGTTTTTTAATTCAGTTACAAAGATACGTTTTTTTTCGAGGAATCAAAATAAAATATGAAAAAATGTCATATTCTTAAGTAGGCATACTTTTTGAAATGCTTACTCTCCCAAAGTTATTCTTTTCAATTTATGATACAAAAAGAACATTATCCTATAAGTGGTATGATGTGTGCCTCTTGCGCTATTACCGTTGAAAAGGTACTGCAACAGGCTCCAGGCGTTAAAGAAGTAAGCGTGAATTATGCCAATCAAAAGGCAAATATCACTTTTGACTCTCACATAACCTCTGCCCAAGCACTTAAAAAACTCGTTATTGATGCGGGCTATGATATGGAAATCAATGCCCTTAGTGAGCAAGATCTCAGGGCAAAGGAACAAATACGTTACAGGGCATTACAGCGCACCTTCTGGGGAAGTTTGCTTTGCTCTTTACCCGTCTTTGCCATCGCTATGTTTCATCTGCATTTTCCTTATAGTGATTATTTACAAGCCGTTTTAGCAACTATAGGGCTGTTTTTCTTTGGTAAACGTTTCTTTGTGGGGGCGTATAATCAATTAAAACATCATACTGCTAATATGGATACCCTGGTGGCGCTCAGCACCTCGGTGGCTTACCTATACAGTCTCTCAAGCCTTGTTTTTAGAGAATTCTGGCAAAGACAAGGAATCACCCCACACTTATACTTTGAAGCCGCTGTGATGATTATCTCCTTCATCCTACTGGGGAAGGTGCTGGAAGAATCTGCCAAAGGACGTACCTCTGAGGCAATCCGAAAGCTCATGGGACTTAAGCCTACTTCTGTATGGGTTAAGAAGGATAACCAATGGCAGGAAATACCCATTGATCAGGTGCAAGTGGGAGATGTTTTATTGGTAAAAGCAGGACAAAAAATAGCCGTAGATGGTCAGGTAACCCAAGGAGAAACCTTTATAGATGAAAGTATGATTACCGGAGAATCCTTGCCTGTCAAAAAGACAGTGGGGGATACAGTTTTTGCGGGAACTGCCAATGGACAAGGCAGTATTCAAATGCATGCCGAAAAGATAGGAGCACAGACCCTTCTCTCCTCCATTATTAAAGCTGTAGAGGATGCACAAGCAAGCAAGCCTCCCGTACAAAAACTTGTGGATAAAATTGCCGCTCTCTTTGTCCCTACTGTGATTGCGATTGCCCTATTGACTTTCTTCTTATGGTTACTTCTGGATAAGGAAAATGGATTCTCTCATGGACTGCAAGCCTTCGTTAGTGTGTTGGTCATAGCTTGTCCATGTGCCTTAGGATTGGCAACCCCTACTGCTATTATGGTAGGAATAGGTAAAGGTGCCGAGAATGGAATCCTTATCAAAGATGCGCAAAGTATAGAATTATCTAGCAAAATGAACGCTGTCGTACTGGACAAAACAGGGACTATTACTCAGGGAACTCCTACAGTAATATCTGATTTCTGGACAGATAAGCAGAAATATTTACCTGTATTATATAGCTTAGAACTACACTCCTCTCATCCCTTAGCTGAGGCGATTACTACCTATTGGAAAGGTACAGAACCTGTAGAACTTACTCAAGTAGAAGAGTTCGCAGGAGCAGGGGTACAAGCCCTTTGGGAACAAGAATGCTACCGAGTGGGAAGCTTGCAGTGGATTCAGGAAAATAATATTCCCCTCTCTTCTGATTTCAAAGAGAAAATACAGACCTACACCGTAGAGGGAAGCTTGGTGGTACTTGCCAGCAGTAAGGAAGTATTAGCACTTATATTCATAGCTGACCAAGTGAAAGATAGTTCCGCAAAAGCAATAAAAGCATTACAAAAACAAGGAATAGAGGTGTATATGCTTACAGGGGATAACCTACAAACAGCCAATATCATTGCTCAAAAGGTAGGAATCTCTCACGTAAAAGCACAAGTAAAACCCGCTGATAAACAGGATTTCGTAAAAGAACTCCAAGCACAAGGTAAGATAGTAGGTATGGTAGGCGATGGTATTAATGATAGTCAAGCCCTTGCCCAAGCCGATGTAAGTATCGCTATGGGAAAAGGTAGTGATGTTGCTATGGAGGTAGCACAACTGACAATTATTTCCTCTGACCTACTTAAAATCTCTAAAACGGTCAATTTGTCAGTGGAAACCTTGCGCACAATTCGGCAGAACCTCTTCTGGGCATTTATCTATAACCTTATAGGGATTCCTATTGCTGCAGGAGTACTTTATCTCTTTGGAGGAGGACTACTTAACCCCATGTATGCAGGAGCGGCTATGGCTTTCAGTAGTGTTAGTGTAGTAACCAATAGCTTACTCTTAAAACAAAAGAAAATATAAAAATAGTTATTTTGTCACTATACATGGTTAAAATTCTTTAATTAATGATAATTTGGAATGATTTTTGTTAATAATATAAGTTATCAATTTATTTTACATGGGGACACTTAGAGTTTGTCCTCCTAAGGAATATTGAGTTTATTTATTAATTAATAATTAATTATGAGTGTTTTTGAATTTAAAACTAATTTCAAATGTCAAGGTTGCGTGGATAAAGTAGGCAAAGAACTTGACAAAAATGGGCAAATTACCTCTTGGAAGGCGGATCTGACCTCTTCAGATAAGACTCTTACTGTAGAAACTTCCCTTTCTGCCTCAGAAGTAGCTAAAATAGTAGAAAAAGCAGGTTACAAGGCAGAACAAAAGTAAGATTAATCATCAGTCATTAACAATTTATCATTATAAATGAGACAGCTTAAAATTACCAAACAGGTTACCAATAGGGAAACTGCCTCTTTGGATAAGTATTTGCAGGAGATAGGTAAGGTGGACTTGATTTCTGCAGATGAAGAAGTGGAACTGGCTCAACGTATCAAAGCAGGGGATAAAGTCGCCTTAGAACGACTTACAAAAGCCAATTTACGATTTGTGGTCTCTGTAGCTAAGCAATACCAAAACCAAGGTCTTACCTTGCCCGACCTTATCAATGAAGGAAATATGGGACTTATTAAGGCAGCTCAGCGATTTGATGAAACTCGTGGATTTAAGTTTATCTCTTATGCTGTTTGGTGGATTCGTCAGTCTATTCTACAAGCATTAGCCGAACAGTCACGTATTGTCCGCTTGCCCCTGAATAAAATTGGTTCTATTAACAAAATTAACAAAATGTATGCCTATCTTGAGCAAACTCATGAGCGAATTCCTTCCGCTGAAGAGATAGCAAGAGAATTGGATATGTCCGTAAGTGATGTGAAAGAATCTATGAAGAACTCAGGACGACATATTTCCATGGATGCCCCTTTGGTAGAAGGAGAGGACTCTAACCTATATGATGTCTTACGTAGCGGAGAATCCCCCAATCCTGATAAGGAACTTATGCATGAATCCCTTAAAACCGAGATAGAACGTGCCTTGGAAACCCTTACTCCGCGTGAGGCAGATGTCATACGGCTCTATTTTGGATTGGGAGAGAATTATCCTATGACTCTTGAGGAAATAGGGGAAACCTTTGAACTTACTCGCGAACGTGTTCGCCAAATCAAAGAAAAAGCCATCCGTAGGCTCAAACATACTTCCAGAAGTAAAATCCTGAAAACTTACTTAGGATAATCTTGCTTAATAAAATTATTTTTTTTGAATTGTTGATTTTACGAAAGGGGGAGCAGATATTTCCTGACCCCCTTTCTGTTTTTTACTGAATCTACTAAGAAAGAACCTATTGACCTATCTACAAGTAATAGGTTTGATTCTTATTGATACGGTTACTTCTTAAAAAGAGATAGGAAAAAAGAGAGGAACAGGCGAAAATTTTCTTATAAATTGTTTAAATTTATTTGTCTATTGAAAAAAAATGATTAACTTGCGCCTTGTTATTATATCTTTTAAATGAAGTTATTAAAGTATCTTACTAATATTTTATTAATTACCTTTCTGATAGGCTGTTCAACTACAGCCGATACTTATTATAACCGACAATTTCGTATGATTCCTACGATGTATAACGTGTTATATAACGGAAATTTAGCCTTAGAAGAAGGTAAAAAGGAAATCGCTGAGAAACACGCTGAAAACTATTTTGAAATCCTTCCTGTGGAGCCTGAAACCTTATCGGATGAATATTTCCTTTCAGGGGAAGGAAACAAACATTTTGACCGTGCTGAACAGAAAGCAATTAAGGCAATTCAGCGCCATTCTATGGTCTTTGATGGAAAGCAAAAAAACCGAAAAATTGATGATGCTTATATGCTCTTGGGAAAGGCTCGTTACTATAATGGTCGCTATATCCCCGCTTTAGAAGCTTTTAACCACTTGCTAACTAATTATGGGCAAACCAACCAACGCTATAATGCTGCCTTTTGGAGAGAAAAAACACTTATTCAATTAGGTCGTGAGCAAATGGCGATTACTGATGTACATAAAATGCTCTCAGAAGAAAATCCGAAACGAAGAGAACGTGCCAACCTACATGCTATCCTTGCTCAAGCTTATATCAATCTTAAAGAATATCCACAAGCCATTGAAACTCTTAAACTTGCCAGTGAAGAAACTAAAGAAAAAGCCCAAAAAGGTCGCTATCTTTTCATTACAGGACAGCTCTTTGAGGCTATTAATCAAAAAGACTCTGCTCAGGTATATTACCAGAAAACCATTGATCTTAACTGGAATATCCCCCGCCGATTATGGGTGGAGGCTCAAGTAGGAAAAGCTCGTACCCAAACACTTTCCCAAGAGGAAAAACTTACTTATTCCAAGCAGTTACAGAAAATGGAGAAACTCTATGAACATAAGAACTTGCTTGACCTTATCTATTTCCAACATGGGGTGTTCTTGGAAGGAGAACAAAAAAATAAAGGAGCAATTAAGTATTATCTGCTCTCTTTGGACAAAAATAAGGAAAATGAGGGACTCAAAAAACGTACGCATGAACACTTAGGAGAACTTTATTTTAAGGAAAAAAAGTATCCCCTTGCTTATTCCCATTATGATAGTACTTTGGTGTATACCCCTAAGAATACATTAGAATATCTCTATATGAGAAGGAAAAGGGATAACCTCTCTCAAATTACCTCCTTTGAAAATACTATAGAAAAAGTCGATAGCCTCTCCCGTATTATGGCTATGTCTAAAGATGAAAAAATTGCTTTCTTCCAGAAATATTTGGATGATAGAAAGCAAACAGCTAAGAAGAATGAAGTTAAGATTACCAACTTTGGAAAAACCGTACAGAACCAAGCACAACTTCCTCAGGATGGTTTTTACTTCTATATACCTCAGGCAGTAGCCTACGGTAAGCAACAGTTCATTGAGCAATTCGGTGACCGCCCCTTAGTGGATAATTGGCGTTGGTCAAGCCTTATAACCACCAAGCAAACTGCAGAAGAACAAGCAGAGAGTCCAACCACTCAACCCCCTTCTCCTCAAGATTTTATAGAAAAGTTGCCTTCTGAAGCACAAATGGAACAACTGCGAAAAGATAGAGAATTAGCTCTCTATGGAGTAGGAGAACTTTATTGGGAGAAATTCAAAGATGACAAATTGGCACAGGAACGCTTTGCTCGCCTGCTCTCTATCACTCAAGATGATAAGCTTAAGGAGAAAACATTGTATCAACTCTATAGAATCAACGAAGAAAAAAATCCGACAGAAGCAGTCTCTTATAAGAATCGGTTAGTGAATCAGTATCCTCAATCAATATATGCAAAAATTATTTCAGGAGAGGCTAATACGAATGAAATAGAACTGCAAAAACAGTATGATTCTCTACAAAAACAGCTGGAAAACCAACAATATCAAGAGGTGATTGCTTATATTGATACTCATAAGCCTCAGTACGAAACCTCTCCTGAGGCTCCCAATTGGGAAATACTCCGGGCAAAAGCTTTGGGTCGCTTAGAAGGAAAAATTGCTTATCAGAACGAACTGGAACGTATTGCTCAGGAATATCCTAATACCAAACAAGCAGACCAAATACAAGAGATTCTTAAGAAACTCAAAGAAGAGGAAAATAAGCCTACTTTTGAATCCGATGAAAAAGCTTCTTCCTGGAAGGTGGTAACCCCAGTGTTGGATGAGCAACAGCTAGAGACCCTGAAGAATTATTTGGAGGAAAAGGGATTTGCTTACCTCTCTTTAAGCCAAGATGTATATGATGCTAATGAACAGTTTACTGTAATTCACGGATTTATGACCAAGCAAATGGCTGAGAGTTTTGTAGAAAAATATATTCAATATCAGGTAGAACAACAAGAACAAGCAGAAAAAGAACAAGCAGAAAAAGAACAAAAGAAAAAGAAGGAAGAAAAAAATGAAGAAAAAATAACTGCATTTAAAGAATTTTTTGTAATTTCGTCTGAGAATTATAGGATTATTCAGATGTATAAAAATAAAGAAGATTTTTTAAAAAAAAATAACTAACAATGTTTAATAAAGAAAATAAAAAACCTATGGCAACAGACAATTCAGTAGCGGGAAGTAACCGCATCGTAGGAGGAACTAAAATTAAAGGAGAGGTGAATTCCGGATCAGATTTCCGTATTGATGGTGAAATAGAAGGAACTATACAAACCTCCGGACGTCTTGTAGTGGGAAAAACAGGCGTTATACATGGAAATGTTATTTGTACCAATGCCGATATAGAAGGTAATGTACGGGGAACTCTCGTGGTGAAGAGTACTTTGAGTCTCAAGGCAACAGCCATTATAGAAGGAGAAGTACAAGCCGATAAACTCGCTATAGAACCAGGAGCAGTATTCAATGTAAAATGTAGTATGGGAAGTGGAAATCATAATGCCTCCAAGGAACCACAACCTTTGATGAATGAACCCAAAAAAGAAGTTAAATAATTGGGTGAAGTTTTCCCAATTGGGAATACAAATGGCAGTTACTATTGGTATTTGTGCCTATTGTGGGAATTGGTTAGACCAGAAATATCCTACTATTGCCCCTTGGGGAACAGTAGGAGGGGGGCTTTTTGGGGTATTTGCTTCGCTATATCTTGTAATAAAACAAGTAAATCAGATGGAAGAGGAATGATTTATTTATGATGAAAAAATGTTTTTTATGGGGCTTTCTATGTCCCTTATGTGTACAAGCACAAGAGGTACAACTCTTACAAGAAGGGAAAGTACAGGAGTTATTCCCCTTCAAAGTACAGAAAAAATTAGGAATCTCATTTCCTATAACCAAAGTGTATACTTACCAAGATGAAGAAGGAAAACACTTTTGGGTATTCTCCGAGAATAAACTCTATGACTCTTCCAAAAAAGGAGAAAAAGTATATAGAAAAAATAATGAAGGAGAGGTCATTAATGATAAGATTAAGGCTTTTCACCTTCTTAGACAGGAGAATACTTTTCAAGTAGTGAAAATACTCTATGATTATCGTCCTAAATGGGAAGAATGGGAGTTTTCTATTGGGTTCTGGACAAAGTTCTCCTCTTTAACGGATTTGGACAAGGACGGTTATGTGGATCCTATTATTGTCTATGGGGCAACTCCTACTGACGGAGACCCTGACCGGGGAAAAGTAAAAATTATAACCTATTATAAGGGAGAGAAAGTGGGGATTCGCCATCAAGATGCTCCTGATGACAGCGGAAGAGAAACACAGATAGATGCTACTTATTATAAGTTACCTAAGCCGATCCGACAGAGAATATTTGATACCATTAATCGCTTACAAGAACAACAATTGACCCTATTCAATCCAGAGGATTTCAGAAAATTAAAAAGATAAAAATGCAATTCTGCAAAAAACAATAAATATGGACTTACTAGAAAAAAGTAAAATGAATGCTCAATCGTGGCTTACTCCAGCCTTTGATGCAGCTACTCAAGAAAAAGTTCGTCAGCTACTCGCCGGAGAAAAAGAGGAACTGATAGAATCTTTCCATAAGAATTTGGAGTTTGGTACCGGAGGAATGCGCGGTATTATGGGAATAGGTACCAATCGTATGAACCGTTATACTTTGGGTAAAAATACTCAGGGATTGAGTAATTACCTCAAGAAGGTATATCCTAATGAGCAAGTAAAGGTAGTGATTGCTTATGATTGCCGCCATAATTCACAAGAATTCGCAAAAATAGTAGCCGATGTGTTCTCTGCCAACGGTATTAAGGTGTTTCTTTTCTCACAGTTGCGACCTACCCCTGAACTTTCCTTCGCTATAAGATTCTTGAAATGTCATAGTGGGGTAGTCCTTACGGCTTCCCATAATCCGCCAGAATATAATGGATATAAAGTGTATTGGACAGACGGTGGACAGCTCGTACCTCCTCAAGATAAAGAAGTAATGGAGGCTATTGATAAGGTACAGTTCGCTGATATAAAATTTAATGCCAATGAAGCACTTATTGAAAAGATAGACACTCAGGTGGATGAAGCCTTCATGAAAGCCTCTTTAAGCAAAGCTAATTTCCCTATCAAAGGAAAGGAAAACCTAAAAATCGTATATACCCCTTTGCATGGCACTTCAGTAACCATTATCCCTAAACTTTTTGAACGTGCAGGCTATACCTCCTTACACATAGTGGAGGAACAAGCGACTCCTGATGGAAGTTTCCCTACAGTGAAATCTCCAAATCCTGAGGAACCTGAAGCTCTTACCTTAGCACTAAAGAAAGCAGAAGAACTTGGGGCTGATATTGTCTTTGGAACTGACCCAGATAGTGACCGTATAGGAATAGCCGTACGGGACCTCCATGACAAAATGGTATTACTCAATGGAAACCAAACTATGCTCATGATGACTAAGTACCTTCTGGACAAATGGAAAGAAAAAGGAGAGAAAACAGGGCATGAGTTTATTGCCTCTACAATCGTTTCTACTCCTATGATGCGGAAACTTGCCAATGCCTATGGTGTAGAGTATAAGGAAGGTCTTACTGGATTCAAGTGGATAGCCAAGATGATTAAGGACTTCCCTAACCAACAGTTTATTGGTGGAGGAGAGGAAAGTTTTGGTTTTATGGTAGGAGATTTTCTCCGCGATAAGGATGCGGAAACCTCTTCCTTATTGGCTATGGATATTGCCGCTGAAGCTAAGGCTAAAGGAAGTTCTTTCTTTAAGGAAATGCTTAAAATGTATCAAGAATACGGACTTTATCAGGAATACTTAATCTCTATTGTAAGAAAAGGAGTAAGCGGAGCTGAGGAAATTAATCAAATGATGAAGAACCTCCGTGAAAATCCTCTTAAAACCATTGGAGGAGAAAAAGTAGTACGCATTGAGGATTATCAAACTTCTATTGCCAAAAATCTCCTTACAGGTGAGCAAACTCATATAGAAATTCCTAAGTCCAATGTGCTTATTTATTATACTGAAAAGGGAACTAAGGTAGCTGCACGACCTAGTGGTACAGAACCTAAAATTAAGTTCTATTTTAGTGTTAATGCACCTTTGTCCTCCCCTGAGGCTTTTGAACAAACACAAAAAGAACTCTTATCTAAAATCCAACAGATTACCAAAGAATTGAATCTGTAATACTTAATACTTTTTTGGATGAAGAATTGATTTTCTTATATATTATTGAATGAACGTAGCCAATATAAAAAGACTCTATCCGTATGTACTTCCTTATAAAAGGTATGTATTTTTGAATATTTTTTTCAATATCCTATATGCACTCTTTAGCTCCTTATCCTTTGTGGCACTCATCCCAATGCTTGAGGTATTGTTTGATTCTAATAAGAGAATATATCATAAGCCTGTATATAAGGGAATTGCAGAGGCAAATACTTACTTTAAGGAATACCTTAACTATCAGGTAACCCAGCATACAGGAGGAGATCCCGTACAAGCACTCTCTTATATTATTGTATTAGTGTTATTCTTATTCTTTCTAAAGAATATATTCAATTATTTAGCTATTGTATTTATTAACCTCTTACGTAATGGAGTGTTGAAGGATTTACGTAATATGATGTATAAGAAAATCATTTCTTTACCTATTTCTTACTTTTCAGAGAAGCGAAAAGGGGATGTTATCTCACGCATTACTACAGATATCAATGAGTTTCAAGTCTCTTACTTGAGTATATTGGAATTTATTGTAAGGGAGCCACTTACCATTATCTTTACTATTATTATCATGTGTGGGATTAGCCTTAAACTTACTATATTTGTTTTTGTTTTTATTCCTATTGCAGGACTGGCAATCTCAAGAGTAGGGAAAACACTTAAGAAACATTCAGGACGTGTACAAGCCGAACAGGGTTTCTTCCTCTCCTTGATAGAAGAAACTATCTCAGGGCTCCGTATTATTAAGTCCTTTAATGCACAAAATGCATTTATTAAGCGTTTTACGGATTCTACCCAGCGGTTCTTCTCCTATTCTAATAACTTATCCTATCGGCAGAACTTAGCCTCTCCTATTAGTGAGTTCTTGGGAATCTTGGTCATTGGGATTCTCTTATGGTTCGGTGGTACTATGGTACTGGTGGATAGAACTTTAGGGGGCTCTGAGTTTGTTGCCTATATGGGGCTGGCTTATAATATATTGACCCCCGCTAAGGAGATTAGTAAGGCTGCTTATCGGTTGCGACAAGGAGATGCAGCAGCACTCCGTGTATTGGAGGTAATTCATGCGCGGAATCCTATTTTTGATAAGGAAAATGCCTTAGAAAAAACAGATTTTCAAACCGCAATCTCACTCAAGAATATATCTTTTAAATATGAAAATGAGTATGTACTCAAGGATTTCTCTCTTGAAGTACCCAAAGGAAAAACAGTGGCTTTGGTAGGTCAGTCAGGAAGTGGAAAGAGTACCATTGCTAACCTTATTGCTCGGTTCTATGATGTGGATAAAGGGAGTATTGCCTTTGATGGGATTGATATCCGAGAGATTAAGATACATTCTTTGCGAAACCTTATTGGAATTGTCTCTCAGGACTCTATACTTTTTAATGATTCTATTACTAATAATCTCCTTATAGGAAAGCCTTCAGCTACAGAAATAGAAATACAAGAAGCAGCAAAGGTTGCTAATGCTTATGAGTTTATTGAAGCTCTACCTGAGAAGTTCCAGACCAATATTGGTGACATGGGAGGTAAGCTCTCCGGAGGACAAAAACAACGCTTAAGTATCGCCCGTGCTGTACTGAAAAACCCACCTATCATGATACTGGATGAAGCTACCTCCGCTTTGGATACAGAAAGTGAAAAATTAGTGCAAAATGCCTTAGAGAAAATGATGATGAATCGTACTTCTTTAGTGATTGCACATCGCCTTTCTACCATTCAAAAGGCGGATATTATTGTAGTGATGGAGAAAGGAAAAATTATAGAACAAGGAAATCACACTACACTCATGGCTCAGAACGGAACTTATCGTAAACTTGTGGAAATGCAATCCTTTGAGTAGATTACTTTTCGGTATGAAGAGAAAGTTTCTCCCCACATTTGTGACAGAAAACAGCATCCTTGGGCAGGTGGTCTTCCCCACAATGAGGGCATTTTTTGTGGATACTATATTTCTCTCGCATGCGAGTATATTCAGAGGTAACGATGCCCGTAGGAACAGCGATAATACCATATCCCAATATCATAATGATGGAAGCCATAATTTGTCCGAAGGTAGTAGTAGGCACCACATCGCCATAGCCAACGGTGGTGAGTGTTACAATACACCAGTAAATACTACGAGGAATACTGGTAAATGCTTTGTCATGAGGCTCTATCATATACATAAGAGCTCCTAAAATCACACAAAGCACTAGTACAAAATAGATGAAAACAAATATTTTGGTTCGACTACTCTTTAAGGCTCTTTTTAGCTCATTTGCCTGTTGGGTGAACTGTACCAAATCCAAAATACGAAAGATACGTAGTAACCTGAGAATACGAATAATAGAAAGAAATTTGGATTCTTCAAAGAAGAATGAAAGGTACATAGGAAGAATAGAAATTAGGTCAATAATACCATAAAAACTAAAAATATATCTTCTTTGGTTGGGTGCACAGATAATACGTAATAGGTACTCTATGGAGAAAAAGAAGGTAATAATCCATTCCAAAACAACTAATAAAGTGTGTATCCTATCGTCCACCCTCTGTATACTCTCAGAAATAGCTAAAAAGGCACTTATTAGAATAAATCCAAGAAGAATAAGGTCAAATAGTTTTCCTAAGAAAGTATCTCTCCCATAAATAATGGTAAAAGCCTTTTCTTTTAGAAGTTCATATTTGGATTTTAACAGTTTTTTCATCTGAAATAAATAAAAAATCCAATGGAAAGTTCTTTCCATTGGACTTAATCTTGAGTTACTTAACAATATTCATCATAAGCAGCTTCCAAATTCTCAGCAATTACCTCTGCGAAACGACCTTCTATATGATGACGCTCAAGCATGTGAACCAATTCACCATCTTTGAAGAGAGCAATACTTGGAGATGAAGGAGGAAAAGGAAGCATATAATCCCGCATTTGTGCAGTAGCTTCTGTATCAAAGCCTGCAAAAACCGTTACTAAATGGTCGGGTTTTTTAGCGTGGTTTAAGCTCAAAAGAACTGCAGGACGGGCATTCCTTGCCGCACAGCCACATACCGAATTCACTACCACAAGGGTAGTACCAGTGCGCTTAATAGCCTCATCTACAGCTTCTGTAGTGTGGAGTGATTCAAAGCCTACATTTTCAAGCTCCGCTATCATAGGAGCTACTATCTCAGGTGGATACATAATTTTTAGTATTATTTTTATTCGTGGGGCAAAGATACGAAAAATAATGATGAATGGTTAATGATTAATGACTAATTTTGTCCAAGAAATAATCTATACCAAAACGTGTAGAATTAGAAAAAAAATTGTACTTTTGCCTAAGAAATCTGTTAAATGAGATTTTATGAGGAAGCTATTTTTCTTTCTGTTGTTTCTACCCTTGTGGGTTGGAGCACAGGATTTTGAGTATTGGGGAGGAAGGGCAGCCTTTACTCATACCAATCGTTCCCATAACTTGGGTTTTGTAGGGGTGTCTCTCAATACGGAGTATAACTGGGTAAGCCGCTCGCTCTATGCAGGAGTGCACTTGGGTTCACAGAACAGCCTTACTGAGGACGGGCGGAAACAGTCCAAAATGGAAATAGTACCAGAGATAGGGTACGAGTGTAACCTTATTATCTTAGGATTGGGTGCCTCGCTCAATACCCATGCCATCCAGCCACGTATAGGTTTTTCCTTTTTCAATATTCATCAGGCCTATGTGGGGTATTCAATTCCTTTCCGCCACGATGCAGTCTTCAAAGGGCTGACCTTTACGCTGGTGCTTAATCTCTCTAATGCAGAAAGCAGTAATGATCTTAGACTGTGGTAATTCAAGAAAATTTCACAACAAAATAAATATAAATTAATGAACCAAGAAATAAAACTCAATACCATAGAAGAGGCTATTGAGGACATCAAACAAGGGAAAATCGTCATCGTGGTAGATGACGAAAACCGTGAAAATGAAGGGGACTTTATCGCTGCTGCTGAAAAGGTAACTCCCGAAATGATCAACTTTATGACCCAGTACGGACGTGGTTTACTCTGTGCACCTTTGTTGGAGAAGCGTTGTAAGGAATTGGGATTGGATATGATGGTGGAGAACAACACTGTGTTACACCATACCCAATTTACCGTTTCTATAGATCTCAAGGGAGAGGGGTGTACTACCGGAATTTCCGTATTTGACCGCGCTAAAACGATTAAGGCACTGGTAAAGCCTGAGACAAAGCCAGAGGATTTTGGTCGCCCAGGACATATATTTCCGCTTAAGGCTAAGGAAGGTGGGGTACTTCGCCGTACAGGTCACACCGAAGCAGCAGTGGATTTGGCACGCTTGGCAGGACTGAAACCTGCAGGGATTCTCATTGAGATTCTCAATGAAGATGGATCTATGGCTCGCCTACCACAACTCGTGAAAGTGGCTGAAAAACATCATCTTAAGATTATTTCCATAGAGGACTTGATTGCCTACCGTATGCGTCATGATAGCCTTATTGTAAAGCGAGAAGACTTTTCTATAGATACCGACTTTGGACAATTCCGCCTACGTGCATACGAACAAACTACTAATGGACAGATTCATTTGGCTTTCACTAAAGGAACTTGGAGTAAGGATGAAGCAGTGCTCACTCGTATCCATGCCAACTTTATTAGCAATGATATCTTGGAACTTTTGCGTAAAAGAGACAACGAACTCAATCGTATCTTCCAGCAGATAGACGCTGGGGGCAAGGGTGCTTTTATTGTCATCAACCAAGGGGGCTATTCTCAAAATCTCCTTCATCGTATCCAAGCCATTAAGGCTGCTCAGGAAGGGAAACCAGCACCTTCGCAAACTCCTACTTCTCAGATGAAAGATATAGGAATAGGTGCCCAGATTCTGATAGATCTTGGCATTTCCCGAATCAAACTCCTTACCAATTCCGAACCTTCTCACTATGTAGGGATGTCGGGCTATGGCTTGGAAATTGTAGACTATGTAAGCTATTAAGATGAAAATAAAACAACTTCTTTTCTGGGACAAAGACACTATAGGGGATTTCTTTCCCTTGACTTTTACCCGCCCATCGGCTGAGTTGCGTGCGGGTATCTTGACCTTTGCCGAGCGCTGGAAATGGCTCTTGGGAATAACACAAGCCTCTTACCACACTGCGGATTACCTCCAAGAAAAGTACCCTTATACAGAGGTATCGGAAGAGGATACCCTCTCTATTTATGCTAATTTCTTGCCTACGTCCCGCCTTTTAGAACAGTTAAGATCTCTTAGGGTAGGGGAGGCTATTACTTATCAAGGGAGAATGTTGGCTTTTGTGGGAAAAAGTATTACACTTTCATCTATACCTCCTATAGAGTGGGAAGAGCCTTTGCTACTTTTTGAAAAACCTACTGATCTTTTTACTTATAACGATAAGACGATAGATTTTGATTTTGAGCTACTTACTAAAGGACGAACTTCTTCACCTCTTTCACCAACGAATGGCTTTTTGGGAGACAGGGCAAATCTTTTTATAGAGGAAGGTGCCAAGGTAGAGTTTGCCACACTCAACTGTCAGAAAGGAAAGATCTACATAGGCAAGGATGCCGAAGTGATGGAGGGCAGCCACTTGCGTGGGTCTATCGCCCTCTGCCAGCATGCTACTATAAATATGGGGGCTAAGCTCTATGGAGCCACTACCATAGGTCCTTATAGTAAGGTAGGCGGTGAGATAAGCAACTCGGTTATTTGGGGTTACTCCAACAAGGGGCATGACGGTTTCTTAGGCAATTCCGTACTGGGGCAATGGTGTAACTTGGGGGCTGATACCAATGTCTCCAACCTCAAGAATACCTATAATACTATACAGCTATGGGACTACCAGAAGGGCGACTATACTTCTTCAGGCTTGCAATTCTGTGGGATACTGATGGGTGACCATTCCAAAACGGCTATTAACACCCAACTCAACAGTGGTACTACCATAGGGGTCTTTGCTAATCTTTTCTCTGCAGGATTTCCGAGCAAGTATATACCTAACTTTGCTTGGGGTACCTCCTCTGAGAAATACCGTTTGGACGAGGCTTTTGCGGTAGCCGAGCGTGTTATGGCACGTAGAGGTATCACTTTTGACGAGAAGGAACAGCATATACTTCAGTGGTTGTTTGATAATCAATAGGTATTATTATCCCCTTGTAGGTATACAAAACTTACAAGGAGATTTTATGAGTACCCTACAGTCCTGCCTCCTAAATAATCATGAAATACTTTTCCTATCGCTGTTTCTCCAAAATCAGAAAGGAAAAATAGCGAAAACACGAGGAAAAAACAAAGAGATAACAACTCTAATACATTTAGGAATATAAAAAATCGCTTCATAATACTTTTATTTTGTGTGCCCCCTTGTTATTCTAATCTTATTGTGCCATCTGGTAACTTTTCAATTATAAAAAGCCAAAAAACTCTTCCTGATAACAAATAAACTAAAAGAAGTTTTTTTAAATAAAAATTCCTCTAAAGAAATTGAATATTCTTTAGAGGAATTGATTTTTTAGTTTATAAAAGAATATTTTCTATCGCCTTACAAAAACCTTTATTAAAGGAGTTTCTTTACCAGTATTCCCTTTTTTATATTCAGAAAGGGTAAGTTTTTTCCCTGATATAGTTATTTTAGGTTCAGCATTAGTATTGGAATTGTATCCGTATTTAACTAAAATAGCATTGCCCGAAATGGTATAAGTACCTACTTGTTTATTAGAAGGGGTACAATTACCATCTGTTCCTGCATATTCAGTTTTGGTATATTCAGTATCTGTAAAAACTATTTTTGATTCCTTAGCACAATTACTAATGTGATAGGAGGTATCTCCAAAAGTTACACTTTCTAAATACCAAGTACTACCGACAAGGTCTTTAGGATCAAAATTATCTGATTTTCCACAAGACATTACAAAGAAGGCTATAGCTACTAAAACGGCTTTAAAAATATTTCCCATTTGCTTTATTAATTCAATGATGCAAAAATACAATATTACCTTTCTTATTACCTTATAGTATTGTTAAATATTTATCAAACTTTCCCTAATAGAATGTATCACTCCGTTGATGTGAACTTAAAGGATCGTACCATGAAGAAAAAGAGGACAAAATTAGTAGAAATATAAAAGAATACTCCAAATATAGATGTCTTTACTTCACTACTACCGTTTTGATATTGGCAAATTCTGATACACCAAAATGAGAGAGTTCGCGACCATAACCTGAGTGCTTGATACCGCCAAAGGGCAAATGCGGATCGCTGATGAGCATTTCGTTAATATATACTGCTCCTTCGTCAAAGCGAGGGGCTTGTGATTTTACAAAATCTACATTCTGGGAGAAAATGGATACTCCTAAACCGAAATCAGATTGATTGCTCAGGGCAATCGCTTCTTCAAAATCTTGGAAGGTAGTAATCACTGCTACAGGTCCAAAGGTTTCTTCCCTGAATACTCGCATGGTAGGAGTAACACCAGTAAGGACAGTAGGGGCATAGAAAGCACCTGTACGCTTGCCCCCACAGCGTAGGGTAGCGCCTTCGGAAAGGCTCTGTTTGACCATTTCTTCTATTTCTATAGCCAAGTCTTCCCGTGCCATAGCACCTATTTCGGTATTAAGGTCATACTTGTCGCCTTGCTTGAGGGCTTTGACCTTTTCGGTAAAGGCGGCTGTAAATTCCTCGACGATGGATTCTTGCACTAAGATGCGCTTACCAGCAATACAGCTCTGTCCTGCGTTCTGCATACGGGCATTGACAGCTGTGGCAATGGCCTTGTTAAGGTCGGCATCTTCACATACGATAAAGGCAGCACTGCCACCGAGTTCTAAGACGGATTTCTTTAGGTACTTACCTGCAGATTGTGCCACTGACCTACCTGCAGGTTCGCTTCCGGTGAGGGTAACACCTTTGATAGCAGGGTGAGCAATGATGGCTTCTACGTGTTTACTGGGCAAGGTCAAGTTCTTATAGATAGGAAAACCTAAGCTCTCATCAAGGAAGACTTCTTCCAACAAGGCAGCCGTGGTAGGGACATTGGAGGCATGCTTTACGGCCAATACATTTCCCAAGAGTAGGTTGGGAATAGCTACACGGAATACTTGCCAAAAAGGGAAGTTCCACGGCATGACGGCCAAGAGTACTCCTAAGGGATCTAAGCGTACATAACTCTCTGTCCAACTACTCTGTAAGGGTTGTGGGCGGAGAAAATCATCAATATGAGTTAGGTAATAATCACAGAGGGTTGCACACTTCTTAACCTCGGCAATGGATTGTGCTAAGGGCTTATTCATATCAGTGGTAATAGCCTTGGCGTACTTCTCTGTATGGCTCAAGAGCTTTTTCTTGATACGGCTGATAGTCTCTTTTCTTAAAGCTAAGGATTGCATTCTCCAAGTATGGTAAGCGCTCTCCATCTCGCTTACGATGGTAAGGGATTTTTCTAACATCTTTGTAATGGTTTGGTTAAAACAAATGACAAATCTCTTCGGAAATTAGAGAGATTTGTCATTTATCACTTGTTACTTGTTACTATTCATTATTCACTATTTGGGTAGTTCCTTATATCCCATATTCCAAAGTGCAAAAGATTGTTCATCAGCATGTTGCTCAATAGATTTGCTTATAGGAGTTCCTGCTCCATGTCCTGCATTAGTTTCTATACGAATGATAACAGGGACATTCTTACAGGCTTGTTTTTTCTGCAACTCAGCGGCAAACTTGAAGCTATGGGCAGGTACCACACGGTCATCGTGGTCGGCAGTGGAAACCATAGTAGCTGGATAGCATACTCCGTCTTTTACATTGTGAACTGGAGAGTATTTGAGTAGATAGTCAAACATCTCTTTGCTATCATCGGAAGTACCATAGTCATAAGCCCAACCTGCGCCTGCAGTGAACTTGTGATAGCGAAGCATATCCATTACCCCTACATCAGGAAAAGCAACACGCATTAGGTCGGGACGCTGGGTCATCACGGCTCCTACCAATAGACCTCCGTTGGAAGCTCCTTTGATAGCCAATTTCTCTTTAGAGGTGTATTTCTCTTTGATAAGGTATTCAGCAGCAGCAATAAAGTCATCAAATACATTTTGTTTTTTGAACTTAGTACCGTCGTCATGCCATTTTTTACCATATTCACCACCTCCACGGATGTTAGCAGTGGCATATATTCCACCATTATTCATCCATACTGCGATGCTTACACCAAAATAGGGATAAGTAATAATATTGAATCCGCCATAACCATAAAGTAGAGTAGGGGCAGTACCATCAAGTTTGGTAGTTTTCTTGTAAGTAATAGTCATAGGTACTTTAGTACCGTCCTTAGAGGTATAGAATACTTGTTTAGACTCGTACTCATCTGAATTGAAAGCGATGGATGGTTTCCAGTATTGGGTAGTTTCCCCACTTTCCAAATTGAGTTTGTAGATACTTGTAGGAGTATAAGTATTGGTAAACCAGAAATAAGTATCTTTTTGATCATCTTTGGAAGAGAATCCACCTGCTACTCCTATGGAGGGGAGTTTAATATCACGAATGAACTTACCTGAGAAGTCATATTGTTTTACTTCGGTAAGGGCTGCTACGGTATATTTGGCAAGGATATAGCCGCCTGCAGTGGTGATGTCCAATACATTTTCATTTTCAGGGATAAGGTCTCTCCAGTGTTCAGGAGTTGGAGTCTTTACATCGGTAACCACTACTTTCCCGTTAGGTGCATTAAGATTAGTGAAGAGGTAAAGTTTGTCTCCCTTGACATCAATCACAGAAGTATCGGAAGAATAGTCGTTAAGGATTGTTACCAAAGGTGCTTTAGGATTTTTCAAGTCCTTGATGAAGAGCTTATTACCAGAAGTAGCATCAGCACCAAAGATAATAAGGTATCTCTGGTCATCGGTTACATAAGCATCGGTATAGCGGTTCTTTTCTTCAGGAGTACCTCCGAAGATGAGTACATCTTCTTTTTGAGAAGTGCCTAACTTATGGTAATATACTTTATTCTGGTCGGTCTTTTCAGAGAGTTCACTACCTTTTGGTTTGTCATAAGAAGAATAGTAGAAGCCTTCGTTTCCTTTCCAGTTACCACCACCAAATTTCACATCTACAATGGGGTCGCCTATTTGTTCTTTGGTCTTGGCATTGAGAACAATCGCCTTTTTCCAGTCGCTACCTGCCTCTGAGATAAGGTAGCATACTAAGGAACCATCTTTGGAAAAGTTGATACTCGCCAAGGAAGTTGTTCCGTCAGCAGCGAATTTGTTAGGGTCGAGGAATACCTCTTCGTTGCCGTTTTTATCTTTGCGATAAAGGACACTCTGGTCTTGCAGGCCGTTATTACGATAGTAGTAAGTATAGTCTCCTTCTACGAAAGGAGCACCTGACTTCTCATAATTCCAAAGTTTTTCTAATTGTTCTTTAATTGTCTTGCGATAAGGAATTGTATTGAGGTAATCAGCAGTGAATTGACTCTGTGCCTTCACCCAAGCTTCCGTCTCGGCACTTTTGTCATCTTCGAGCCAGCGATAAGGGTCGGCTACTTTAGTGCCAAAGTAATCATCTTCTACAACTTGTTCTTTGGTGGGAGGATAATTGAATTCTTTCATCTCTTTCGTTTCAGTAGGTTTGGTATTGTTGTGACAAGCGGAAAGAACGAGTACACAACCCAATGGAATAAAAAAACGTCTCATAGATATAATAAATTAAATGTTCTGTTAGCTTTCAAAATTTTGTTTAACTGCTACAAATTTACGAATATTTTTTGAAAGACACTTAATAAAAATTAGTAATATTGATAAAATAGGAAAATATATTGCATATCATTATATTAGAAATGTAATCTAATATGAAAAAAGTATAGAGTAAAAGGTAAAAAGTAGTATATTTATTCCCTTCTACCTTTTACCTCTTGTTTATTTGCTATTGGGGAGATCTTTATAACCCATGTTCCAAAGAGCAAAGGATTGCCAATCTGCCATCTGGTCAATAATCTTGCTTACAGGAGTTCCGGCTCCATGTCCTGCATTTGTCTCTATACGGATGAACACAGGATTTTTGCATGATTGTTTACTTTGAAGTTGAGCTGCAAATTTGAAGCTATGAGCGGGTACTACACGGTCATCATGGTCTCCTGTGAAAATAAGGGTTGCAGGATAGCAAGTACCTTCTTTTACATTATGAACAGGAGAGTAACCTTTTAGGTACTGGAACATCTCTTTACTGTCATCAGAGGTACCATAATCATAAGCCCAACCTGCCCCTGAGGTGAATTTGTGATAACGAAGCATATCCATTACCCCTACATAAGGAAGGGCAACACGCATAAGATCAGGGCGCTGGGTCATCACCGCTCCAATGAGTAAGCCCCCGTTAGAGCCTCCTTTGATAGCAAGTTTTTCTTTAGAAGTATATTTGTTATCTATTAGGTACTGGCAGGCAGCAATAAAGTCATCGAATACATTTTGCTTTTTGAACTTAGTACCATCATCATGCCATTTGGTACCATATTCTCCACCTCCACGAATATTAGCCACAGCAAAGATACCTCCATTATTCATCCATACCGCATAAGTAACAGCAAACCAAGGCGTATAGCTAATGTTAAATCCGCCATATCCATAAAGGGTAGTAGGAGCCGTACCATCTAAAGGAGTTCCTTTTTTATAGGTAATAATCATAGGTACTTTGGTACCGTCCTTAGAAGTGTAAAATACTTGCTTAGATTCAAAATCATTAGGATTGAAATCCATCTTTGGAGTCCAATAAAGTTCTGTTTCTCCACTTTCTAAATGTAGTTTGTAGATGCTCAGAGGAGTATAGTAGTTCTCAAAGGTAAAATAGGTGTCCTTATCTTCTTCATCGGCGGAATCTATGGCAGCAGTACCAATGGAAGGAAGTTCGATTTCTCTGATGAGTTTGCCCTCGAAGTCATATTGTTTTACTTGAGAAATGGCATCTTTCATATAGTGAGCCAAGATATATCTTCCAGCAACTACTGGAGTAAGTACATTATCTGTTTCAGGAATAACATCCCTCCAATTCTCAGGAGTAGGATGCTTAACATCAGTTACGACTACTTTTCCATTAGGAGCATTTAAGTTGGTTTGTAGGTATATTTTATCTCCTTTGATGGAAAGGATAAAAGTATCAGATGAATAGTCATTAAGAATATTTATCAGGGGACTATTGGTTTTTCTAAGGTCTTTGATCCATAATTTTCCTCCAGAGGTAGTTTCTTCTCCGCGAATAACTAAGTAATTCTCATCATTGGATACGTATCCCCCTACAAAACGATTTTTTTCTTCAGGAGTACCTCCGAAAATAAGTTTATCTTGGCTCTGAGCAGTACCTAATTTGTGATAATAAAGCTTATTCTGATCAGTTTTTTCAGAAAGTTCACTTCCCTTGGGCTTATCATAACTACAGTAATAGAAACCATCGTTTTTGTACCAGTATCCTCCTGAATATTTAATGTTTACAATAGTATCTCCTATTTGTTCTTTGGTTTTAGTGTTAAGTACAATAGCTTTGCGCCAATCACTACCTCCTTCTGAAATAAGGTAGCATACTAAGGAACCATCTTTGGAAAAATTTACCTCGGCAAGGGAGGTGGTACCATCAGCGGCGAAGGTATTGGGGTCAAGGAATACTTCTTCTTTTCCTTCTTTGTCCTTGCGGTAGAGTACATTCTGGTTTTGCAAACCATTATTTTTGTAATAATAGGTATAATCTCCTATATCAAAAGGAGCAGTGAGTTCTTCATGATTCCACATTTTTTCCGCTTGTGCCTTTATTTTGTCACGAAATGGAATGGAATGAAGATAGCCAAAGGTTACAGCATTCTGTGCTTTTACCCAAGCTTCTGTTTCAGGGCTTTGATCATCCTCAAGCCAGCGATAGGGATCTATTACCTTTTCACCAAAATAAGTGTCTTCAACATTCTCTTTCTTGGTCTCAGGATAAGTGAACTTCTCCCAGGCTTCTTGAGTTTCTTCTTCTTTCTTGGTATTGTTATTGCAAGCCGAAAGGACAAGCAGGCAACCCAACGGAATAAAAAAACGTCTCATAGATATAATAATTAAATATTTTGTAAGCACATTTGGGTAAAATTCTCTCCAAATTCATTTTCCTATGATAAGGTAATATGAATCTAACAAAGAAAACTTTCTCAAAAGAATGCAACAAACTTACGTTTTTTTTCTAAAATATCTAAGAAAAAATTGAAAAAATTAATGCCTTTCTTTGTCCATATTCAATCTCAAGAAGATAAATAATAACATGGTAAATCCCCATAAACCTGAACCTCCGTAACTGAAGAAAGGAAGCGGAATTCCGATGGTAGGCATTATACCTATGACCATTCCTATATTTACGAAAAAGTGTAAGAAGAATATGGAAGCAACACAATAACCATAAATGCGATAAAATTTGCTCTTTTGGTTTTCAGCTAAGTACCATATTCTAAGACAGAGGAAGGCAAAGAGTAAGGTTACTGTAAAAGTCCCATAGAGTCCCCATTCTTCCCCTAAGGTAGTGAAAATATAATCAGTATGTTGTTCTGGAACAAAGTTGCCTTTGGTAAGAGTTCCTTCAAGAAATCCCTTCCCTGAAAGTCCTCCTGATGAAATAGCTGACTCTGCTTGTAAGGTATTATAAGCTACAGTTTGCCTAAGTGTCTCGCTATCTGTAATCTCATTCTCCAAACGAAGCCAAAGGCTGAATCTGTCTCTATGATGTTGTTTGAATACGTTATAGAATATGAAATTTGCTGAAAAGGAAGTAAGAATACATAAAATAACTAAAAGAGTCATATTCTTATATGGAAAATGCCCCTTGCGCTTTTTGACCCAATAACCATAGAGAGAGGTTAGAAAGGTAAAAAAAGTAATGGTATTGCCTACTCCAAATTTTAAAGTTGTTAAGAAAACAGCTAAAAACAGCAACATGATGAATACAAAAGAAGAACTCATCCCTTCACGATTGAGGGCGAAGATGAAAGAACCATATACAAGGGTACTCCCAGGATCAGGCTGAAGAATAATTA
This sequence comes from Capnocytophaga sp. G2, assembly GCF_035282625.1. Lineage (NCBI taxonomy): Bacteria > Pseudomonadati > Bacteroidota > Flavobacteriia > Flavobacteriales > Flavobacteriaceae > Capnocytophaga > Capnocytophaga sp. G2. The sequence continues at coordinate 76,660 of NZ_JAYKBU010000008.1, read as the reverse complement.
GAACACAAGGAACTAAGATAATTAGTAAAACATTTAGTAAGTCTTTGAAATACCTAATATTTGTTTGTAAATAACTTAGGTGTTTGGCAAAAAGAAGGGCAGTAGCGGTTTTAGCAAACTCTGCAGGTTGTATGGTAATAGGACCTAATGAATACCAAGCTTTAGCTCCATTAATTGTTTTTCCGAAAATGAGAACTCCAGCTAAAAGAAGCATAGCAATAATATAGAAAATCTCTGCTGAATTCTCATAAAAACGAGGTTCTATTGCTAAAATGAAGAGAATAAGAATCACACTAGTACAAACAAAGAATAATTGCTTGGAAGCGTGCTGGGAGAAATCTAACAGATTTGCTGAAGTTTCATTGTATCCAGTAGCATAGATACATACCCAACCGATACTCACTAAAGCAAGATATAATAGGACACTTATCCAATCAAGATATTTTAGCATAGCATATTCTTATTTATTAATAGAAAAGGGAAGTCCTGAATAAGGTTTTGCATATTCCTCTTCTAAACTCTTTTCAAGCATTTGTTTTTCAAGTTCTTTCCTTTTTACATTTTTCGTTAAGTATTTTTCTATCATTAATGAAGCAATAGGACCGGCAATACGAGCACCAAAGTATCCATTCTCTACAACGACTACAATAGCAATTTTAGGAGCTTCTACAGGAGCCATCGCCATGAATATGGAGTGGTCAGTCAGCTGCATACGTTTCCCATTAATACGTATATAATTCTCAGCGGTACCTGTTTTAGCGGCTACATTAATACTATCTATTTTGGTACCTCGCGCAGTTCCTCCCGTATAGGCTAAATTCATTCCTTGTATAATGGGATCAAAATATTTAGGGTCAATTCGAGTATGTTTCTTCTCTGTATATTGAGTGAAAGGGGTTACTTTCCCATCTATCTTTTTTACCACATGAGGAGTATAAAAATAACCTTTATTAGCAATGGCTGCCAGCGCATTGGCAAGCTGTAAAGGAGTAACTAACACTTCTCCTTGTCCTATACCATTGGAGATGTTATAGGTAGCTGCCCATCGGTTCTCTCCATATTGACGATTATAGAAAGCAGCATCAGGAAGGTATCCCTTGCGACCAATTGGGAAATCACTTCCTAAGAATTCTCCAAAACCAAAGCTTTTCAGATCATTATCCCAAGCAGTAATCCCTTCTGAAGGAGTCTTGTATTTCTCAATAATTCTTCGGTATTCGTATGCGAAATAAGCATTGCAGGAATTGGCTATGGCATGGGTCATATCCAAGGGAGAAGGATGGTGGTGACATCTCATCACTCGTGACCCATAATGATAACCTCCATTACAGGCTACTAAAGTTTGTGGAGTCATGACTCCTTCCTGTAATCCTAAAAGAGCTGTGAAAGGTTTGAAAGTGGATCCTGGAGGATATTCTGCCAATAAAGCACGGTCAAAAAGAGGTTTTGCTATGGAATCATTATACAGTAGAGTATAGTTTTCCGAACGTTTACGCCCTACAAGAAGATTAGGATCATAAGAAGGAGCAGAAACTAAAGCTAATATTTCACCCGTTTCCGGTTCAATGGCAACAATACTGCCACGCTTACATTGCATAAGCATTTCTCCATAGGCTTGTAAGCTCTCATCAATGGTAAGTTCTAAGGATTGTCCTGCAACAGGAAGGGTATCATATATACCATTTTTATAGGATCCTATTACTCTGTTGAATTTATCTTTTTGCAGATAGCGAACTCCCTTCTTGCCGCGTAAAAAGTCCTCATATTGTTTTTCAACTCCTTGCCTTCCGATAATTTCTCCCGCAAGATAATAAGGATTATTTTTTAGTTCCCAGTCATTTACTTCACTAATATACCCTAATACATTTGCCGCACAAAAGGTCTCATAATGCCTAAGAGAACGTTTTTGTACGAAAAAACCATTAAACTTGCGTAATTTTTCCTGTAATGGAGCGTATTCTTCTTTGGATAATTGGCTCACAAAAACAGAAGGTTTACGATAAGAATACTGTTTAGCTTTTTTTAAATTTTCTCTGAATTGTTCTATATTAATACCTACCAGATTACAAAACTCTAAAGTGTCTAAAGCCTTCACTTCATGAGGAACAACCATAATATCATAAGCAGACTGGTTAGTAACTAATAATTTCTCATTTCTATCGTATATATATCCTCTTTGAGGATAATCATATTCTACTTGTATAGCAACATCACTGGCAATGTTGTCTTTAGTTTTTTCTTTAACAATGATTTGTAAATAAAAAAGTCTTGCCAACAAAAATAATGTTCCTACACAGATAACTAAAGGAAGGAATATTTTTTTCATTATTATAAGAGCTATTTAAGGTTGCAAAAATAAGCATTATATTTGAAAACTATTGTTTTTTGTGAAGAATTTTTGTTTTGAAAGAATTACTTAAGAAAGAAATTAATAATAAATAGAAATAATATTAAAATTATTAAATTTATCTATCAATAAAAATAATTATATAAATATATTCTATATTAATTGCTTATGTCTAAATTAACAATTGGTTTATATAATTCCGCTTACTTTGTTATCAAAAGTTAAATTTCACATTTGAATTAAGATATATTTTATTCATATGTAAGCTTTTATAAAGTGATTTGAAAAATAATACTTAATAAAGGACTTTTATGTTTTTTAAAAGTATTGTAAAATTTAAAGATAATTTGTAATTTTGTAGAGTCAAAATAAATTAAAATGGATTTAAAAAATTTAATTATTTATATTCCATTTTCTAACCTGAAAGTTATTAAAAACCACAAAAGTAAATATGAAAAATGGTTTGATTTTGAAGTGCATTAAAAGCACATAAGATATTGAAAAGAACTATTTTTATATTTTAAGATGTTAAGAACAAAACAAATTATTTTAGCTTCCTTATCAGGGATAATGGTAGCTATTGCTCAAAATTCTAAAAAGGACTATAAGAGTACTCTTAATGGACTTGTAAAGAGCATTCGTACAACTACTTATGTAGCCTTAGACAAAGGAGGGGGACACTATGGAAAAGGAAGTGTGGCAAAAGGAACCGATAATCTGCTTACCCATTATGATAGAAAGGGTAATATTACTGAGAGGATAGCCTATTATACTAATGGAAATCTTTGGTATACGAAGAATTATGTTTATGAAGGTAATGATGTAAAGAAAGAAACTCTCCTTAAAAAGACAGAACCCAAGCTATTAAAATCCTTTGAAGAAGGAGAGGAAGGACTCATAGGACGTGTAGCTTATCGGTATGATAAGAAAGGTCAGAAAACAGAGGAATCATCTTATGATGATAAAGGAGTCCTCTTGTGGCGTTATGTATATCGTTATGATAATAAAGGACATATAATAGAAAAGGATAACTTTGATACACAAGGAATACTTCTTAGTAGAGAATCTTATAAGTATGATCAGGAAGGAAATCTTTTGGAAAAGCTTATTACAATGAATCATCAGACAGCTTATAAATGTACGTGGAAATATAATGAGAAAGGAAAGGAAATTACTAAAGAAGAATATTTCACAGAGTTGATAACTCCTGAGAAAATTAATAAAATTATAGAAAATGAATTACTTGCAAAAGGTGCTTTGTGGAAGAAATTTAGATATTCTTATGATAATAAAGGTAATCGATCAGAAGTGTTTGTCTATAATGCATCTTCAGAGAAAAGTAAACTAAATGAAGGAGCCGCTCAAAATCCCAGCAAAGAGGCTCTTGAAAATACTCCTAAAAGGCTCTCTTATGAAGAACTCCCCAATCCTAAACTCTTGTCTACAAATGAATATGATAATTTAAGAAATCTTTGGGTGAAAGATATTTATGTGTATGATAAAGAGGGAAAGATTATAGAAGTGAGAAGCATTGATAATGAAGATAAAACCTTATTCCGATACACTTACAAATATGATGATAGGGGTAATGAAATAGATAGAGTAAGTTATGGTAAAAATAATGAAGTGATTCAAAGGACAACACATTCCTTTGATAGTAAAAATAATTTGACTGAACGTTCTGAGTATGACACTTATGGGGAATTGATACAGAAAAATATCTATAAATATAATGAAAAGGGACAGAAAATAGAACAACAAGGACTTAATTCAAATGGTAGTTTGGCTTTCCTTATAAAGTTTATTTACAATGCTACAGGTGAACTTATAGAATCTCTTACTTATAATACCAAAGGAGAACTTACCTCTAAACTTATACAACAGTATAAGATGGATAATTATAATAACTGGACAAAGCTTACTCAATATACAGATGGAAAGGCTACTTTTATTACAGAACGTATTATTGAATATTATCGTTAAGTGAAGAGATTATAAGTTCATAACCACCTTGAAAAAAGTGGTTTTTTGTTAAATAAATGTTATTTATTGAAGATCTCCTAATATTTTTATAATTTTGTGCTCTGAAAATTTTAATAATTATAAGATGAGACATTTTTTTCTTATTTCTTTGTTAAGTACAATAGTTGCCTTTTCTCAAACAATAGGAAAAGAGGAATACAAAAAGAATCTAAAAGGACCTGTAAAGAGCATTCGTATTGTTACGTATAAAGCCTTAGATAAGGGTGGAGGACATTATGATAAGGGAGATGTGGAAAAAGGAATGGATAATTTCCTTGTCAATTATGATAGAAAAGGGAATATGATAAAGAAAACCGCTTACTATCCTAATGGAAGTATTTGGTGGACTGCTAATTATATATATGAGGGGAGCGATGTAAAGAAAAAGGAGCCCCCTCTACCGAAAATAACAATTCGTCCAGAAAAAGGAGAAGAGGGATTTAAGGGAAAAGTAACTTATCGTTATGATAAAAAAGGACAAAAAACAGAAGAAGCTTCTTATGATGCTAAAGGAGTCCTCTTATGGCGTTATGTATATCGTTATGATAATAAAGGAAATCAAATAGAACGGGATAGCTTTGATTCTCAGGGAAATCTTATAGGAAGGGAACAATCTCGTTATGATTTGCGTACTAATCTTATATTGGAAAAAACTATTAATACGAAGAGTCAGCTAGCTTATCAATGTAAATGGGAATATGATGATAAGGGAAAAGTAATTAAAAAAGAAGAATATTTCACTGATCATATTGCTCCTGAAAAAATTAATAGTCTTATCGAAGATGAGCTCCGTATAAAAGGAGTCCTTTGGAAAAAGTTTGTCTATTCTTATGATAGTAAAGGAAATCGTACAGAAGTGAATGTATATGATGCTAAGGAAAGTGAACGCTCTTTTAGTAGTGTTTCTTCTACACAAGAATCACCTAAAGAAGAAAAGCCTAAACAACCTTCCTATGATGAACTTCCAAACCCCAAACTCTTTTTCGTAGAAGAGTATAATAATGTAGGGGCTCTGTGGAAAAAGGATGCTTATACTTATGATCAAAATGGAAAAATAACTCAAGTGAAAACGATAGATAATAAGAGTAGGCCTCAATTCAATTATACATATATGTATGATGATAAAGGAAATGAAATAGAACGGGCAATTTATGACCATAATGATAAGTTAATGCAACGCACTATCTTTACTTATGATGATAAGGGAAATATTACTGAAATGATAGAGTATGACACACAAGGGGCTCTTTCTCAAAAAGAAACTTATAAATATGATGATAAAGGGAAAAAAGTAGAACAACAGGGATACAACCTTAATGGTAGTCTTGCCTATACTTTTAAGTATTTTTATAATCCAAAAGGAGAACTTATAGAAACACGAACTTTCAACCAGAGAGGAGATCTTACTTCTAAACTTACTCAACATTTTAAGGTAGATGCTTATAAGAATTGGATAGAACGCATTCAATATACAGATGGTAAAGGCTCTTATATTACTGAGCGTATAATAGAATATCATGAAAAAATCTAATAGCTAAAAATGTAATAAATGTAAGCAGACTTTGATGAAGATTAAGTTCTTTGTCAAAGTTTTTTATTTTATATTTGCATTTTGAATAGAAAGATTACCATATGCAATTAAAATATACTATAATCATTCCTGTATACAATCGCCCTGAAGAAATAAAAGAACTTTTGGAAACAATTGTACAGCAAACTTTTGAGGGTGATTTTGAAACACTTATTATAGAAGATGGATCTACTATTACTTCTCAATCAATAGTATCCTCCTTTACAGATAGAATAAATGTTCATTACTTGAGTAAGAAGAATTCAGGTCCTGGAGATTCAAGAAATTTTGGGATGCGGCATGCTCAGGGGAATTATTTTATCATTTTGGATTCCGATTCTCTATTGCCTCCTCATTATTTAGAATCTGTAGATGAGTATTTACAACAGCATTATGTAGATTGTTTTGGAGGTGCGGATGCTGCTACGGATAGTTTTACAGGCATTCAGAAGGCTATCAATTATGCGATGACTTCTTTTCTTACCACAGGAGGAATACGAGGTAATAAGCGTAGTGTAGGAAAGTTTGAACCTAGGAGTTTTAATATGGGAATTTCTCGCAAGGCATTTGAGGTTACAGGAGGATTCGGAAGAATACATCCTGGTGAAGATCCTGATCTTAGTATTCGTTTATGGAAAGCTGGCTTTCAAACGGCTTTTATAGAGGATGCCTTTGTATATCATAAAAGGCGAATATCTTGGGAAAAATACTATAAACAAGTAAAGAAGTTTGGACAAACGCGTGCTATTCTTAATCGTTGGCATAAGCAGTCGAGAAAGGTTGTACATTGGTTTCCTACCTTATTTGTATTGGGTTTTCTATTTTCATTGGTATTTCTCTATTTTGGAGAATGGGAATTTATTTTTTGTTATCTTACTTATTTTATACTTATTTTTGTTCATAGCAAGCATATTAATAAGAGTATCCATATTGGACTTTTATCTGTATGGGCGGTTTGTATTCAATTTTTTAGCTATGGGATAGGTTTTTTGGGAGCTACTTTACGGCTTTTTTTTAGTAAAAAAGCACCAGAATTACTTTTTCCACAGTTATTTTTTAATGATAATAATTGATATTCAGTAAGTTAATATTTTTTAGTTTATTAGGTAAAAAAATAGAAAAAAAGTTTGTCAGTATAAAAAAAAGTTGTACCTTTGCACTCGTAAAATTGAAAGGATAGAAATAATTATTATATATTCCTCCTTAGCTCAGTTGGTTAGAGCATCTGACTGTTAATCAGAGGGTCACTGGTTCAAGTCCAGTAGGGGGAGCAAGAACATCTACTAAATGTAGATGTTTTTTTATTATAACTACTCTACTTCCTGTACATAAAAAAGCTACCCTAAAAGGATAGCTTTTGTGTAAATAGTATGACAACCCTATCTTAAAAAGAAGTTACTCGTCTTTCTGCTCTGTTTGAATCTCATTCTCTTCTGTCTTTGTTTCACGTGCATGGAGTTCTTTTAGCTTATCCTCCCAAAGAATAAGAGCATTTTGTTGCTGCTGAATACTCTTCATAGCTTCTTTCATCAGAGGATGGCTTTTATCAACATTAGTGAAAAATTGTAAATTATTTTCAAGTTGAAGAATATCTCTTTTAATATCTTCAATTTTTTTACGAACAAATGCCTCTTCTTTGATAAGAGAATTTTCTCCATCGGGTAAGTGTTCTAACTTGTTGTTATATTTGATAAGTTCAATTTGCTTTTTATCAAAATCTAATTTCTTATAAAGAGTATTCATTATCTTATTGAAGCGAGTATCTATTACACGCAATTTCTCAGGGAGTTTACCTAAAGAATTCCATTTTTCTTGGAAATCTTCAAGTTTCTTAACATCATCTTCTTTGTTTCCTGAAAGTTTGAATGCCTTCAATTTATCGAGAAGATTCTTTTTCTTTTCAATGTCAGCATTTTCTTGCTTATGTTGATTTTTCCTTTCTTGATGTAAGCGATCAAAATAATGATTACAAGCAGAGCGGAATTCTTCCCAGAGAGTATTTGAGAGCTTGCGAGGAATGGCTCCTATTTTTTTCCAATCTTCTTGTATTTTTTGAATGATAGGAGTTACTTCTTCCCAGTCAGAACTGTCTTTATAGGTATTAGCAATGTTGATAAGCTCTTGTCGTTTAGCAATATTCTCATTTTGGATTTTTTTATTTTCCTTATAGAAATGATTCTTTTGTTTGCTAAAAGCACGTATAGCTTCAATAAAACGCTGCCAAATATTTTCAGAATCTTCTTGAGGAACACGCCCTATTTTCTGAAATTCTTCACGTAATTCATTTACTTGAGCGATCGCTTTTTGATACTCATTATGTGAGGAGATATTCTCTTGTGTAATTCCTTCTATTTGGGAGATAATACCTAATTTTTTATGCTTGTTATCCACAAAAGATTCCTCCAAGCGCTTGAGAAAGTCTTGTCGTTTATCATGAATTTCTTTAGTAATAGCGCTAAATTGTTCCCAAAGTTTTTCACGATATTCTTTTTCCACAGGACCTGTTTCCTCTTTCCAAACTTTGTGTAGAAGTTGAAGCTCACGGAAAGCCTTCTGTACATCCGGTTCATCAAGGAGTGCTTTAGCTTTCTCAATAAGTTTATTTTTCTCTTCTAAATTGTGCTTGAAGTCAATTTCTTGAAAGTTACGAGTGAGGCTTAAGTAATCAAAGAAATTCTCTGTATGATGATTAAAGTTATTCCATATATCATTATAGTATTCCCTTGGAACAGCTCCTATTTCATACCATCTCTTCTTTAAGTCATAGAACTTACGTAAGAGGGTCTGTATATCCCAAGCTACATCATCTTTCCCAATAGCAATAAGATTCTTTATTTCATTAATAATTTCTTGTTTGCGAACTAAATTATTTTGTAGTTCACTCTCTAATTGTTTTTGATATTGATTTCTAAGTTGTTTGTATTGCTGATAAGTCTTATAGAAAGTATCATGAATAGGTAAGGAGAACGAGAAATCCTTTTCTTCATTATTTTCTTCGCTCAAGAATTGTTCCTTTTTTTCTTCTAAAAGCTGATTATATTGGGAGTCAAATGCTTTCTTAATAGCCTCCACATGTGCTTTTATAGAGGAGATTTTCTCATTGCTAATGAGCCTCTTCAATTCATTTTCAAGGGATTCCAAATTCATTTTTTCATAATCCAGCATAGGAACTTCATGTAACTTCTTATTATCCAAATCTTCAGCATTAAGGGCATTCTCTTGCTGAATTTCATCTAAGAAGTTGGATGAGGGTTCTGGAGGAACTTTTTCTAAGCTCTTTTCAGTAGGAGTTTCTTGAGAAACTTCAAGGGTTGATTTTTTTTCGCTTTCTAACATAGAATGAAATACTATTGTGATTAATTTTCCTCAAAATTACAATTTTTTTATCAATTTGCCAAAAAAAATAGTAGAAAAATATAAAAAAAATAAAGTTTGTGGTGTAAAAATTTGAATATAAATAAAATACAATAGAAGTGAAAAATTATTTTTTTACACCAAAAGCATCGGCTGTACTGCTGCAAGCAACTATTGCAGCTGTTTCTGTACGTAGCCGATTGGATGATAATATCACTGGAGAGAAGTTCTTTTGTATTGCCTTCTGAATTTCTTTTTCAGAAAAATCTCCCTCAGGTCCTATTATAATAAGAATATCTCTTATATTATTATGGTATGATGTACTTAATTTGTCAAACAGTAGTTCTTTTTTCCCTTCTTGACAATGAGCAATAAATCTATTTTTTTCATGTATATTATTGTCTAACCAATTAAGCATGTTAATAGGTTTGTTCAGGATAGGTCTAAAGCATTGTAGAGATTGTTTCATAGCGGAGAGAATAATTTTCTCAAAACGTTCTATTTTTACTGTTTTTCGCTCAGAATGCTCACAGATAATAGGAGTAATTTCATGAACACCTATTTCTGTTGCTTTTTCTAAGAACCATTCATAACGCTCATTCATTTTAGTAGGTGCTACTGCCAAGTGTAATTGATAAGGAAGAGGGGGGGTAAGGGTACATGATTGGATGACAATACTACATTTTTTATCATTGATATCTTGGATTACTCCCTCGTATAGGTTCCCACGTCCATCAGTAATATATAAAAGATCCCCTATTTTTCTCCGTAATACACGATGTATGTGGGTACTCTCCTCTTTGTCTAAGAGGATAAGATTACTCTCAGGAGAAAGATTCTCATGGTAAAATAGTTGCATTTCTTTTTTAGGCAAAAATACTATATTCTTTAGAAATAGACAAATATTTTGTTTTGAAATTGGTTGTGAAAACATTTTGATAATTGAAATACTTTTTATACATTTGCTCCGTAGTAAGAGTATCCTTAATAATTAGTAAGAGATATTAATGCTGATAAAGCTTGATATTGAATATGATATAGAATATTATGGTTAAATAATTGTTATTTCTTTAAAAAATATTATTTTTTTAAACGAAATTTACACCAAATTTCTGAAATGAATACAGATAAAACAATTGTACAATATAATGAAATAATAGCTCATTGTCAATCTATATTTATAGATAAAATGAAAGATTATGGAAGTGCTTGGCGCACTTTGCGCTTGCCTTCTCTTACGGATCAGATCTTTATTAAGGTACAGCGTATTCGAACACTTCAGGAGCATCAGGAAAGGAAGATAGAAGAAGATGAGACTACTGAATTTGTTGCAGTGATTAATTACTCATTAATGGCACTAATTCAAATAGAGAAATCTGTTGCTAATGAGCCTGATTTGGATTTGGAACATGCTATTGCCTTATATAATGAAAAAGTAGAAGAGACACGAGGGCTTATGTTACGAAAAAATCATGATTATGGAGAAGCATGGCGCAGTATGAGAATCAGTTCTCTAACAGATTTAATCTTTCAAAAGATACTTAGAATAAAACAAATAGAAGATAATCAAGGAAAAACACTTATTAGTGAAGGAGTGAAAGCTAATTATCAAGATATGATTAATTATGCAGTATTTGCTTTAATCCTATATAGTGAAAAAAATATGATAAATAATGAAAAAAGCTAGTGCATCCATTATACGTTTCTTAGTAGGAATTATTTTTATAATTAGTGGATTTGTTAAGTTAGTAGATCCTATGGGATTTTCTTTTAAATTAGAAGAATACTTCCATCCAACGGTTCTTAATATAGAGTTCTTCACTCCTTATGCATATCCCATAGCTGTATTCGTCGTGGCATTTGAACTTATTTTAGGAGTTCTATTACTGTTGGGAGCCTTTAAGCATTTCACTTTAATATCCCTATTGGGGCTTACTATCTTCTTCGGATTCCTTACTTTCTATACAGCATATTTTAATAAAGTTACTGATTGTGGTTGTTTTGGAGATGCTTTGAAATTCACTCCTTGGGGATCTTTTACTAAGGATATGATTCTTCTGGCTTTGATAATAATTTTATGGTTACTTAGAGAGTATATCACCCCTCTATATTCTCAAAGGACTTCTATAGTTCTTCTTTTGCTTACTATTATAGCTTGTGGATGGCTGGTATATTATACACATAAGCATTTACCTATTATTGATTTTCGCCCTTATAAAATAGGCGTAAATATAGAAAAGGGAATGGAAATTCCCTCTGATGCTCCAAAACCAATATATGACTATCATTGGAAATTTAAAGTAGGAGATAGGGAAGAGGTGATTACTACACAAGGGGCTTACCCAGAAGTAGAAGAAGGAACTTTCATTTCAGTAGAAACAGAACAGATATCCAAAGGATATCAGCCTCCTATTCATGATTTTGTAATAGAAAAAGATGGAGAGGACTATACTCAGAGTATGCTTGAAGAATCTAAATTATTAATGATTATTTCTTATGATCTTTCTAAGGCGGATGAAAAAGGCTTCTCCCCTATAAAGAAACTTACAGATAAAGCGTTAAAAAAAGGTTATAAGGTGATAGGACTTACTCCTTCTCCTGAACAAGCCAAAATATTAATAACTAAGTATGGATTGAATTTTGATTTCTATGCTACAGACCTTACTACGCTAAAGACAATGGTTCGTGCCAATCCTGCAATTATCCGTTTGGAACGAGGTACAATTAAGCAAAAAGTAAGCTATAATGATGTTCAAAAAATAGATTTGTAATGGAACAATCACAAGAGGAAATGTCTTTTCTCAGCCATCTGGAGATATTACGCTGGCATATTATAAGATCTATTGTTGTGGTTCTTAGTGTGGCACTTTTGGCATTTGTCTTTAAAAGCTATATCTTTAAGTATATTATTCTGCCTCATACACAAGGGGATTTTCCTACATATCAGTTCTTTTGCAGAATAGGACGTTTTTTTGGAACAGAGACTAATTTTTGCAGCGAACAGTTACCTTTAGTAATTCAGAATCGTACTATGACAGGTCAGTTTTCAGCAACCCTTTGGATATCTTTTTGGACAGGAATTGTGATTGGATTTCCCTATTTAATGTATGAGATGTGGAGATTTATCTCCCCTGGACTTTATGAAAAGGAAAGAAAGTTGGCTCGTGGTTTTATAGGAATTACTTCTATGTTATTCTTTATAGGAGTCCTTTTTGGTTATTATATCATAGCTCCATTATCTATTCATTTCTTTGCTAATTATTCTGTAGTTGGTGGAGAACAAATGGTTAAGAACGAAATTGATATAAGCTCATATATAGATATGCTACGTTCTTCTGTAATTTCATGTGGACTCATTTTTGAACTACCTGTAATTATTTATTTTTTAGCTAAGTTAGGACTGATAACTCCTGAATTTATGCGAAAATATCGTAAGCATGCTATCATTATTACTTTGATAGTAGCTGCTATTATTACTCCTCCCGATGTGGCAAGCCAAGTAATTGTATCTATACCTATATTGATATTATATGAGGCAAGTATTTTTGTAGCCAAATATGTACAGAAAAAGCAAGAAAAACTTAAATTAAATTGATATAACAAAAATGAATTTTACTCCTGATTGTAGCCAGATACCTCATTGGTTAACGCTTAAAAAAATTTGTAAAGCCCAAGCCGTATTGGATTTGATTATCTGTGGACAAGAATTTGAAACCTATCATAGGTATACATCCAGTGATCAAGAAGAATATGAAGGACAGGAAGCTCGTATAGGCTTTGATTTCGAGGAAGACGATGGTCCATCTCTTCACCTATACTTTATAGAAAAGGGATGCATGATTGTTCCAAGTGTTTGTGAGAATTTCCAGAGTATCACCGAAAATTTTGAAAAACAGATACCTAAGGAATTTCAAGCTTTTTATAAGAAAAATTACCATGAACAGGATATTCCTTTTGTTATATATGCTCAGGGAGATGCCCCTTGGCAACTTATTACACAATTTGAAATAGAAGAAGAAATTTTTACTCTAAAGCATCTGACTTCTGACCCAGAATTCTACAAAGACTGGGCAACTATTTTCTTTGGTGATGAGACAGAATACCTTAATGATAATGCCAGTACAGATACCATTGCACAGTTATATGAAGGAAAAGTACTTACTGAAAAAATGGTTTACTCCATAGTGAACAATATTCCAGATTGGCTTTTTTTAGAGAATGAATTGAATCATCTCCCTTATCGTTTTGATTTTTAGTTATTTATTATGATATAAGAATATTGAGAAAGATATTTTTATTAAAGGAATATTATTTTAGATAATATATGATATGCTTGTAAAGGAACTATTGAAGAATAATAAAATAAGTTTACGTACTTATAATATATGTAAGGAAAAACAGTGGAATTCCTTGAAGGATATTTGTAATTACTATAATGAATATCATACGTTTGAGGGAATAAAAAATTGTGGTAGACGTTCTATACAAGAACTTATGCAAGTATGTTCTCCAGGTTTTCTTGTTTCTTTACAGGAAGAAGATAGAATTAATTCCCAACTTTCTTCTATTTTGAAATCATTAACTCCTTTACAGAAAGAAGTAATTAGTGATTATATTCTAAGAACAGCAGAATATCTTTCTATAGGATTACAGGATTTTGTAAAAACTCACTTACAATCAGATATTTCATTGTTTTATGAATTTTGTATTGAAGTCTTACAGAAAAATACAAAAATAAAAGAAAACAGAAGTAAGAATGAACTGAACTTGAATATTTTTTTTGATAAGGTAAAGCATTTTATATATGAAGTTGCTAAAATAAAAACGCCCTCTCAATTAATGTCTCTTAAAAAAACTTATTTATTGAAAAATATTTATCCTATTGAAACAATTCCTACTTATATAAGTAAGCTTGGGCTTTTAAAAGTGGTAGATTACTTACTTACAACTCCTTTCTTGTTTGATGAGAATAAGATTAAATTATTTCCAAAAGCTTTTAGTTTTTATCAAGATTCAGAAAAATTAAAACTAAAGGAAGTAGGTAAGCAAATGCAAGTTACTCATGAGCGGGTACGACAAATTCGAAATCAAATTATTGATGAATTCTTTAAGAAATTTGTAGTAATCAGAGCCTTTGATAATACATTGCTCAAAGATTGTAAAATACAAATATCAGGAGACTTCTTATACCTTACTAAGGAGCAGATTACAACTCTTAATGAGAGAAGTCATACCAATTTTACAGAGAATTTTATCTATATTATTCTTTCTATCTATTTGGAGAATTTTACTATAATAGGTGATGTTTCTGATGTGATATATCCGCATTTTTCAAAGAAAAAAAGTAGACATAATTGGAGAAAAATTTATCTAATTTCAAAGGAATTAGCTCCATATTTTGATTCAAATAAGTTTATAGAGGATTTTTCTTTACGGAAAACAACTAAAAATAATAAACAATATGAACTTTGCCTAAAGGAATACCTCTTAAATTTTGTTTCCAAACCGGAGTTGGTAGATAGGGTAATTCCTTTAGTAATTTTTATAGTAAAAGACGAATTTGATTTAGAGATTCGTGGAACTAGAGTTGTCTTTCCTCGTAATACCTATAAGCAGATTTATGAGTATGCTTATGAGGCATTGGATATATTAGCAAAACCTTCTTTTGTAAAGCAGATTTCTCAAAAAGTAAGAGAATTATATCCTAAAACTAATTTTACGTATGAGGGAATACGTTCTTCTCTTAAGAGAGAATATGGATTTATTCCTATTGGTAGAAGTAGTTGCTTTGGACTAAAAAAATGGGAAACCATTATAGAAAATTTTAAAGGAGGTACTATTAGAGATATTGTTAAGGAATATCTGCAAGATCTAGATAATCCTCAATCGCTTACTGAAATTACTAAGTATGTGCTCCAATATCGCCCTAATACTAATTCCAAAAGTATACTAACAAATTTGAAATCGGAAGCATCGGATACTTTTGTTTTCTTTCAGAATTCATTTGTGGGGCTTAAAGGGAAAAAATATTCTTCAATATATATACTTCTTCCAGAAAAAGCTGTGAAGAAGCGTACTTGGCAAGAGAACTATGAAGCTTTGGTGAATTTCATTAAAGAAAATGGGCGTCGACCATTTTCTTCTGATAAGGATTCTCAGGCTATTATTCTCTATCGCTGGATAAGTGTACAAAAAAATTTGATAAAAAATGGAAGAGTTCCAATAGAAAGAAAGAAATTATTTCAAGAAATTATAAATATGAATTAATGAAAACATTACGTGCTGAAAATATAGTTAAAGAATACAAAGGACGTAGAGTAGTCAAAGGAATCTCTTTGGAGGTGAAGCAAGGAGAAATTATAGGATTATTGGGACCTAATGGGGCAGGAAAAACAACTTCGTTTTATATGATAGTAGGTTTTATAAAACCTAATGAGGGACATATTTACTTAAATAATACAGAAATTACTAAGTTTCCTATGTATAAAAGAGCACAATATGGAATAGGCTATCTGGCGCAAGAACCTAGTGTGTTTAGAAAATTGAGTATTGAAGATAATATTCTTTCAGTATTACAACTTACAAAGTTAAGTAAGAAAGAACAACTTTATAAAATGGAATCGCTTATAGATGAATTCAATCTTGGGCATATCCGCAAGAACAGAGGGGATCTCCTCTCAGGGGGAGAGCGCAGGCGTACTGAAATAGCAAGAGCCTTGGCAACTAGTCCTGATTTTATTCTATTAGATGAACCCTTTGCAGGGGTTGACCCTATTGCAGTGGAGGATATTCAGAATATCGTTTTTCAATTGAAAGATAAAAATATAGGTATTCTCATTACTGACCACCGAGTAGAGGTAACTCTTCCTGCTACTGACCGTACTTATCTGATGTATGAAGGAGGGATACTTAAGGCAGGACTTCCTGAAGAATTAGCTTATGACCCTATGGTACGAGAAGTATATTTAGGAAATAATTTTGAACTTAAGAAAAGGAACTAAAAATGAATTAGATAACTTAATTTTATATATGATGTCAGATATTCAACAACTTACTGACCTTACTACACAAGTACGTAGGGATATTTTACGAATGGTACATAAAGTGAGTTCAGGACATCCAGGAGGATCCTTAGGATGTGCAGAATTCCTTGTATGTCTTTATAATGAGGTAATGGATATTAAATTACCTTTTACAATGGATGGAAAGGATGAAGATTTATTTTTCTTGTCTAATGGACATATTTCTCCTGTATTTTACAGTGTGTTGGCACGACGAGGATTTTTCCCTATAAGTGAACTTAATACTTTTCGTTTGATTGGTTCTCGATTACAAGGGCATCCTACCCCACAAGAAGGATTAGAGGGAGTACGTATTGCCTCTGGTTCTCTAGGACAAGGACTTTCTGTAGCAATAGGTGCTACTTTGGCTAAAAAACTTAATGGAGATAAGCACCTTGTTTATACTCTTCATGGAGATGGAGAATTGCAAGAAGGACAAATATGGGAAGCTGTTATGTATGCTGGAGGAAAAGGAGTGGATAATCTTATTGCTACGATAGATTATAATCATAAGCAGATAGATGGCCCTACGGATAAGGTACTCCCTTTAGGAGATCTTAAGGCAAAATTTGAAGCTTTTGGATGGCAAGTAGTAGATATTGAGAAAGGAAATGATATTCCTTCTATTTTGGAAGGATTGAGTAGAGCAAAAGCGCTCGCAGGAAAAGGAAAACCTGTATGTATTCTCCTTCATACGGAAATGGGGAATGGGGTAGATTTCATGATGGGGACTCATACTTGGCATGGTAAAGCTCCTAATGATGAACAACTGGCTAAAGCTTTAGCTCAAAATCCTGAAACTTTGGGAGATTATTAAAAATAAAAGAGGCTGTTTGAAAAAATTTTTTCAAACAGCCTCTTAATAAATTAGATCTTTACACGCCATCCAAATGGGTCTTCTGACTTATTATACTGGATATTAAGTAAGAATTCCTTGATACGAGGAGCATAACCATCCTGAATGTTAGGTAATTGGTATTCTTTGTCTTTGTAGCTAAAAGCAGTTACTGGACTTATGACTGCTGCTGTTCCACAACCAAAAATCTCTTTTAATGTACCTTTATTAGCCGCTTCTGTAAGTTCTGTTACAGTGATAGTGCGAGATTCAAACGGAATGCCTAATCTTTCTGCTACAGCAATTACGCTCTTACGGGTAACACCATCCAAAATACGTTCGGTAGGAGGGGGAGAGATAAGGGTATCTCCGATACGAAATACTACATTCATAGTGCCACACTCTTCTAGTTTTTCGTGAGTGGCATCATCTGTCCAAATTACTTGTTGGAAGCCTTCTTCTTTTATCAAAGCTGTAGGGTAAAACTGGCCCGCATAGTTTCCTGCAGTTTTTGCAAATCCAGTACCTCCATTGGCTGCACGGCTATAATGATCCGCTATCTTCACTTTCACTTCTTTGGTGGTATAGTAGCTTTGTACAGGTGAGGTAATAATCATGAAACGATATTCAGTGGCTGGATTGGCTTGCACTCCAGTGGAGGTAGCAATTACAAATGGGCGAAGATAGAGAGAGTTCCCTAATCCTGGTTGTACCCAATTGCGATCTATATCTACCAAAGTTTTAAGAGCCTGATCAAATAATGCTTCAGGGAACTCAGGAATTGCCATACGTTTGCAAGATTTATTCATACGAGCGTAGTTCTCTGTGGGACGAAATAAGAAAACATCTCCCTTATCATCTTTGTAGGCTTTCATTCCCTCAAATACAGCTTGCCCATAATGGAAAACACTCAAAGAAGGTTCTACAGAGAAAGGTCCATAGGGAACAATACGTGCATCTTGCCATTTGCCTTCCTTATAATCACAGATGAACATGTGATCAGAAAAGATATGTCCAAAAGCTAATTTTGAGAAATCTATATTTTGTAGCTTGCTTTTAGCTACTTTCTCAATAGAAATGGGAAATTTTGTAGTACTCATTATTTTCTTTTTTTGGCAAAGGTACTACTTTTTTTTTAGGGATACTACTTTTTTTTAATCTTTATTTTTAGATTGAAAGATTAGAGATAGTAAAAAGACTCTTATTAGATAAATTTTTTATTGATACTATACAAATTAGTAATTCCTTTATATAATTAAGGTGTATAGAATTAGATACAAAATGTTAGTTTTGTAATATGTAACTTTCTGATTATTAGTTATTTGTTATAAATAGGTGTGTTGCTTCTCCTATGTTATAGATAATTATATGGATAGAAAATATTACTATGTTAGATTTTAGATTTTAAATGGATGAAGTTTTTAGAAATTAATTCTATTTTTTTATTATATTTGCACCTATCTTATGTGAGTTATAATGAAAAATTTACGTATAGTTTTTATGGGAACCCCTGATTTTGCCACAGGGATACTAAAAAAAATAGTAGAAGTAGGCCTTCAAGTAGTTGCAGTAGTAACTGTAGCTGATAAACCTTCGGGAAGAGGACAGAAATTACAGGAATCATCTGTAAAGAAATATGCACTCTCTCAGGGAATCCCGGTGCTTCAACCTGTTTCCTTGAGAGAAGAAAAGTTTCTGGAACAACTAAGGACTTTCAAAGCAGATATACAAGTGGTGGTAGCCTTTAGGATGCTTCCTAAGGTAGTATGGCAAATACCTAAAAAAGGAACTTTTAATCTACATACCTCTTTGTTGCCAGATTATAGAGGGGCTGCTCCGATTAATTGGGTAATTATTAATGGAGAAACCAAAACAGGAGTTACTACTTTTCTAATAGATGAAAAGATAGATACAGGTGCAATACTTCTGCAAAAAGAAATTCCTATTTCAGAGAGAGAGACTGCGGGCTCCTTACATGACAAATTAATGTCTGTAGGTGCAAATTTGGTGTTAGATACCCTTGATTTAATTGCTTCAGGGAAAAGTAATCCTATCACACAACCTAATGAAAATATTAAGGAAGCCCCTAAAATACATAAGGATACAGCTCGTATTCGTTGGAATATATCTTTAGAAGCTATAGATAGATTCATACGAGGAATGTCTCCTTATCCCACTGCTTGGACTGTGTTGCATCATAAAGGGAAAGAATATGCTATAAAAATATATACAGCAACTCCTATAATAGCAACACATACTTTTACGATAGGAAGTATTCATTTAAGTAATAGACAAATTAGAGTAGCTGTATTAGGAGGTTTTTTACAGATAGAAGAACTTCAATTCCCCTCTAAGAAGAGGATGAATAGTAAAGAATTCCTTAATGGATTCTATTTTGAAGAGAGTGATTTTTTCTCTTAGAAGTTAAGAATTATTCTCAAAAATAATTAAAATAAATACTAACAAAATAATAAAGTTTCTCATTTTCAAGTATTTTTTATGTAAGGGTGTTTTTTTTCTCAATAAAAAGACTACTTTTGTACTGTATTTAACAATTTAAGTATTTAATTTTATTTTTATGAACAAAACAGAACTTATCGACGCTATTGCAGAAGAGGCTGGATTAACCAAAGCCGATGCAAAAAAAGCTTTAGAAGCTTTCTTGGCATGTGTGGAAAAAACATTGAAGAAAGGAGACAAAATCTCCTTAGTGGGATTTGGTTCTTGGTCAGTAGCTGAAAAGGCTGCTCGTGAAGGAAGAAATCCTCAAACAGGAAAAACTATCAAAATTCCTGCTAAGAAAGTAGTGAAGTTTAAAGCAGGAACTGAACTATCTAATGCTGTAAATTAAGATTTTAGTAGTTTCAAAATCTAAAGAGGCTATCCCTACAAAGGTAGCCTCTTTTTGTTTTTTATATCTTTTTGAAAGAATGGCAAGAGAAGCCTTTATAAATTTGAAGAATAATCATGAAAAAAATAACTTTTTTGTTGATAACTTCCAAAATAATTAGTAACTTTGAGCCCTTGAAAGAAAGTATATTTTTGAAAGATAAATGAGAGATATTACCTTTATTAATCCACAATTCTTTTGGCTTTTTTTATTTTTCCCATTACTGATAATCTGGCAATGGTTCCGTAGAAAGAAAGAAATTCCACCGGTGCTTCTATCTTCTTCACAAGCACTTACATCAATTCATACTTGGAAAATACGATTAAGACCTATATTATTTATACTTAGATTATTAGCTTTATCTTGTTTAATTATTGCATTAGCACGTCCTCAATCTTCTTCAGAGATAACTAAAACAAAGACTACAGAGGGAATTGATATCATTTTGGCTATTGATATGTCCTCTAGTATGCTTGCAAAGGATTTAAAACCCAATAGAATAGAAGCTCTTAAGAGGGTGGCTTCTCAATTTATAGAGGAGCGAAAGTCAGACCGTATAGGAATTGTTGTTTATTCAGGGGAAAGCTATACTAAAGTTCCTGCAACTACAGATAAAAGTATTGTTCTTCAGTCTCTCAAAGATATAAAACAAGGAGAAATAGAAGATGGAACAGCCATAGGGATGGGATTGGGAACAGCTATTAATAGGCTAAAGGATAGTAAAACAAAAAGTAAAGTTATTATTCTTATGACAGATGGAGTCAATAACACGGGAGTTATTGATCCTCTTAGTGCAGCTGAATTAGCAAAAGAATATGGTATCCGAGTATATACTATTGGCATAGGAACCAATGGGAAAGCTCTTTCTCCGGTGGCTTATAATCCAGATGGTTCTCTTCAATATGACATGGTACCTGTGGAAATTGATGAAAAATTATTAGGAGAGATAGCTCAGAGCACAGGAGGAAAATATTTCAGGGCTACTGATAATAAAAAATTGGCTCAGATTTATACAGAAATTGATAAATTAGAAAAATCAAAGATAGAAGAACTAAAATATTACCAGCATCAAGAAAAGTTTCGTTTATGGGCTATTTTAGCTATGTTTTTTTTGATGACTGAATTTGGATTGAGGCATACAGTTTTTAGAAGTTTTATATGATACATTTAGAAGAAAAAATATATTTTTATTTACTTTTACTTATTCCTGTCTTTTGGATTGGATATCTTGGAGTTCAGTTTTGGAAAGCAAAAGCAGTAAGGCATTTTGCTGATAAAATAACCTTTTCTAGGCTTGCTACAGAACGTTCGTTATTTAAACCATGGGTGAAGTTTGCTTTCTTTGCCCTCGTATTTATTTTTATAGTAATAGGTCTTGTTAATCCTAAGATAGGAACTAAGTTAGAGACTGTCAAAAGGGAAGGAGTGGATATTGTTTTTGCTATAGATGTCTCCAAGAGTATGCTCGCTGAAGATGTAAAACCTAGTAGGATAGAAAAAGCAAAGCGTATTATTTCTGAACTTATAGAACTTCTACATGGAGATAGGATAGCTTTCATTCCGTATGCTGCTCAGGCTTATCCCCAACTTCCATTAACCTCGGATTATTCAGCTGCAAAGATATTCTTAGAAGCTATTAATACTGATATGCTCTCTTCACAAGGTACAGCTATAGGGGAAGCCATACAGACAGCTATTAATTATTTTGAGGATAGTAATCAATCCTCTAAAATACTTATTATTCTTTCTGATGGAGAGGATCACCAGCAAGGAGCTACAGAAATGATACAGGAAGTGAAGGAAAAAGGAATTCGAATCTTTACTATAGGATTAGGTACAACACAAGGAACAACAATCCCTATTAAAGAGAATGGACAAACTTTCCCGAAAAGAGATAAAGATGGAGAAGTAGTAATTACAAAACTTAATCAAGCCCTTCTGGAAGAAATAGCTCAAGAAGGAGATGGAAAATACTTTGATGGAAGTAATACTCAACAAGTTATAGATAATTTGCAAAAAGTATTGAATAATATAGAAAAGAATGAATACGAGTCTCAGGTATTTTCAGATTATAAGGATCAGTTCCAGTGGTTATTAGCAGGAGCTTTCTTACTTTTGGTTATAGATGTCTTTATTTCTTATAAGAAAACAACTTGGGTTCGCACTTTGAATTTATTCAATGAGAAAAATAAGATTAATAAATAGTAAAACTTAAAATAAATCTTCTTATGAAAAAGAGAAAAGTACTTATTATCTTTGCAATAGTATTAATATTGGGGGGCTTAGCTTTCTTCTGGTTTAAAAAATCTAGTGTACTTCCTCCTCAAACTACTGTAAATATAGAAAATAGGGATATAAAGGAGGAAATTTATATACCTGGAAATGTGTATCCTGTTAAGGAAATAGAATTAAAATCTCAGCTTTCAGGCGTATTAGATAAGATTTTTGTAAAAATAGGCGATGTGGTGCAAGAGGGTTCTCCTGTGGCTTCTATCAGTCTTGTACCTAGCACCTTAGAACTTGAAAGATTAGAGAATAATGTAAAGATGGCGAAAATTAACTTTGATGCCACAAAGCTATCTTATGAGCGTTCTGAAAAGCTTTTCCAAGCACAAACTATTTCAGAAGTGGCTATGGAAAATGCTCGAAAGGAATATAACTCAGCTCGTGAACAATTGACTTCAGCTCAGAATCAATTATCTATTCAAAAGACAGGAAAAGTATTGGGAAGCAAAAATACCTCTAATATTGTTAAATCTAGTATTTCAGGTTCTGTGATTGATCTTCCCTTGGAAGAAGGAGCCTCTGTTATAGAAAGAAATACACTTAATTCAGGAATAACAGTGGCTATTTTAGCTAAAATGGGACAATTTGTATTTCGTACACAGTTAGCAGAACAATACTTAGAGAACATTCACTTGGGTGATAGTATTTCTTTAGTCTTCAATGCCTATAAAGATCTTAAAACTCAAGCTAAAATTACCAAAATTTCTTCAAAAGGGACTTTAGAGAATGGAATAATGAAATATACTCTTGAAGCTGAATTTCCCGTAACAGCTCAGATGCCTGTGATTCGTTCAGGGTATTCTGCAACGGCAGAAATAATTCTCAATAGGAAAAATAATGTACCTGCAATTGAAGAAAAATATATTATATACAAAAATGATTCTTCTTATGTATGGGTGAGAAATGGAGAAAAATTAGAGAAGAAGTATATTGAATTAGGAATTTCTGATGGGAAATATACAGAGATAACTAAGGGGCTTTCTGTTAATGATAAAATTATACAAAATGATTCAGCTCAATGATATTAAAAAGGCCTATCATACTGAGTTTGATACTCTTCAAGTGCTGAGGGGGATTAATTTGGAGGTAGAGAAAGGAGAAATGGTCTCTATCATGGGAGCATCAGGTTCTGGAAAATCTACTTTGATGAATATCATTGGGTTACTGGATACTTATGATAGTGGTACTTATCTCTTTGATTCTAAAGATATGAAAAATCTTAATAGTATAGAGCGATCTGCCTATCGTAGCCGAAATATTGGTTTTGTGTTCCAAGCGGCTAACCTTATTTCTTACAAGAATGTAGTGGAGAATGTAGCGCTCCCATTATTTTATCAAAATGTCTCTAAGAAAGAACGTGAGAAGAAAGCTATGGAGAAGTTGGAACCTCTGGGCATTACTAATTGGGCAAAACATTTTCCAAATGAACTCTCAGGAGGGCAAAGACAAAGAGTGGCTATTGCTCGTGCTCTTATTGCTGATGCTCCTTTGCTCCTTGCTGATGAACCTACAGGACAGTTGGACTCTAAAACTACCAATGAAGTCATGCAAATATTTAAAGAAATTAACCAAAAGGGAACAACAATTGTTATTGTAACTCATGAGGAAGATATAGCGGCACAAACACAGAGAATTATTCGTATTGTGGATGGAATTATTCAATAAAAAATAAGTGTACATTTGCTATGATTATACAAAAAAATATCGTATCTTTGCACGAAGTTTTTTGATGTTTCTTACTTTGGGAAACTATAAATTTTAGAAAAATAAATGGATAAAACATATATAGAAAATTTTGTAAGAGATATTCCTGATTTTCCAAAAAAAGGAGTGCTCTTTAAGGATATAACTCCTATATTAGATAATGCAAAGGCAACTCAGGAGGCATTACGACAACTTTTAGCACCTATAAAAGATGAAAAAATAGATAAAGTAGCGGGTATAGAGAGTAGGGGTTTTTTATTTGGAATTCTATTAGCTCAAGCATTAGGAGTGGGGTTTATTCCTATTAGGAAACCAGGCAAATTACCCGCACAAACAATAAGTGAAAGTTA
The DNA here is from genome assembly GCF_035282625.1 of Capnocytophaga sp. G2. Taxonomy (NCBI): domain Bacteria; kingdom Pseudomonadati; phylum Bacteroidota; class Flavobacteriia; order Flavobacteriales; family Flavobacteriaceae; genus Capnocytophaga; species Capnocytophaga sp. G2. Next base: position 52,241 of record NZ_JAYKBU010000008.1, on the reverse strand, counting down.
TGATCTTGAGTATGGAAATAGTCGTTTAGAAGTTCATACAGATGCCCTTGTGAAAGGGGAAAAAGTGCTTATTCATGATGATATATTAGCTACAGGAGGAACTGCTTTAGCAGCTACAAGACTTATAGAAAGATTAGGAGGGGAGGTTGTACAATGTTCATTTTTGATGGAACTCTCTTTTCTGAACGGACGGGAAAAATTACATAAATATCAAATAAATAGTATTCTAAATTATTAATTATGAGAAAGAAAATACTTTCAGTGCTCATTCTAATGAGCGTAGGACAAGCCTTTGCACAGGATAATCTTATTAATGCATTGGCAAACAATCAAGGGAAAAATGTACAAAAGTACTACCAAATCAAACCTGTTTTTGCGATAGGGGTTACTGATGTAAAAGACCAAGGTCATAGTGGTACATGTTGGAGCTATGCTGGCTCTTCTTTCTTAGAATCTGAAATGATGAAAAAGAAAAAACAACCAGTGGATTTAGCTGAAATTTATACTGCTAGAAAAACCTATTTAGAAAAAGCAATTAATTATTTGCGTATGCATGGAGCTCTTACATGGGGTGATGGAGGAGAATTACATGATGTAATCAATATCTATCGAAAATATGGAGCTGTACCACAATCTGCTTATTCTGGACTCATTAATGGAGCTACTAAAAATGATTTCAAAGAAATGCAAAAGGATTTGGAATCATATCTAAAAGAAATAGTAACAAGTGAAAAAGTTCCAGCAAATTGGAAGGAAGTTTTTGAACAAAAAATGGATTCCTATATAGGAGCTGTTCCTAAGACATTTATGTATAATGGAAAAATGTATACTCCAGAAACATTCGCTAAGGAAGTTGTTGGATTGGAGGATGAAAAATATATAGAAATGCTCTCAGTAGAAAATAAACCTAAATACCAAAATGTATTTATGGCAGTACCTGATAACTGGAGTTTTGATTATGCATTCAATGTTAATATGGAGGACTTTATTACTACTATTGATTATGCTTTAAGCAAAGGATACACAGTAGGGTGGGCAGCAGATGTTTCTGAAAAATCTTTTAGTTGGCGTAATGGGCTTGCACTTGTTCCTGAAAAAGATTACAAAGACCTAAGTGAAGCAGAGCAAAAAGAATATTTCCATACTTATTGGAATGAAAAGGAAATCACTCCTGCAATGAGACAAAAAGCCTTTGACAATTATGAAAATACTGATGACCACGCTATGCAAATTGTAGGGCTCGCTAAAGATCAAAAAGGTAGAGAGTATTATATTGTAAAAAATTCTTGGGGAACAAGTAATGATAATAAGGGATATCTTTATGTATCTAAAAATTATGTTCGTTATAAAACAATGGCAATCTTAGTGAATCAGAAAGGAACTCCTAAGTCCTTGCTTAAAAAGTTTAAAAAAGCATCTTTTGTAAGCTAGAAGTTCAGTTTTGCATTATATGAATTATTTTAGATAATTTATTCCCCTTAATAGAATTTTTATTACGAGAATTATAATATAAAAAACGGATAAATATTTCTAAAACCATTAATAATGATAAGAAAAATAGTTTCAGTTCTACTTTTGATAAATGTAGGACAAGTCTTTGCACAAGAAAACCTTATTAATGCATTGGCTAATAATAAAGGAAAGGATATACAAAAGTATTACCAAATTACTCCTATTTTAGCTTTAGATGCTACGGAAGTGAAAAATCAAGGTTGGAGTGGTACTTGTTGGAGCTATGCAGGTTCTTCATTTTTAGAATCAGAGTCCCTAAAAAAGAAGAAACAGCCTATTGATTTAGCGGAAATCTATACGGCACGTAAGATTTATTTGGATAAAGCAATTAATTATGTGCGTATGCATGGAGCCGTAAATTGGGGAGATGGAGGAGAACCTCATGATGTAATCAATAGTTATCACAAGTATGGAGCAGTTCCACAATCTGCCTATTCAGGGCTTATTAATGGAGCTACTTACAATAACTTTGATAAGATGCAAAAAAACTTAGAACCTTATTTGAAAGAGTTAGTTAAGATGAAACAACTTCCTGATAATTGGAAGGAAGTCTTTGAAAAGAAGATGGATTCCTATTTAGGAGCTGTCCCTAAAACATTTATGTATAATGGAAAGATGTATACACCACAAACCTTTGCTAAAGAGGTTGTGGGATTGGAAGATGAAAAATACATTGAGATGATTTCAGTTGAAGATAAGCCAAAATATCAGAATACAATTATGGCTGTACCTGATAACTGGAGTTTTGATTATGCATTCAATGTTAATATGGAGGACTTTATTACTACTATTGATTATGCTTTAAGCAAAGGATACACAGTAGGGTGGGAAGCCGATGTATCAGAAAAATTCTTCAGTTGGCAGAATGGACTTGCTATTATTCCTGAAAAGGATTTTGAAAGCTTAACTCCTGCAGAACAAGAAAATTATTATCATACTTATTGGAAAGAAAAAGTGATAACTCCTCAGTTACGTCAAAAAGCCTTTGATAATTATGAAACTCTTGATGATCATTCTATGCACATTGTAGGTCTTGCTAAAGATCAGACAGGAAAGGAGTACTACATTGTGAAAAACTCTTGGGGTACAGAAAATGATAACAAAGGTTATCTTTATGCAAGTAAGGATTATGTTCGTTATAAAACAATAGCAATCCTAGTGAACCAAAAAGCAACTCCAAAATTCTTACTTAAGAAATTTAAAAAGGCTTCTTATATAAGTCTATAATTTCTTAAGTATATTCTTTTAAAGAGGTTATCTAAGGTTTCCAATGATAACCTCTTTTTTGGATTTTATAACCTAAGTATAATATAAAAAATCCTACCTTTAAAGAAGATAAAAGGTAGGATTTTACACACAAAAGTTACTCGGTATTATCGTAGGCGGTCTGCTGATTTTACCAATTCTTCGTCCCTGTGAATGGCTCGATTTGCCAAAAATAGAAATACGATAGAAATGAATGGAACTATGAGCTGAACACCTTTCTCAGAAAGTAAATTTTCTCCAGATGAATGTAGCTCCTTCCACGAAAATACACTTAGTAAAATAAGGTTACACAAAATGTTGATTCTGTTTAAAACAAATTGTCTTTTTCTATTCTTATAAGAGAAAATACTGATTAAAGCAAGTAATAAGGTACTTATTAATAGAGAGGATATGCCCCAATCATCTATATTGAAAAACACAAAAGTACCTCCTAAAATACTAACAATCAGTAGATAAACCGTTTGAATGCGTTGTATCATTACATTGAGTTATAAAATGCAAATATAAGAAAAAAAAATCTTTCTAAAGAAGTTTTTTCTCAAAAATTTGTGTATCTTTGCACTCGCGAAACAAATCTTTTAAGAGAGTGTGTTTTAGCATTGAATCTGCCTGATTAATGCTCCCCTCCAGTATTTATGTTTTTTCATAAAGAGAAGCAATCTATCTTCTCTTAGTAATATTATATTGACTTTCTCAAGATTGAATAACTGAATTATTAACTTACTACATTTACAATGTTTGAAATTTCCGATTTAAAGGAGAAAAAGCTCCTTGATTTGCAAGAAATTGCACAGTCTTTAGGAATGAAAAAGTTCAAAACACTTAAAAAAGAAGAACTTATCTATCGTATTATTGATTTTCAAGCAGAAAATCCTTCTCTTATAACTCAGAAGAAATCATCATCTGATAAAGATAATGCGGAGCAGTCTCTACCTTCATTAGTGAAAAATGCTAAAAAGCAAAAAGAAAAAGTAAGAGTCCAACGAAAAGAAACTTTGACTAAGGGAGAAAAGGCTCCTATGAATATAGAAAATGCCTCTAAGAGTCTACAAGATAAAGGAAAAAGATCAGAAATAATAGAGAATAGTCCCTCTAATTCTAAAGAGTCTATTTCTCAGCCTAAAAAGCAGATAGAGGCTAAAGAAAAAAATGAAAAAGCAAATAATAAAGAAAAGAAATTAGATAATAATTTTCAAAAACAAGACAAAAAGAAGGGAGAGATCTCTAAAAAGGAGATATCTTTACCAATAAAATATCAACCACAGGAAAGTTTAACTTCTAAGAATATAAATAAACAAATAGAACCTAATTCTTCAAATAATCAACAAAACACTCAATCTAATCAAAATCAATCATTAACAAATAATTCCCTAAATAATTCCCCAAAAAATACTAATAATCTTGAGAACTTTGATAAAGAAAAGAAGAATAGATACCGTTCTCCTGATTTTGAATTTGATGGTATAGTGGAATGTGAGGGAGTATTTGAGCTAATTTCAGATGGTTACGGTTTCTTGCGATCTTCTGATTTTAATTATTTAGCTTCTCCAGATGATATTTATGTTTCGCCCTCCCAAATCCGTCTTTTTGGACTTCGTACAGGGGATACTGTATTAGGTTCTGTTCGCCCTCCTAAAGAAGGAGAGAAATATTATCCTCTGATAAAGGTATTAAAGATAAATGGTTGTGATCCTCAATCGGTAAGAGATAGAGTTTCTTTTGATAACTTAACTCCTATATTCCCAAATGAAAAATTCTGTTTGTCAGGAAGAAGAAGTTCTGTTTCTACTCGTATTATTGACCTTTTTGCACCTATAGGAAAGGGGCAACGAGGAATGATTGTAGCTCAACCTAAAACAGGTAAAACTACTTTACTTAAGGATATTGCCAATGCTATCTCGGATAACCACCCAGAGGTTTATCTAATGGTATTACTCATAGATGAACGTCCAGAGGAAGTTACTGATATGCAAAGAAGTGTAAGGGGAGAAATTATCTCTTCTACTTTTGATAAAGAGGCTACAGAACATGTAAAGATAGCGAATATTGTATTAGAAAAGGCAAAACGTTTGGTAGAATGTGGACATGATGTAGTCATTCTCTTAGATTCTATTACCCGATTAGCACGTGCTTATAATACAGTACAGCCTTCTTCTGGAAAGGTGCTAACCGGAGGTCTTGATGCTAATGCACTACATCGTCCTAAACGATTTTTTGGTGCAGCAAGAAATATTGAAAAAGGAGGTTCCCTTTCTATTATTGCTACTGCCCTTACTGATACTGGTTCAAAAATGGATGATGTTATTTTTGAAGAATTTAAGGGTACAGGAAATATGGAATTGCAGTTGGATAGACGCATAGCTAATAAGAGGATATTCCCAGCCATTGACCTAATAGATTCTTCCACTCGCCGTGATGATCTGTTACAGGATGAACAAACTCTTCAGCGTATGTGGATTGTCCGTAAATACCTTTCTGAGATGAATGTGGTGGAGGCAATGGAGTTTATTCAAGATCGTATTAAAAGAACTCTTAATAATAATGAGTTCTTGATGACAATGAATGAATAAATTAGAAAAAAGATTTTTCGTATATTTATACTCCTAAACAACAGCAATGAAAATACACTTTATTACAGAGGGAGAACCTTCCTTGCAATCCCTTATAGCAGCACTCTCTCCGTTACATGAGGTTTCTACAAGCTCTTCATTGGTAGAACTTACTCCAAATATAGAAGCAGTAGTAGTAGAAGAAGGAATACCAACCACGCATCCACAATGGCAAAAAGCTAAAGAACTTCAGCTGCCTATCTATTCTTATGGAGCTTTTCTCTATGAACTTCATAAGATGAAAACCAGAGTAGTTATCTCTGGTACTCAAGGAAGAAGAACTATAGCGGACATGGTATTGCATACTATGGATTACTTTTCAAGAAAGATAGATTATTTCTTAGAATCATCCAGAGAAGGTGCTTCCAGTTGTAGGTATTCTTTGGAAGCGGAATTTGTACTTATTGAGGGCAATGATACTCTTACACAGATAGAACAAGTACCTATATTTCAGCTTTATCGTCCTACCTTGGCACTGATAAGTCATATAGATAAAGAAAAGGAAAAACAGTATGCTGACTTTGTAAATACCCTTACCAAAGGGGGAATCCTTCTGTACAATGAGGAAGATATCGCCCTATCAGTACTTGCTAAAAATACAGAAAACCAATTGCGCCTAATGCCTTATGGAACAGCGCCACACCAACAAAGTGGAGGAATGATTTATCTCCTTACGCCTGAGGGAGAGATGCCTCTTATGGTCTCAGGAGATGCGGTGATGAATTACCTATCCGGAGCTAAGTGGTTATGTCAAAATCTCGGTATAGATGAGCAGGACTTCTATGAGGCGATGGAAACATTTAAATGAAAAATGAAAAATAGAAAGTGAGGACTAAGCCCACAGAGCAGAGTATGTGAGGTGGTTCACTCTCATTTGTCCTTGTAAAGAACATAAAATAAAAAAGAGGCTGCCTGAAAAAGGGTAAGCCTCTTTATTGTAGAAAATTATATCAGTTATTTTATACCGAAACATTAAAGTCCCTTAATGCATCATTTAAAGATGTTTTTAGGTCAGTGGAAGCTTTTCTTTTCCCAATAATAAGAGTGCAAGGTACTTGATACTCTCCAGCAGGAAATTTTTTAGTATAGCTACCAGGTATAACCACAGAACGTTCAGGAATATACCCTTTGAGTTCTATAGGTTTTTCACCTGTTACGTCAATGATTTTGGTAGAGGAAGTAAGCACGACATTAGCTCCTAAGACAGCTCCTTTTTCTATACGGATACCCTCTACTATAATACATCGAGAACCAATAAAAGCACCATCTTCTATAATAACAGGAGCTGCCTGTAGAGGTTCCAGAACACCACCAATACCTACCCCTCCGCTAACATGTACATTCTTACCAATTTGAGCACAACTTCCCACAGTAGCCCATGTATCTATCATTGTACCGCTATCTACATAAGCACCAATATTTACATAAGAAGGCATAAGTACTACTCCAGGAGCAAGATACGCACCACGGCGTGCAGTAGCTGGAGGAACTACACGTACTCCCTTATCTGAATAATTATGTTTTAAAGGAATTTTATCATAGTATTCAAAGATACCTACCTCCTTTGTTGCCATCTTACGGAAGGGAAAGTAAAGAACAACTGCTTTTTTTATCCATTCATGTACCTGCCAACCATTATCAGTAGGAGTAGCTACACGAAGTTCTCCTCTATCAAGGATATCTATTACAGTATCAATAGCCGTCATAGTTGCTTCATCAGAAAGAAGTCTATGGTTTTCCCACGCATTTTCTACTTTCTCTTGTAAATCTTTTATATTCATAAAATTAAACTTTTGAAGTAATCTCCTGCAAAGATACTAAAAATAATCATTAATATTTTAATGATTAATGATTAATTGGTTGTTAATATTTACTTTAATGTGTTAAATAGATTAATAATTGTATAATTCTAGTGGGAAAAGATATTTTTACAATAAATACAATTAGTTGTATATCAAGTGCTTATAAGGATTTCCTCCTAACATTTTCATATCAGCATAAACAAATCCCATACGCAAGTATAATTTCTCTGCCAAAGGATTTCCCATAGAAACTAATAATCCTATAGTTTCCCCCTTGAGAAGTTCTTTCAGATGGAGTAATAATGAGGAGCCAATACCTTTCCCTTGTGCTATGGGAGAAACACTTAGTGTATCTATATAATATTCTCCTGCTTGGGTTTCTTTCTCCAGAGAAATGGTAAGACCATATTGTTGCTTTACAAAATCAAAAACAGATTGGGATAAAGATTCAATATAAGCGCCATTGTAATAGACCAAAGAGCCTAAGATATGGCTGTTTTTTTCATATACTAATGTATTCTTATAGGAATATTGATTATTTTCTTTAATAAAGAGATTTTCTAAAAAATGAATAGCCTCTTGTTTGTTTTCCTGTCCGATAAGTTTAAAAGCAACTTCAGGCATTGCTTGAAACATTAAGGGGGCTACATAAGGAGCATCATGAAGGGTTGCTGTTCGTATCATTGAAATTGGTAAGTAATAGTTCCTATTTGTTTAATTTTACTATCTTTGTTAAAACGAGCTTTACGTGCATAATAGATAGCATTATCAATAAGGCATCCATTGGAAGTGGTGGAAGCTGCTTTGTTATAAGCTGCTTCTGTTACGTAGCCTTGACTATCTACAGTAATATTAATGACTACTTTACCAGATTGTTCACAGGTATAAATAGGATTAGGCAGTTCTGAAATAGCATTTCTTCCTATCAAAGAATAGGAAATTAAAGTTCGTTTATTGGCTTTTTTCTCATCCTTAGGTTGTTGTTTATATTTTTCTAATTCTTTAAATGACATACCATCTTTCACTTTATAGGGGTCTGTTTTAGGAGTTTCTATACCTTCGCCTTCGTCAGGGTCAGTAGTTCCTTCTTCATTGCTATTTTCTTCTTGAGATTGTTGTTCAGCGAGAAGTTCATCCAATGTTTTTAAGTCCTCTACATGTTTTATACTAGCGTCGGCTTGGTTATAAGCATGAGTGGTTATAGGAGCGTTGTCTTGATTCTGTTCTGTTTGAGTTTCATTCAAGAGTTTGTCCTGTTCTTCTAAAAGTTTAGTAATTTCTTCAGTAGGTGGTACTTCAAGCCAAATTTCTTCAGGTTTGTTATTGACTCTAATAATGATAAAGGAGACTACAATACAAAGCATTATAAAAAGAGTAATTACAAAAGCACCTTCTTGGCGTGACATGCCTATAGATTGGAATTCTCGTTTAAATAGTTGTATTAATTTCATTTTCAGTATTAATAAATAGTTGTACGAAAGTGTCTGGGGAAAGAGCATTCTCTACAGAATGCACTCCTATATGTGTACGTCTCAATGAGGAAAGGTAAGCTCCGCTACCGAGAGCTTTTCCTATATCATGAGCTAAAGAGCGAATATATGTTCCTTTACTACAATGTACCTCAAAAGAAAGTTCTTTTTCTGTGTATGGAACTAGATTTAATGAATGTATAGTAATATTTCTTGGGGATATTTCAGTAATCTCTCCTTTCCTTGCCAATTCATATAAGCGTTTCCCTTCTTTCTTAATCGCAGAAAATAGAGGAGGAGCTTGGGTTAGTTCACCTATAAATTGCAGTCGGATTTCTTCTATCAATTCAGGAGTAATGTGAGTGGTAGGAAATGTAGCATTAATTTTGGTTTCCAAATCATAAGAAGGGGTAGTTGCTCCAAGAGTGATAGTTCCTGTGTAAGTTTTTGGAGCATCTTGAATAAAAGGAATCTGTTTGGTATGCTTCCCAGTGCAAAGAATGAGCAATCCTGTTGCTAAAGGATCTAGGGTACCAGCATGACCTATCTTAAACTTTTTCAAGTGATATCTTTTCATAATTGCCCATTTGAGCTTATTGACTGCTTGAAAAGAACTCCAGTGCAAAGGTTTGTCTATTAATATTGTAGTTCCTTGAATGATAGATTCCATAGGGTGTTAACTTCTCATATTATAAAAGTTGGGGCAAAAATACATCTATTTTTTTAATTCTCTATTATAGTTTATTAAAAATATTTGAAGGTAATAAAAAAGAAGTACCTTTGTCATTAATTAAATAAGGACTCACTATGAAACAAAAAAGTTCTCTTTTAAATATTGAAAATGGTGATCTTTTTCTTTTGAGAGAAATCACTATTTCTAAAAGTACAACCTTCTCAGAACTTCGTAAATTATTTCCTACTCATAGGATATGGGAGGTAGAAACAGGATTTAATTGGATATATTTTGATGATATTCTCTTTGAGTATAAAAAATTTTATCTTTACATCTGTTTTGAAGGAGAGATGATAAGAATGATAGGTTTTTCTATGCAAGATAATACTACTTCTACATGGGAAAACTGGAGTGAGGAAAATGAATTACAAAAGGAAAAATATTATAAACAATGGCTCACTTTTCATATAGGGGAAAGGAGAAAGTTCTCATGGGGAATAATTGATGCTTATTTTGATAGAAAAGCAGGAGATACATCAATCTGGATTAATTATAATTAAGCTATTATTTCTTAACAATACTTTGGAAATTTCCTCTTAGATGTAGATTTGACCATTTAAGTTATAAGATTTGAGAAAGGATAATTACATTTTGAATCTGTTAGCAATAAAATGGGAAGATAATATGTAACTTTTGAATAGTATAACTTTTATCCAATTTTGAAAGAGAAATGTTTGATGAAACATTTAAAAATTGTATCTTTGTGCTATTTAAAATCAGAGGGTAAAGATTTTTTATAAAATGGATATAGCACAGTATGTACTTAACTTTGTTAATCAAACTCATCGTTCAATTTTCTTAACGGGTAAGGCGGGTACAGGAAAGACTACCTTATTGCAGCATATTGTTACTACTACCTATAAAAATGTGATAGTAGCAGCACCTACGGGAATTGCAGCTCTTAATGCGAAAGGAGTTACTCTGCATTCACTTTTTCAACTTCCGTTGGCCACTTTTATTCCTTTTTCTATTGAGAATTATCCTCTATCTGAGAATATAAATGTAGTTATTCCTAAAACTCTTATAAAGCAACAAAAAATGAATGCCTATAAGAGAAAAATGCTTAAGAAATTGGAACTTCTTATTATTGATGAAGTAAGTATGCTTCGTGCAGATACTTTGGATATGATTAATGTTGTACTGAAGTCTGTGCGAAAATCTCCCCGTCCTTTCGGGGGAGTACAAGTGATTTTTATTGGAGATTTATTACAACTTCCTCCAGTGGTAAAACCTCAAGAATGGCAAATTTTGCAACATTATTATAAGGGAATTGCTTTCTTTCATTCAAAGGTTATTGAAGAGAATCCCCCTCTGTATTTAGAATTGGAAAAAGTATATAGGCAAACAGATGAACATTTTGTAAGTATATTGAATCGCTTACGTAATAATGAAATAACTCTGCAAGACAAACAAATATTGCAGACTTACCTAAAACCTTTATTTATCCCCCCTAAAAAAGAAGGATATATTATACTTACAACTCATAACTATAAAGCTGATCAGTTTAATAGTGAAGCATTTGAGGAAATTAATAAAAAAGAATTCCATTATTATGCAGAGGTGAAAGGTGAATTCCCTGATTATCTTTATCCTTTAGATATGCAATTGACTCTTAAAGTAGGAGCACAAGTTATGTTTGTAAAGAATGATTTGGATATTCCTAGACGTTATTACAATGGAAAAATAGGAGAGGTAGTATTTCTATCACAGGAAGAAATTCATGTAAAATTAGCAGACGAGGATACCATTATTGAAGTAGGTAAGTATATATGGGAGCATATTCGTTACAAGAACAAGACAAATTCAGAAGAGATTACTCAAGAAGTATTAGGAACTTTTACTCAATATCCTCTGAGATTAGCATGGGCGATTACAATACATAAGAGTCAAGGACTTACTTTTGATAAAGCTGTAATTGATTTAGAAGATATTTTTGCATCAGGGCAGGCTTATGTTGCTCTTTCCCGCCTACGGACTCTTGATGGGCTTGTATTATTATCTTCTTTTAAGGATAAAGAGCTTCATGTCTCTTCAGATATTATTGATTATGCCTCTCAGAAAGTATTACCAGAGTCATTGGAAGGATTACTTTCCTCAAATAGAAAGGATTTTTTAGAGGAAGAAATAGTACAGACATTCTCTTGGCTTGACTTGGCTGTTCAATGGAAAGTACATGTTAATTCTTATAAGATAGAAAATACTCAAAGTATTAAAAGTCAATTTTATAGTTGGGCTATAGAACAGAGTAAAGCTTGTGATACCATTGTATTGAATTCAGAGAAATTTGTAAACCAACTCAAAGGTATTCTTACAACACCCCATTATGATATTCATTTTCTTTTAGAAAGATTTCACAAAGCATTTGATTATTTCTTTCCACTCTTGGAGAGAATAGCTTTTGATACATTCTATACTCATTTTCAGATAAATGGAAAAAAGCAAGGAAAAACTTTTGTAGAAGAACTTACACTTTTAGAGGAAATGATTATAGAGGCTATTGTTAGGTTACTTAAAACTAAAATTATTCTTGAATCCTTATTAGATAATCATCAGAATATAGAAGATAGAAAGGAAAATTTTGAAAAAGCAAAATCCTATAAAGAATATCTTCTAAGTCGTGTATTTGAAAAATGGAAAGAGGACTCTCTAAGTGGAAAAATTTCTATAGGAGGACTTAATATAACCAAAGAAAAGAAGAAAGAAAAAATTTCTACTTATGAACAGACTTTTCTTCTATGGCAGCAAAAAATGTCTCCTCTTGAGATAGCTAATAAGAGAAAACTTAGTCAGAAGACTGTTTATGGGCATTTAGTGAAATTTGTAGAAGAGGGAAAAATTGCAGTTACAGAATTACTCCCTATTGATAAATTAAGTCAGTTGGAGGAAATATTTCCAATAATATCAAGAGAGGAAACACTTACCTCTTTGAAAGAACAAGTGGGGGATAGTTATTCTTGGGAGGAATTGAGGATATTTAGAGCTTATCTGATAAATAAAAATAAAGAAAAGGAGTGAACCTGCTTTATATTGCACTCCTTTTCTACTACTATTATTCATTATTTACGGAAATATTTTTTATATTACTTACCAAAAAAGTAAGTTTTTCTTCATTATCAGTATAATCAACAGAGATAGTGTCCCCCCGTCGTACTTCTGATAATACTATTTTTTCAGCAATTTCATCTTCTACATAGTGTTGGATAGTACGCTTGAGCGGGCGTGCTCCAAATTGTTTATCATATCCTTTCTCAGCAATAAAATCTTTAGCCTTATCAGTAATACGCAGAGAATAACCCAACCCTTTCATGCGTTCTAATAATTTCTGAAGTTCTACCTCTACAATATCCTTTATATTTTTCTTGTTAAGAGTATTGAACATAATTACATCATCTATACGATTGAGAAACTCAGGAGCAAATACTTTTTTAAGTGCATTTTCCACAACAGAACGTTCATACTCATCAGCCTGGGAAATTTTGGCAGTGGTAGAAAATCCCACACCCTGTCCAAACTCTTTCACTTGTCTAGCTCCAAGATTGGAGGTCATAATAATGATAGTATTACGGAAATCTACCTTTCTACCAAGGCTATCAGTAAGGAAGCCATCATCCAATACTTGTAATAACATATTGAAAACATCAGGGTGAGCTTTTTCTATTTCATCTAAAAGAATAACAGCATAAGGTTTACGTCGCACTCGTTCAGTGAGTTGGCCTCCTTCTTCATGTCCTACGTATCCAGGAGGTGCCCCGATAAGGCGAGAAGTAGTGAATTTTTCCATATATTCGCTCATATCCAAGCGGATAAGAGATTCTTCTGAATCAAATAATTCACGAGCTAATATCTTAGCTAACTGAGTTTTTCCTACTCCTGTTTGTCCTATGAAAATAAAGGAACCTATAGGACGGTTAGGATCTTTAAGTCCTGTACGATTACGTTTGATAGCTTTTACAATCTTAGAGATAGCTTCTTCTTGTCCAATTACTTTTTCAGTAATAAGTTTTTCTAGCGAAGAGAGTTTCTTCATTTCAGACTGTTCCATACGGGTAATAGGAACCCCACTCATCATAGAGACTACTTGAGCTATATCTTCAAAGCCTACTTCACTTCGATTCTGCAAGGATTCTTTCTCCCAAAGTTCTTTTTCCTGTTCTAATTGTTTATTAAGATTGCGCTCTGTATCTCGGTAACGAGCTGCCTCTTCATAGCGAGCTCCACTGACAGCCTCGTTCTTAAGTTGTTGCATTTTTGCAATCTCTTCCTCTAAGTTTTCTATTTTTTTAGAGACTTTTATTTGAGAGATATATACACGAGCTCCTGCCTCATCCATTGCATCTAGGGCTTTATCGGGTAAAAAGCGATCTGTAATGTATCGAGAAGTAAGTTTCACACAAGCCTCAATAGCCTCAGGAGTATATTTTACGTGGTGATGGTCTTCATATTTTCCTTTTACATTGTTGAGGATTTCTATGGTTTCCTCATAATTTGTAGGCTCGATAATTACCTTTTGGAAACGGCGTTCTAGAGCTCCATCTTTCTCTATAGACTCTCGGTATTCATTCAAGGTAGTAGCTCCAATGCACTGTATTTCTCCACGTGCTAAAGCAGGCTTGAACATATTGGAAGCATCTAAACTACCTGAAGCACTGCCTGCACCTACAAGGGTATGTATCTCATCAATGAATAAAATAACGTCTTTATTTTGTTCTAATTCATTCATGATGGCTTTCATACGTTCTTCAAACTGACCACGATATTTAGTTCCTGCAACTAAAGAACCTAAATCAAGGGTTACTACTCGCTTATTGAACAAAGCACGGGATACTTTCCTCTCTATAATACGCATAGCAAGTCCCTCAGTCACTGCACTTTTTCCTACTCCAGGCTCACCGATTAATAAAGGATTATTTTTCTTTCTACGACTTAGGATTTGGGAGACTCGCTCAATTTCCTTAAAACGACCTACTACAGGATCTAATTTTCCTTGTTGCGCCATATAAGTTAAATCTTTCCCAAAATTATCCAGTACGGGGGTATTTGTTTTCCGAGCAGGTACATTCTTTTGAGTAGTAGAAGCTGACAAAAAGTCAGGTTTTGCATCATCATCGTCATCATCATAGGTATAAGAATCGGAAAAAGCCTTTTCATCTTGTTTCTTCTCATTATTGATGATCTCGAATTGTTGCCTCACATTATCATAATTAATCCTTTCTTGATTTAGGAGTTTGGTAGTTGGATCATTATCATTTCTTAATATGCATAATAATAGATGCGCTGTATTGATTTGGCTATTACGAAAACTCTTCTGTTCCAAAACAGTAGCCTTTAAGGCTCTATCTGCTTGTTGCGTAAGGGGAATACTTTGTTCTATTGAGGCAGAAGGAGCCGTTGAAAAAGGATTTATAGAATTGGCTAGTTTTTCAGTTTTACATTGTAAAGCAGCAAAATCCGCATGTAAAGCTGTAAGCACTTCAATGGCGCGTCCTTCATTTTCTTTAAGGATACCCAATAACAAATGCTCAGTCCCTACCACATTGTGTCCCATACGGTTAGCTTCAATTTTTCCCGTATTAACTACATTTTTTACTCTGGGTGAAAAATTTTCATTCATAAGTATTGTTGTCCTTTCTTTTTTATATGCTAAATTATAACTTTTATTATATGGCAAAAATAGTGCCATTGAATTTTGTCTGACATTTACAATTTAGCATGAGAAATATTTATTTGTTAAAAAAGTTAATATTTAAAAATTAATTATTTTAGATTTTCTATACTTTTTTGAAGCATTGCTATTTTAGCTAAAGCATCTGTTTCTTTTTTCCGCTCATTCTCTACTACTTGGGTAGGAGCTGAGGTAACAAATTTTTCATTAGAGAGTTTGGAACGTACTGATTTTAAGAAACCTTCTATATGGGTAAGTTCCTGCTCTAACTTCTTGATTTCTTCTTCTACATTTATCTTGTCTAAAATAGGAACAAAATATTCATTAGCTTTTACTCGAAAAGAAATGGCTCCTTCAATAGCTGTTTCTATATAATTAATTGAAGAAATATTACCTAATTTTGTTATAGTACTATCCCATTCAGTTCCAAAGTGTTCATTATTAATTACAGAAAGAGAAATTGTTTCTTTGAAAGCAATATTTTTTTCTTTACGGATGGTACGAATACCTGAGATAATCTCTTTAGCAAATTCAAATTGTTCTAAGATAGTTTCATTAAAGATCTCTTCTTTAGGATACTTGGCTATAATAAGTGCTTCTTCAGGAGTTCTTGAAGAGATTTGTTGCCAAATTTCCTCAGTGATGAAGGGCATAAAGGGATGTAATAGCTTTAAGTTATTTTCAAACAAAGTAATAACTTCCTTAAGTGTTTGTATATCAATAGGGCTTCCAAAAGTGGGCTTTACTATTTCCAAGAGCCAAGAACAGAAATCATCCCAAACAAGTTTATAAACCTTCATTAAGGCATCAGAGATACGGTATTTGTTGAAATCATCTTCAGTTTCATTAAGTACCTTTTGGAATTTGCTCTTAAACCATTCGATGGATTTTTTAGCATAATCAGGTTGGGGAATATTAGCCGTTTGCCATCCTTTGATAAGACGGAAAGCATTCCATATTTTATTAGCAAAACCACTACCTTGTTGACAAAGGGCTTCATCAAAGAGCAGATCATTTCCTGCAGAAGAGGATAAGAGTAAGCCAACACGTACTCCGTCCGCCCCGAAATCCTTGATAAGTTTTAGAGCATCAGGAGAATTACCTAAGGATTTGGACATCTTCCTACGAAGTTTATCTCTGACAATTCCTGTTAAGTAAACATTAGAGAATGGTTTCTTACCTGCAAATTCATAGCCTGCAATAATCATTCTCGCCACCCAAAAGAAAAGAATATCAGGAGCTGTAACTAAATCTTGTGTAGGGTAATAATATTTGAATTCTTTGTTATTAGGCTCTAGAATACCATTAAAGACGCTTATAGGCCAAAGCCAAGAAGAGAACCATGTATCCAAAGAATCTTCGTCCTGATGTAAATCACCTAAAGTTAAATTAGGATTATGGGATTTCTTCCTCGCCAGTTCAAGAGCTTTTTCTTTAGTCTCGGCTACTACAAACTCTTTGTTTTCCCCATAATAGTAGGCTGGTATTTGTTGTCCCCACCACAGTTGGCGAGAGATATTCCAATCATGTACATTTTCTAACCAGTGGCGATAAGTATTATCAAATCTTTTTGGATAGAGTTTAATTTCTTCAGTTTCTGAAACCGCTTTAAGAGCAGGTTTTACCAATTCTTCCATCTTTAAGAACCATTGATCTAAAGGACGTTGCTCTACCACTGCTCCCGTACGTTCAGAAGTTCCTATGTTATTTATATAGTCTTCTGTTTTAGCAAGTAACCCCTTCTCTCCTAATTCCTTAACAATTTCTTTACGTACAATGAAACGGTCTTTGCCTTTGTAATGTTTTCCTTGTTCATTAAGCTTCCCTTCATCTGTAAAGGTATCTAAAATAGGTAACTGATATTTAATGCCTATTTCGTAGTCATTAATATCATGAGCAGGGGTAATTTTTAAGGCTCCTGTTCCGAATTCAATATCTACATAATCATCTTGAATAATAGGGACGGCACGATTTACTACAGGAACAATAACTTTTTTTCCATGTAAATGTTTGTAACGCTCATCATTAGGATTTACACATACTGCTACATCTCCGAAGATGGTTTCAGGGCGTGTAGTGGCTACAGTAAGGTATTCATCAGAGCCTTCTACTTTGTATATAAGATAGAATAATTTCCCTTTTTGTTCTTTATAAATAACTTCCTCATCAGAGAGAGTTGTTTTTGCATCAGGATCCCAATTGACCATGCGATAACCTCGGTAAATATAACCTTTGTTGTATAAATCTACAAATACTTTGATAACGGATTTACATAGATTGTCATCCATAGTGAATTTGGTTCTTTCCCAATCACAAGAACATCCCAATTTTTTGAGTTGCTCAAGGATAACTCCCCCATACTGGTGAGTCCAATCCCAAGCATGTTTGAGAAATTCCTCACGTGAGAGATCACTTTTTAGGATTCCTTGTTCTTTTAGTTTTGCTACTACTTTGGCTTCTGTAGCAATAGAGGCATGGTCAGTACCGGGTACCCAACAAGCATTGAATCCTTTAAGGCGAGCTCTACGGATAAGTACATCTTGGATAGTATTGTTAAGCATGTGCCCCATGTGTAAAATACCAGTTACATTGGGAGGAGGTATAACTATGGTGTAAGGTATTCTTTCATCGGGAGTTGAACTGAAAAAATCGTGTTCAATCCAGTAAGTATACCATTTATTTTCAAAGTCCTCTGGTGAATATTTTGTTGTAATTTCCATCTTTGGCATGGTATTTGTTAGTAAGAAAATATCGTCATCTGATTCAAGGGACAAAATTAAAAAAAAATATTATATTATTATTGCTTTTTAAAAAAATATTGTAATTTTGCCGCGAGTTAGAACGAAAAAACTAAATAGTAAATTATAATTAAATTATTAAAAAAATGAAAAAAGTTTTATTTTTTCTTCTTGCTGTAACATTTGGATTTGTTGCACAAGCACAAAACAAAGCTGAGATTAAATTTGTTACTGAAGAAATTGACTACGGAACAATAAAGCAAGGAGCAGATGGCTTGCGTGTATTTGAGTTCAAGAATACAGGTAAGGCGCCTCTTGTAATCTCAGGAGCTAGTTCAAGTTGTGGTTGTACAGTCCCCTCTTGGCCAAAAGATCCCATCGCTCCAGGAGCAACTGGAAAGATTGAGGTAAAGTATGATACTAACCGTGTAGGAGCAATTGCTAAAACTATTATGGTTACTTCTAATGCTACAGATACCCCTAACATTGCTCTTAGAATCAAAGGAAAGGTAGACCCTAAATAAAATAGTTAGAGTTTAATTAAATTAATTTGAGCTGCCCCACATCAAGGGCAGCTTTTTTTCTACAAATGAATGTAATGAATGAGAAGGAATGAAAATATAGTATTTCTTTCTAAAGATCATCATTTTGGATTGCTTCATATATGGAAAATAAAGCAAGGAATAAGGAGAAAAGTAACTCTTGATCGTATAGTAAAATATATTACTTTTTATTGGGAGAATAATCAGAAAGCTCATTTTGAAGAAGAAGAACAATATCTATTTTCATATCTTTCTGATGAATTGATAGGAAAAGCCATAGAGGAGCACAAACAAATTAGAATACTTATAGAACAAATTCAAAAGATAGGAGGGATATATTTGATAGAAAAATATATAGATCTTCTTACGCAACATATTCGTTATGAGGAACGTATTCTTTTCCCTTATATAGAAAAAAATCTTTCTGATAAGGTACTTTCAGAAATAGGAGGGAAACTTACAAAGGAGCATCATACTGAAATAGAATCCTATGCAGATGAGTTTTGGCAATGATTTACTGAAAAGCATAGCTAATTCAAATAAAATTTTTATCTTTGCGCTTTAAAAACAAAAACCATGATATTACCTATTATAGCTTATGGAGACCCTGTACTAAGAAAGGTATGTGAGCCTATTACGGCGGATTATCCTGAACTTTCTAAGCTTATTGAGGATATGTTTCAGACTATGTACAAAAGTCATGGAGTGGGGCTTGCAGCACCTCAAGTGGGGCTACCCATCCGACTTTTTGTTGTAGATACTATAGGATTCTCTGAGAATGAGGACTTAACGAGGGAGGAAAAAGAATATCTAAAGAATTTTAAACGTCCATTTATTAATGCAAAAATTATCAGTGAAGAAGGAACTCCTTGGATGTTCAATGAAGGATGTTTGAGTATTCCAGGGATAAATGAAGATGTCTCTCGCAAGCCGACTATTGAAATAGAGTATCAAGATGAACAGTTTAATATACATAGAGAAACTTTTTCAGGACTGGTAGCACGTGTAATTCAACACGAATATGATCATACAGAAGGGAAATTATTTACAGATTATCTCTCCTCCTTTAAAAAACAACTGCTTAAAAACAAATTGAATAATATCAGTAATGGGAAAGTGAATGTATCATACAAAATGCGATTTTTTGAAACAAATAAAAGAAGAATTCGTTAAAAATAATATATATAGATGAAGTTAAATCAAATATTAACTATTTCAGGGAAACCAGGATTGTATCAATTACAATCCCGTACCCGTTCAGGATTTATAGCTCTTTCACTTATTGATCAAAAGCATATCAGTATTGGGCTACGCAATAATGTAAGTTTGCTTTCAGAGATAGCTATTTATACACTTGAGGGGGAAAAGCCTCTTGAGGAAATATTTAAGGCTATAAAAGAGAAAGAAAATGGAGGGAAAACAGCTATATCTCACAAAGCAACTAATGATGAATTGGAAGCCTATTTTTTCTCTGTAATTCCAAACTATGATGAGGACAAAGTATATCCGAGTGATATAAGAAAGATTATCCAATGGTATAATCTGCTTATTGATAGAGGATTCTTAGAAGATGATCCTTCTGAAGAAACAAAAGTTGAGGAAGAAAAGTAGAATTGTTATAATTGCTCATAACACACTTTGTAAGGATCTTTGGTAGCCTTACAAAGTGTTTTTTTTAAGGTGAATAAAAGAAGATAAACTCTATTTCTAAGCAATCTAATTAGAAAAAAATATTTAATATTATTTTGTGTTTTTTAAAAAATAAATCTTAATTTTGCCACAATGAAATTAAAAAGCAATTTTCTTTCAAAACGGACTATAGGAATCTTATTTTGTATTCTTTTAGCAGCACTTTCGTGGTTTGTTGGGAACCTTTCCAAGAGGAGTACTCAACAATATACAGTGAAGGTATCATATAAGGATTTGCCTTCTCAGAAATTCATGACTACTGAAGCCCCCTCATCAGTTAGGGTAGAATTAGAAGGAGTGGGATTTTCTTTATTTAAATATGCAATATCTACTCCGACTATTACAATATCTTTTAATGAATTAAAAAGGGTAAAACATGATAAATATATGTTTAATAAAAATCTTATTTCTCAAATTAATAAGCAGTATTTCCCTGACGTCTCAGTACTTAGTTTACAGCCGGATACCTTAAAAATTCATTTTCAAAAGATAGATCAGAAAAGAGTTCCTGTAAAAGTTCAGTTTCTCTTACCCTTACCTGAGGATTATCGAATAGAATCTTATCAGATATTTCCAGATTCTGTGCTTATTAGTGGACTTGAACATGAATTGGATACGGTTACAGGAGTTTATCTATATAAGAAAGGTAAGAAAAATATAACAAAATCTTTTTCTGGAGAAATACCTTTGAAAAGTACTGCAAAAATTCATTATAATGCGCAGAAAGTATCCTTTTCTGTTCAAATAGTTCATGTAACAGAAGAAAAAATAGAGACAAAAGTACAATTGCTTCATCAGCCATTTTCTGCAGATGTAAAGTTATTTCCTGAAGAGATATCCATCTTGGTATCAGGAAATTTAGAAATTATACGTGATCTAAAACCTACAGATATTATTGTTGTAGCAGATTATAGAAAGCGTAATGATACACATATTCCTCTTGAAATATACAAAAAGCCAGCCTCCATAGAGGTGTCTTTAAGTGATCAGAAAGAGGTAGAATATCTTATAGTACACTAAGAATGAAACCAACCGTAGGACTTACAGGAGGAATAGGTAGTGGGAAAACTACTATAGCCAATCTTTTTGCAAATTATTTTTCTATACCCATCTATATAGCAGATGTGCAGGCTAAAAATCTTATTGCAAATAATTCTCATTTGCGAGAGGAAATTAAGTTACTCTTAGGAGAAAGAGCTTTTGTAAATAACGTTTATAATACTTCTTTTGTATCGAATATTGTTTTCTCAAATAAGCAGGTGTTGGACAAACTTAATGCTATTATCCACCCTTATGTACAAGAGGATTTTTTGCAATGGAAGAATATGCAGAAAAGTCCTTATGTAATCAAAGAAGCTGCTATTCTTTTTGAGAGCGGATCTTATAGAGATTGTGATTATATTATCATGGTAACAGCACCTTTGGAAGAACGTATTAAGCGTGTAATAATTCGTGATAAAATTGATAGAGAAATGGTGGAAAAGAGGATAAAAAATCAGTGGAGTGAGGAAAAAAAAATAAAATTATCAACATTTGTTATTGAAAATAAAGAAATCGATAAAAATTTAGATAAAATCAAAGAAGTGCATTTTAAAATAATGAAAATGATAGATGAAAACGTAGGAAATTAACCAAAAAGTTAAACGTTGTTAAAAATAATTAGTATTGAAAAAATAATTATAATTTTGCCTAATGAATAAGAGAAGTTATATTGTTACCCTAATATTGATGCCTATAGCACTAATAGGGCTTATTTCCATTCAAATATATTGGGTAAAGAGTTCTATTGACAATAAAGAGGAAGCTTTTACACATTCCGTTCAGCAAACGCTTAATTCGGTAGCTGAATCAGTGGAACTCAAAGAAATTAATCGATATATTACCCGATTTATAGAGCTAAAGGGAAAAGATAGCTTAGGTTCATTGAAATCATCACAAATTCGTGATTTAGTTTTTGTTCAGGAGAATAAGAATACTAAAGAAACATTTACTTACAAACATCAAGTATTAGAAGAAGGGTATACTGTTCCATCAGAGTTATTCAACCTTCCTAAAGGAGATACAACTCAGATACGAAATTATGTAAGTAAGCAAACCTCCCGTACTTTTGGTCCTAGCAAAGGGTTGGATGGTCAGCGATTTAGTAGTACTACAATAAAGGAAAAAACAGGTCGTATAACATCTTTTGATAAAGCTATGTTTGAGGAGATGTTCCGGGAGATTTCTGTAAAGCTTTCCATAGAGAACCGAATTACAGCCCCACAATTAGAAATTCTTATAGAGAGAGAACTTAGAAATAGAGGACTTAATTTGGACTTTGAGTTTGCAGTATATGATAAATCGTTGCCTAAAGGAAAAGAAATGACTTCGGTTGTATCAAGCAGATTTAATCCTAAGGCAAAGAATATCTATAGTATTCCACTACTGAGAAATCAGGAAGGAGAGTCTCATTATGAATTAGAAGTACATTTTCCTGATAGACAGCGTTATTTGTTATCTTCAGTGGTAATGATGGCTGTTTGGGTATTTATATTTACTGCTATTATTATTTGGGCATTTACTAAGACATTTATACAGTTGCGAACTCAAAAGCAAATTTCTGAGATTAAGACAGATTTCATTAATAATATGACGCATGAGTTTAAGACCCCTATAGCTACTATTAATCTAGCTCTTGATGCAATGAAGAACCCAAAAGTAATGCAGGATCCAGAAAAGATGTCATTTTACTTGAAAATGTTGCGGGATGAAAATAAGCGAATGCATGCCCATGTAGAAAATGTATTACAGATTTCAAAATTGGATAAAAATCAAGTAGAAATAGAGAAAGAACCTTTGGATGCTCATGAGTTAATTGATAATGCTGTAGCACATGTACAACTACTAATAGATGATAGAGGAGGAAAAATCAAGAAACATCTGCATGCAGAGAATTCAGATATTTTAGCTAATGAAATGCATTTTACTAACGTGATTGTTAATATCTTAGAAAATGCTATTAAGTATTCTCCAGAAGCACCAGATATTGATATATATACGGAGGTTGCTCATAACAAATTTGTCATAAGAATACAGGACAAAGGTCAAGGAATGAGTAAGGCTGTGTTAAAGAAAATTTTTGAGAAGTTCTATAGGGAACACACGGGAGATTTGCATAATGTAAAAGGACATGGATTAGGGCTTGCCTATGTGAAACGAATTGTAAAATATCACGATGGAGAAGTGTATGCAGAAAGTGAGAAAGGAAAGGGAAGTACATTTGTGATAAAGATCCCACTTATTATTTAATTAGAAAATAAACGTAAAAAAATATTAATTTTAAATGTTGAATTATGGAAGCAGTTAATAAAAAAATTCTTCTTGTAGAAGATGATCCAAACTTTGGAACTGTATTGAAAGACTATTTGTCCATGAGTGGCTTTGATGTTACTTTAGCGAAGAATGGTATGGAAGGTTTTGATAAGTTTCGTAAAGATCCTTATGATATGTGCATTTTAGATGTTATGATGCCATATAAAGATGGTTTTACACTTGCTAAAGAAATTCGTGAGAAAAATGAAAAAGTACCTATTATCTTCTTAACAGCAAGGACTATGCGAGAAGACGTGATTAAAGGATACAAATCAGGAGCAGATGATTATTTAAATAAGCCTTTTGACTCAGAGGTATTGCTTATGAAAATTAGAGCAATGCTTCAAAGAAAATCTATTGATACTGTAATTGATAGTAAAAAATTTGAATTCCAAATAGGAGACTTTTTCCTAAATTCTAAACTCCGCTTCTTGCGTTACAAAGATGAAGAACCTTTAAAACTCTCTCCTAAAGAAAATGAACTTTTACGCTTACTTGCCTTACATGAAAATGATTTGATGCCTCGAGAATTGGCATTGAATAAAATTTGGAAAGATGATAACTATTTCACCTCTCGTAGTATGGATGTATATATTGCAAAATTGCGTAAATATCTTAAAAAAGATGAAAATGTAGAGATTGTGAATATTCATGGAGAAGGTTTCCGTTTGCTCACTGGTAAGGAGGATGAAGAAGAAAATGCATAGTTAAATAATATTTCATTTACCGAAGAGATTATTCTATAAGTGGGTAATCTCTTTTCTTATTTAGAAATAATTATATGGAAGATTCCTTAAAAATATCTACTTTTCCAAAATCTGAAAAATTATGTAATTTTCATCGCATTCAGTTACTCTTTAGAGAAGGAAGTATTATAAAAAAGTATCCTTTAAAGCTATTATATCTTCCTACAATCAATGAAAATTTTTCAACTCAGGTACTCATTAGTGTACCGAAACGAAAATTTAAAAGAGCTGTTCATCGTAATCGGATAAAACGATTGATAAGAGAGAGTTATCGTAATCAAAAGCATTTATTATTGATACAAAAGCCTCTTTCATTAGCTTTTGTATATATGGGGGAAGAACTTATCTCATATACACAAATGCATTTTCTTGTAGGAGAATTGTTAAAACAACTTTCTTTGATGCAGAAGTAAATTGTCTTAAGAGAATAGTATATGTTATAGGAAAAGGTTATCTTTGCATATATTTTTTGTATAATAAAATAGTTGTATATGGGAACTTATATAAAAGGAGATCGTGATTTTGAGGAAATACCCTCCCTTACGGCTAAAGCCCTACGTATCAATTTGAATGAACACATTTATGGGACTTTCTCTGAGATCGGAGCAGGACAGGAAACGGTGCGTTATTTCTTTCGTGCAGGAGGTGCTTCTGGAACCATTGCAAAAGCAGTAAGTGCATACGATAAAAATTTTAGTGATGCACTTTATGGAGCAGAAAAAGATGGTCGTTATGTAACGGAAGGACGGCTTAAAAAGATGCTTACTCATGAAATAGGACTTCTGGAGGATCGCTTACCAAGAGATAAATATCCAGATAAGCTTTTCTTCACTTATGCAAACACGGTGACTACCATTGATTTTGCTAAGCGATATAAAGGACACGGATGGGTTGGAATACGCTTTCAAACAGAACCTCAAGGAGGATATAATGATATTATTTTGCATATCCGATTTCATCAAACAGAGACACGTGCTCAGCAGGAAACACTAGGAAAGCTTGGAGTGAATCTTATTCATAGTGCTTTTTATAAAGCAGATAAGCCTCATAGAATTATTAAATATCTTTATGATCATATAGATAGAGATCTTATTGAGATAGACATGATTAACTTCTCTGGACCTAAATTTGCACAAGTAGATAATAGGTTGATGAGTTTGCAATTAATCAAAAATGGTATGACTGAGGCTGTAATGTTTGGTGCTGATGGAAATAATTTACTTCCTGCTGAAGAACTCTATAAGAAAAATATCCTTACTTTGAGAGGTAGTTTTCGCCCTGTTGCCAATGTGAATATTGATATGCTTGAGCGATCTTTAGACTTATTTCTTCAAGAAAAAGGAGTAGAAAAGAAAAATACACAGGTTATTTTTGAAATAACACTCTCAAATCTTTTAGAGTCTGGAGAATTGGATGAACAGGACTTTATGGATAGAACCCGTATACTTTCATCATTAGGGTACAAAGTACTTATATCTAACTTTAAGGAATATTACCGATTAGCAGAGTACTTTTCTAACTATACTAAAGCTCAAATGGGGATGGCTATGGGAGCTGATAACCTCATTGCCATCTTTAAGGAAGAATATTACACGCATCTGAGTGGAGGAATATTGGAGGCTTTTGGAAAACTTTTTTACAGAGATATTAAGATATATCTTTATCCTATGAGAGATAGAGATACAGGACAGATTATCACCAGCAATAATATCCAAGTTCCTCCTCGTATGAAGGAACTTTACAAATTCTTTAAATTCAATGAGAAAGTAGTAGATATTCATGATTATGATATAAAAAATTTGGATATACGATCTCGAGAGATTGTTCAAAAAATAAAGAAAGGAGAGGATGGTTGGCAGCCATTACTGCCTAAAGGAGTTGCTGAAATGATAGAAAAAAATGGCTTTTTTGGTTGGAAGAAGAAAGAATAAAAAAAGAAGCTATCCGAAAGGATAGCCTCTTTTTTTATTTCATGGACTGGAAAAAATTCTCCATTTTTTCTTTTTCTTCTCGTGCTAAATCTGGGTCAATAAGGATACGTCCACTATGTTCGTCTGTAATGATTTTCTTACGGGTGGAAATTTCCACTTGTACTTGAGGAGGGATTACAAAGAAAGACCCACCAGAAGCTCCACGCTCTACAGGAACAATTGCTAACCTATTCACTACGCTATTACGAATCCGCTGATAGGCACTTAATAAACGAGGTTCTATCAGGGATGAAATTTCTAAGGATTTTTTAAGGAGAGTTTCTTCATCTTTTTGAGTTTCTTCTAGGATAGAATTGAGCTCCTCTTTCTTATGCTGTAGATGTTTTCTTCGCTCCTCTAACTGATCTTTTATCTTAGCAATAGTTAGCTTTTTTTGTTCTATTTCTGCCTTATATTCCTTAAGATGCTTTTCTGCTAATTGAATTTCAAGCTCTTGGAATTCTACTTCCTTAGAGATAGCATTGAATTCACGATTATTTCGTACATTTTTTTGTTGTTCAGCATATTTCTTAATAAGTGATTTACTTTCCTCAATAAGATTTTTTTTCGCAGAAATATCCGCATTTATCTTGTCAATGTCAGAAGTTAATTTCTCCACGCGGCTTTCCAATCCCATTACTTCATCTTCTAAGTCATCCACTTCTAAGGGGAGCTCTCCGCGTACATTTCTTAGTTCATCTATTTTGCAATCAATTAGTTGCAAATCATATAAAGTTCTTAATTTGTCCTCTACGGATATTTCTTTTTTTGTCATAACTATAAGTAGTTGATAGGATTTGTATTTGTATTAGCTAAATAAAATGCAAAGGTAGGAAATTTTTTTGTAAGTTGTTCCCATAAAAGCATTTTTGTGAATTGTTCACTTTCATAATGTCCGATATCTGCTATAAGAATTTGATTTTCAGATTTAAAGAATTCGTGATATTTAATATCTGAAGTAATATATGCTTCGCAATGTTTCCTAATACAGGCTTCAATAGCAGAGGCTCCACTACCGCCAAGAACTGCAACTTTTTTAATTTTTCTTCCTAATAGGGGAGAATATCTTATACAGGAGGTCTGCATGCGTTCTTTTACAAAATATAAGAAATCTTCCTCTGGCATAGCTGAAGGGAGTTCTCCTATCATTCCTAAACCTATATGTTGATGGTTGTTTTCTAAGGTATGTATTTCATAGGCAACTTCCTCGTATGGATGATGGGTGAATAGAGCCTTTAAAATATTTTTTTGTAAGTGTTTAGGGAAGATGACACTAATACGAGTTTCTTTTTCACTATGGAATTTATTTTTTTCTCCTATAGTAGGGGAACTTTGCTCATTTCCCATGAAAGTACCTATACCATTAGTATTGAAACTACACTGAGAGTAATTTCCTATATTACCAGCACCAGCTTCGAAGAGTTTTTTTCTCAAATTTTCAGCTTCCTTTTCTGGGATATAAGTTACTAATTGTTGGATAGTATGAGGTTTAGGTAGGAGAATATTTCTGTTAATAAGTCCTAATCGGTCGCAGATTCGTGCATTTACTCCCCAGAAAGAGTTGTCCAAAGCGGTGTGTATAGCATAAATAGCTATATCATGCTGAATAGCTTTAATTACAGCACGTTCAACATAATTCTTACCCGTAAGCTTCTTGAGTCCATGGAAGATAATAGGATGGAAACTTACAATAAGATTACATTTTTTTTCAATAGCTTCATCAATTACTGTTTCAAGGGCATCAAGAGTTATGATAGTACCTTGTAATATATTATTTGGATTTCCCACTAGGAGTCCTACATTGTCAAAATCTTCCGCATATTCGGTAGGGGCTATTTCCTCTAGAAAATTGATAATTTCTTGTATTTTCATTATAGAAAAATTATGGTGTAAGAAAAATTTTTAAAAATAATTACTTTCAGTAAGACTACTAATTTTTAGGTATTTAGAGGATGACAAGTATTTGGGATTATTATAGTATGCAAAGATCATAGTACCTTCTTTAATGGTCTCAATTATTTGCTTATAAATAGCTGTGGGTAATACAGGACATCCTAAGCTACGTCCATATCGTCCATTCTTTTTTAAGAAATCTTCATTCATATAATTAGCAGTGTGTATTACGATGCCTCGTTTGTATGCATTTGAGTTATAATTTCGCTCATCTCCATAGAGCTTTAAGCTAAATCCTGCATCTCCTTTATAAGTTTTCCCTGTTACATAAAAGCCTAAGCTACTTTTGTTTGAATCATTTTTATTGGAAAAATAAGAAGCTGCTTTCATTCCTGTTTTTTTCCCATGTGCCACATAAGTATAATAGAGAATCTGCTTAGAAGTTAGATCAATTGTATAGAAGCGTTTCTCGCCACTTTCTTTAGTGAAGTCTATGATAGAGAGTAATCGCTTATCATTGAGTTTATTTTGGATTTTCATATTCTGATAACCAATATAAGCATACCTGAAAGCACTATAATTAAGGTCATGTTCTCTCCCTTGAATATCTATATATAATCTTTTAATGGCATATTCAAAATCCTCTTGAGGAGTGAATAGGCTATCTATAATGCTGGAAGAGAGCTTAGAGAATGCATTTATTTTTGAATGTTGTCCATATACGGAAGAAAAGGAAATACAGAAAAATGTGATTAGATAGAGAATTCTTTTTTTCATTTATTTATGAAAATTTATTGATAAGTGGGGCAAATATCTGAAAAACTAATGAAATAGACAAGCCTTTTCTTAATCAAAAAGTCAATAACTTTTATTATTGTTGATAATTTATTGGTTAAATATTTTGTAATATATTTATTTGCAATTACTTATTTGTAATTTTAGTATATAACTTGATTTAAAAGAATTAACTTTAATTTAAATAATTTAACAATTTATAAAGATATATTTTTGAATTTTTATTAAATATAGTTTCTTTGTTAAATAGGAGGTATTCATAGATAGTACCTCAATAAAAAATTTAGAGAGTAGGATACTTTTTCTTAAATACTTTATAGCACCAAGTTCCGACTGCAATAAGGAAAAGTCCACTGAAAAGAACTAGTAGAATAAAATAATTATCTGGAACCAATAGGTTATTCAGCAGAGCAAATCCTTTGTAAGTAATTAAAAGTTCTGTTCCTACAAAGGAAGTTGCATATAGAGAAATACTCCATTGAGAAAAGCGAATATGTAAATTATTCTTTAGGAAATAAATAATACCAGAACCTATTACTCCCAAAAAAGTAAAATGTAAATAACTAATTATAAAATCTCTATTAAATAGAATTATTTTTGATATCCACGGGAAAGAACCTAAAAACATAAGAATAGTCTTCAGGCACCATAAAAATAAGAAAATACGTATCAAAAAGGCAGGTTTCTCTAATTTTATATAAATAGTATACAACTGATAGACACTTATTAAGAGCAGAAAACTTGAAATATTTCCTATAATATAGAGGAGAGGGTTATCAAAGATGCCTACCCAAGAAAGAGTAACGGATCCTATAGTTCCTATAATAAAACAATAATAAGCAGAATAGAGTTTCTGGCTTATCAGCATGCTTTTATGCTCTATTTCACCTACTAAAAGTCCTAATAATACAGATAAAAACCAACCATTATATTGAAAGTGTAGAAAAAAGTAAATTGCACTATTATACCAATCACTATTCTTTCCTGTCTTTATAATGATTAAAGGTAGCAACCAAATACCTAAACTTGAGATCACCAAGAAGAAGATTCCCCAACGGACAAATCGTAAAGAAAGGGGAAATTCTTTTATGGGCTCAACACTTTTGAAAAGAGAATAGCGAACATGTATGAATTTCTTACTTCTCTTAATAAAAAATATACTGAACCAATAACTTCCTATAATAAATAAAGAAGAGAAGATAATTGAATATAGAAAATACCCTCCGAAAGGGAAAGTAAAAAGCATTCCTAAAATAGATATCTGGGAAAAAATGAATATTTTTAGGTATTCTTTTCTATCTTTTTCTTTTAAAAAATATTGACAGATAAGAGAGGTGAGTATTGTATATACCCATCCCAATAACCCTATGTGTGAGTGCGAATGGGTTACATATCGAAAGTCAAAAAAAGTATTTGTTAGATAGGCAATCCTAAGAGAAAATCCTAATAGGATAGTGATTATGAAGTAAAGGAAAGCCCACTGAATATCTCTTCGAGTATTCATAAAATCGTTACTTTAAAGAATTTGTTCTCTTAACTAGGGAGAAGTGTGCAAAAGTAGAAAATAAATTACTAAATCACAAGTCTATAAATGCTAAATTATTCAATAATAAAATATAATAAAATGATAATTAAAAGTGTAAAAAAATAGTTTGTCATAAAAAGACAAACTATTTTAATACTAATAAAAAATCAAACTTTAAGGTATGAATACATTCTTTTTATAAGAAATAGCGTTCTTTTTCTCCATTTTTATTTTGTATGATAATAGCATTACGTTGTGACTTGCTATTATCAAGAATATTCTTAACGCTATCAATATCGGTTACTTCTTTTCCATTGATAGAAATCAATACTTTTCCGTCCAAATTCACTCCATTTTCAATAAATAGTGGACTTGTCTTAGTTATTTTTACTCCTTTTTTTATTTTAAACTCTTTTTTATCTTTTTCAGAAAGGTTTTTTACAATAATTCCCAAGTCATTTGCTACATAAGAATCATTTTTTTGAAGTTTAACAGTAATATCCTTTTCTTTTCCATCTCTAAGTATTGTGATTTTCACACTATCATTAGGGCGTTTTGTATTAATATGACCGCTTAGGTCAGAGAAAGTGTGTATTTTTACATTATCCATTTGGGTAATAATATCTCCTTTTTTAAGTCCTGCTTT
Source organism: Capnocytophaga sp. G2 (assembly GCF_035282625.1). Taxonomy (NCBI): domain Bacteria; kingdom Pseudomonadati; phylum Bacteroidota; class Flavobacteriia; order Flavobacteriales; family Flavobacteriaceae; genus Capnocytophaga; species Capnocytophaga sp. G2. Next base: position 21,293 of record NZ_JAYKBU010000008.1, on the reverse strand, counting down.
TTCTGCTCCAGAGTCATCATCCACACTATCTATATAGAAACCCTCTGTTTGTTTAGTTTTAAGTTTTTCAGCGGTTTCTGAATTGAGTTCTGTGCCAGCAATTCCTAAAACACCTCGTTGTACGTTTCCATACTCAATGAGATCTTCCACTACTTTTTTAGCAATATTACTAGGAACAGCAAAAGAGTATCCAACAAAGGTGCCTGTATTGGCAGAGGCTATGGCTGTATTAATGCCTATTAGATCTCCATTGAGGTTTACCAAAGCTCCTCCACTGTTACCTGAATTAACAGCGGCATCTGTTTGTATGTAGGACTCTACTTTTCCATTATATTGGTTGCCAAGATTTCTTGCTTTTGCACTAATAATACCTGCAGTAACAGTGGAAGTAAGATTAAAAGGATTCCCTACAGCCAAAACCCATTCTCCTATTTTAGTATTATCAGAATCTGCAAAAGTGAGAAAAGGTAATTTCTCAGAGGCTTTGATTTTCAATAGAGCAATATCAGAACTACTATCTGAACCTATAATTTCAGCTTTGTAAGTTTGGTTATTATTTAAAGTAACTTGTACAGATGAAGCCCCACTAATTACATGGTTATTAGTAACAATATATCCGTCAGGGGAGATGATTACTCCAGAACCTGTTCCTGCCAATCGTTCTTTTCCTCCTTGCTGTGGCATATTACCACTAAAGAGGTCAAAAATAGAAGTAATTTCAGGTGCTACGGTCATATTTTTCACATGAACTACGCTATTGACAGTCTTATTGGAAGCATTAATGAAACTATTCTCATCAAAATTAAAATTGGCTACCTGATGGAAATTTGTATGTACTACATTTGTATTGTCCTCTGTAGAGGATGAAAAAGAAAGAGAACTATTTTCTTTCTCTTTTATGAGAAAATGATAACCTCCTAAGGCAATAGCTCCTCCCATAATTGCAGAGAGTACAGAAATAAAATATTTTTTCATATCAAAAATCTTAAAATAATTAATAATATCTATTTTTTTAACTTCAAAATTGCGAATACTGTTTCTCAAAAACAATGCCAAAAAGATAAAAATTACAAATTTAACTTTTTTTTAATGGATAGTGCATGGACGTTATCATATAAACTTGATTTGTAATATATTATGTATTCACTTTTAAAATATGTCTTTGTTTGAAGTAAGGACAAAAAGTAAGAATATATGACATTGCATCTTCTGTAAGAAAATTGTCTAATAAAAAGAGGCTTAGTAAAGGGATGAAAATTGAAAAAAGATTGATTTCTTTAGATTCGAAAAAAATCGTAATTTTGTGCCTACAAAAAATAAGTTAATTACTGCTTCTCATGAAACATTTGAATGAAAAGATAACTCTTGCAGAGAATGATAGTTCTTCTTTGGTGGATAGGGTAGAGCAGAGCATTATTGACTATATTAAAGATAATGCCTTAAAAGTAGGGGATGCTCTTCCTAAAGAAATAGAGTTTGCCGAATCCTTAGGAGTAAGTAGAACAGCTATACGTGAGGCTATGTTGCGACTAAGGACATTGGGCTTGGTGGAATCACGTAAGCATAGGGGGATGGTGATTATGGAACCTGATTTGGTTCATAATTTTGAAAAAATGCTTGATCCTGCTTTAGTCGATATCAAAAAACTCTCTAACCTTTTTGAACTAAGAATGATGCTTGAAGTAGGAATGGCAGATTTTGTTTTTGCCCGTAAGACATCAAGACAACTAAAAGAATTAGAAGATATTGTTATTAACTCGGAGGAACAACGTTGTGATAGTCTTAATTTTTATTTAGAAGCAGAAAAGCAATTTCATGGTAAATTATATGAAATGGCAGGAAATGATATACTGAAAAAGTTTCAGGATATATTTATGCCTATATTTCAATATGTACATGATATGAATCGATACCAAGCTGCCTATATTCTCCCAGAAGGAGGTAAGTATATCTCTCATCGTGACTTGTTTGAGGAACTTAAACATGGTACTCCTTCTTCTTTTAGGGAACTCATGCGAGAGCATTTGAATCCCCATTATATCAAAGTATTAGGGATTAGTTGTTAAAATGTAAAGATATTGGAATTAAATAGGCTATTCTTTAGATTTGAGTAGCCTATTTTCTTATTATCACGAAAAACTGTATAGATGCATCAGAAATATGATATAGTTATTATTGGTAGTGGCTTAGGCGGACTTATGTCAGGACTTATTTTAGCCAAGGAAGGAAAAAGGGTTGCTATTATTGAAAAAAATAGTCAATTTGGAGGAAATCTACAGACATTTGTTAGGAATCGTACTCTTTTTGATACAGGAGTACATTACGTAGGTAGCCTTGAAAGTGGACAGACACTTTATAATTATTTCTCTTATGCAGGTATTATGCAGCAATTAGACTTGGAGCGAATGCCTATAGAAGGATATGATCATATTTGTTTCGGAAAAGAAGTTATAGAGTATCCTCATGCCCAAGGCTATGAGAACTTTGTTGAGCAATTATCGTTTTATTTTCCTAAAGAACATAATGCTATAGAGCAATATATAACTAAAATAAAAGAGGTGTGTAATTGTTTTCCCCTTTACCGTTTTCACTTGGACGGAAGTTATGATGAGCACTTACTTTCAGAACCTCTTACAGATTTTTTATCAATGATAACTTCTGATAAACGCTTGCAGGCAGTATTATTGGGAAATAATTTCTTGTACGCAGGAACACGAGCATATACTCCTTTATATCTGCATGCTTTATCAGTAAATTCCTATATAGAAAGTGCATGGAGATTAAAGAAAGGAGGTTCTCAAATTACTTATTTACTCTTGCAACAGTTGGAGAAATTGGGAGTATCTCTTTTTAAAGAGAATGAGGCTCTTGCTTTTGAATATCGTAATGAGAAAGTATATTCAGTGATTACTTCTCAACAAAAAAAGTATATTGCTGATCATTTTATTTCTGATATTGATATCAAACAATTGGTTCGCTTAGTAGGAAAAGAATATTTTAAGCCTTCCTATTTTAATAGAATAGAGCGACTTACCCCTGTGACCTCAGTTTTCTCTTTATATTTGGTATTAAAATCTGATACATTTCCTTATATACCCTATAATGTATATTGGTTTAAAGATACTCAATCTGTATGGGGATCACCCTATTATACAGAGAATGATTTCCCATCCTTCTATATGCTTTCTATGAATCCATCTAAAAATAGGGAAGGATATGCAGATAATATGACTATTATGACCTATATGAATGAAAAAGAAGTGAATCAATGGATACATACCTCAAATATGGTTTCACAACCTCAAGATAGGGGAGAGGAATATGAAGTTTTTAAAAAGGAAAAAACTGAACAACTCCTTAAAATAGTTGAAGGAAAATTCCCTCAAATAAGAAATAGCATTGCTTATATGTATACTTCAACTCCTTTAACCTATAGGGACTATATAGGAAGTCCTACAGGAGCTCTTTATGGATATGAGAAAAATGCTTATAAGATATTACACTCACGAATTATCCCTCAAACACATATTCCTAATCTGTATGTGACAGGGCAAACTGTTAATATGCATGGCCTAGTGGGGGTAACTATAGGGGCTGTACTTACTTGTATGGCTTTGCTTAAGAAGAAGATAAATGGGATAGGATAAAATAAAAATGAATGAAATATGATTATGAGTTTTTAGTTAGAAAGATAATATATTATTTGTTGTTTTATTGTGAGATTTTATATATTATGTAGGTGAACTTGAAAATTAGATAATGTATGGGAAGATTATGAAGAAGATGTCTCCGAAGATTATTTTATGGATGTAGAACTAAACAACAAGAAAAAGAACGATAACTCTACTCCCTGGATAGAATTAAAAAGGAAGAACAGAAATTATACTTTTTGTTCTCCCTTTTTTCATATACATTTAAAAATTGATTTCAATAGATTCAGAATCACCTCCTGTGGCTTCAATAGGGTCATTTCCTTGACAATTGAGGCTAAAACTATCACCTTGAGGTCTTGGGAAAGCTCCTTTTGAGATACCTAAATCCTTGTCTTCATATCCTTTTTTCATATAATATCCCCAGATAGGAAGAGCCATAGTAGCTCCTTGACCTAATTGTAATCCTCTAAAATGTACAGAACGGTCTTCTCCTCCTACCCAAACACCAGTTACAAGATTAGGGACAATTCCCATGAACCATCCATCGGACTGGTTTTGTGTAGTTCCTGTTTTTCCAGCAATAGGATTGGTAAAGGCATAAGGATATCCAGTAACTACATTTTTATAAATGGCATTATAAGCATCAGCACCTTTAGTACGTAAGCGTATCCCCGAACCGGAGTGCGTTACTCCTTCTAAAAGATTAATAACAGTATTAGCTACATCGGCACTTACTACGTCATGAGTTTCTGGTATATATTCAAAGAGTACGCGTCCGTTCCTATCTTCAATGCGAGTAACAATGATGGGTTTCACATATACCCCCTCATTAGCAAAAGCTCCATAAGCACCAACCATTTCTAATAAAGTGATATCCGCAGAACCTAGGGCAATTGAAGGAAGTTCTGGTATGTCGGCAGTAATACCCAATTTTTTTACGAGTTTCACCACAGGCACAGGTCCTACTTTGTCCATTAGATTAGCAGTGATAGAGTTGATGGAGTTTGCCAAGGCTGCCTTAAGAGTAAGCATTTTACCACTAAAATTACCATCGGCATTGTGAGGACACCACTCTTTGCTATTTCCATATTTTCCTGCTTCTATACAGGTTTTTACATCAGGTAGTTGATCACAAGGAGTATAGTGAAGCTGATCTATAGCAGTGGCATATACAAACGGTTTAAAGGCAGAACCTACCTGACGAGCTCCTTGTATTACTTGATCGTATTTGAAATTCTTATAATCAATACCACCTACCCATGCTTTGATATGTCCTGTTTGTGGTTCCATTGAAAGGGCGGCTGCTCTCAAGAAAGCTTTATAATAGCGGATAGAATCAGAGGGGGTCATAATAGTATCAATGGTACCTTTCCAAGAGAAAACTTGCATAGGAATCTTTTGTTGGAAAGAAGCACGGATTTCTTTTTCTGATTTACCTAAAGCTTTTAAGTGATACCAACGATCGGAATTCTTCATCGCTCGCTCCATAATGCGATTAATTTCCTCTTGAGAGAGATTTACAAAAGGAAAATTCTTATTTTTCTTAGGATTATTTTCATTGAAGAAAGCTTTCTGGAGATTCTTCATGTGTTTCTGTACCGCCTCCTCTGCATTTGCTTGTAATCGAGAGTCTATGGTAGTATATATTTTGAGACCATCAGAATAGATATCATACTTAGAACCATCAGGCTTAGGATTCTTCTCTATCCATTCCTTCATATAAGAACGAAGATACTCACGGAAGTAAGTAGCTATGCCTTCATTATGCCCTTCTGGATTGAAATTCAGTACTAATGGAAGTTTTTGTAAAGAGTCTTTTTCCTTAGTGGTGAGGTAATGATTCTTCTCCATTTGGGCGAGTACAACATTGCGTCGATTGATAACTCCCTCCGGATTTTTGCGTGGATTATACAAAGAAGAGTTTTTGAACATACCTACCAGTACAGCTCCCTCTTCTATTTTGAGATCTTTAGGTTCTTTCCCAAAATAGATACGTGCAGCCGAGCGGATACCGTCGGCATTATTATTGAAATCATACTGATTAAAGTACATGGTAAGAATTTCCTTTTTAGTATATTGTCGTTCTAATCGAATGGCAATAATCCATTCTTTTATCTTTTGAATATAGCGTTTGCCTACATTCTTAGAACCTTCATGATGGAAAAGAAGTTTTGCAAGCTGTTGTGTAATAGTAGAAGCTCCTCCTCGCCTACCTAAAAAGACTATTGCACGAAGTGTACCGCGTGCATCAATTCCTGAATGACTTTCAAAACGTTCGTCTTCAGTGGCAATTAAAGCATTAACTAAGTGCTCAGGTAATTCTTTATAGGTTACTGCTGTACGATTATCATTGAAGTAAAACTTACCTAATGTTTTTCCATCAGCAGAGATTATCTCTGTAGCAAGATTTGTTTCAGGATTTTCTAAGTGGTCAAAGTCTGGCATTTCTCCTAAAGCGCCCCACGAAGCCAATAAGAAAATAAAAATTACCAAAGCTATTCCTCCCAGTATACAACCCCAGAAATATTTTAAGAGTCTTTTTCTTGAAAAAAAGGTCTTATCTTTTGTTGTTTTTTTTGTAGTCATTTTTTATTCCTTTTTAGGATTTTCAAAATACTCGGCAAAAGTACAATATTATTTACAATTAGCACCTTCTTATTATGAAATTATGATTTATTTAGAAAGAATTCTTATGAGAACCTGTCAATTAAGATATATTATATAACAAATTATTAAAAATCAATATTTAAATAGAAGAGAATTCCTGAGAATTATGATAGGGCTATATTATGATACTGATACTTAAGTTCTTTATGGTAGTACTTATAGTAGTAGTTTATCCCTATAGAAAAAAATCTCCATAATTAAGTAGTATGTTGCAATCTTAATGAAAAAAGGTTGCACACAAATATTTTCATTTCATTGGAAAAAGAAGTTCTAAATCTGCTCCCAAGCCTTGCTTTAATCTGTAAAAGGTCTTAATAAAGGTGTCTTCTAAGAATATTTCATTGATAAGTTCTGTACGAGATATAAAAAATGTTTCTATATGACTTTTGTCATAAGTATAATCATCTTTTCTTCCATAAAAAAGTAAGAAGAGAGTTCTGCATGGAACATACAACTGAATCTCCTGAGGAAGATAAGGATGAATCTCTGCATCTGAAGGACTTATAGAAAGAGGAGAGCCTATCTTTTGTCTTTTTAAGCTCTCCTTGTCCCATAATCCTATATTTGCTATAAGTAAGCAAATAGTTATTAAGAAAAGTTTCCACCCTTGTAGGAAAATGAAGGATTATAAAAACTCTTAAGAACCTTGATGAGTTTTCTTTAGTAGGTCATTAACAGATTTTACGGGATTGAAAGTAATCTGAGGGACTTCTACAAAGATGCTAATCCATCCAGCCATACCTCCATTCCAAAGTCCTGGTAATTCTAATGCCTTGAGAGGGATACCATTATAGGATTTTTCAGTAATAAAACTAAGTTTTTTATCTTGAAATTCCTCTAAGTCAAATATTTCTCCCTTGTAGTTTTTGATACAACAAACTATATCCACAGGATTAAAATGAGTAGAAGATTGTAATATTTTCCATTGTTTAGGGTTGTTTTTATCTATCTGAGCCATTTCAATGATTTGAAGGCTTTCATTTCCTTCTGTATCTTTTACCCAAAAAGGACCTCCCCCTACTTCTCCTTCATTTTTCACCATGCCACATACACGAATGGGGCGATTGAGCATTTGGTAAATGTACTCTATCATATAACGCTTAGCAAACTTATGTACATAAGGCGGTACCTTAATATTTAGTTCAGGAAGAAACTTAAGTACTTCGGGCAAATCTTTCTTTTTAAGTTTTTCTTTTTGTATTTGCCTTAGGATTTTATGTACTTTAGAACGTGTATCTTCCAGTTTCCCAGCGAGGACTTCTTTGTAAAAGATAGCCTCATCGGAATATGATTCTACCACTACATTATCTATATTTTTGATAAAGATAATATCAGCATTGAGTTCATTTAAGTTCTTAAGCAGTGCTCCATGTCCTGCCGGACGGAAAAGGAGTTGATTATTTTCATCTCTAAAAAATTCGTTATTTAGGGTAAGGGCTACTGTATCGGTACTTTCACTTTGGTGAGAGAAAGATACTTCAAAATGTACACCATACTGTTTTTCTAAATCAGGGCGGATTTCGGCTAAGGTGTTAAGGAATTGAGAGGTATATTCCTTATTAATAGTGAAGTGAATATTGACAACATCTCCTTGTGTAGCGTATAGAAAAGCCTCACGGAAATGCTCTTCAAAAGCAGTAACTACTTTTTCACCATATTTGTGGAAAGGAAAGAGTCCTTTAGGTTTGTTTTTATAGTTAAAAGGTTCTTCTTCCAATAATAATTTAGCAATGCGGTGTTTCTGTGCATCTTCGGAAAGTCCGTTGAGCGTTTTGTGTTGCTCTATATATTTCTGGAGGGCTTCATAAAAGGCAAATTGAGGAAGATGCTCAAAGAATATCTCTACATTCACATTTCCACTTTCCTTTACATATTCAGAAAAAGTTTGTTTCTCAGGATTAAAATCACTGACAAAAGCAGATAGAAACTGAAACATACGGGTGGCAGATCCCGAAGCGGGGACGAACTTGAGAATGTCTAAGCCATTTTTCTTCTTCTGATAGATAGCTACGTATTGGATAGCTTCATCACGTGAAAAAGAGAAAATGCCTGTTCCTACATGTGCAGGAGCGACTAAATTTACAGGAGGGACTCCAGAGAGGAAAATAGATACTTGTTCCTGTAGTTTACTTACTTTGATCCCTTTTTCTCCTAAGAGAAGTTGGTCATACTCGGTTAATTCTTTCATCGTTTTAGTTTTTGGTTAATTTGTTGTATTCTACTATTTAAATCTCCCTTCAATAGGTGAAAGGGAATAGATTTTTCTTCTAAAAAATGCTTAAAGAAAGTAAATACTTCATTTCGTTCATTAGGCTTGTCTCTTAAATCGTCGGCTTGCCAAGGAACATCTATATAGGTTAAGAAAATAAAATCATACTTATGAGAGAGTGCATAGTGCTCGATTATAGGATTGCATTTTCCATAGTATATATAGGAATAAATAACTAATTCTAACAGACAGGTATCACAGAAAAGGTATTTATTAGCCTTTTGAATCATTTCATTTTCAAGAGCTATTTGTCCTTTAGCGATAGGAATCAAATCCTCCCATGTACATGGCAAGTGTTCAGAGTCCCATTTTTTTTGTAGATAAAGGCGCATATATTCAGGTGTCCATTGGGTGTTATACAGTGCAGCCATTCTCTCACTTAGGGTTGTCTTCCCTGTGGACTCAGGACCTAAGAACACTACTCGCTGACATGAACTGTTTAATTGCGTAAAATCCTTTTCCATTCTCTATAGGCTGAAATAGCTATAATGGTGAAAATAGCATATTGTAGGGCTGTAAAAATAAAGTTTTTATAAGTATATAGAGGAATAGAGACAACATCTCCAATAATCCAAAAAATCCAATTTTCTATTTTTCGTTTTGCCATGAGCCACATTCCCACAAGGAAGATAGCTGTAGTTGTGGCATCCACCCAATCAGTCCATACAAAGTGTTCTATTCCTAATTCTATTCCATCTAAAGAAAAATTATTATTGATATATGGCTTAAAATAATAAACAATCATTACTAATAGCCAACTCATCAACGCTAACCAAGAGGTGATTTTTATATCATAAGCATTCATCTTAGAGATTTCCACATGGATATTGTCTTTACTATTTTTTGCCCAGAGAACCCACCCATAAACACTCATAATAGTATAATAAGCATTGATGAGCATATCTCCGAATAATCTTCCACACCAAAGAAGATATACAAAAAGAACGGTACTAATGATTCCTGTGGGATATACCCAAATGTTTCTTTTTTTAGAAAAAATAACACTGACAAGACCAAAAAATACGCCTAATATTTCTATATAGATAAGATGGTTTGGGACACCTTTGTACTGAGAGAAAATCCAATCAGAAATGTGGCTCATAGTCGTGTCGGTCGGATTTTACAATTTTTATGTAAATTAATCCCTTTTCCAAGAGTTCAAATACTTCTTTTACCTCATTAGTAAGTATTTCCATGACACGGTCATATTCTCCATATACTTGGGTACTAAGGGGATTTTCATACACAATTAAGCCGGATGCACGGAGTTTCTTAATAAAGTGAATAATTGGAGCCTCAAACTCATCTTGTAAGGGGCTTAAAGTAAGTTCTACAGATACTTTCATGGTAAAAAACATTTCTTATTTTCAGAAAGCAAATATACTAAAAATAATTGAAAAAAGATATCTTTTCTAAATTTATTTTTGAAAAATATTTTAAATGTAGTAACTTTGCCTGCGCTAATAGTCATTGTCATGGGAAAAATCAGAAAGGTTATATTTAATAAGCGTTTTCTTAAGAGAAGTATGTTCTTTATAGTATTTGTTTTGCTCATGATAGGAGTGGTTATTCATAATGCAGATAATACTATTCGTGAGGCTACTAAAGGGAAGCTATATACTCAAGTAGATAGTATTCCTAAAAATAGGGTGGGCTTACTGTTGGGAACAAGCCAATATCTGAAAGATGGGCGTATAAACTTATATTTTCAATATCGTGTGGAGGCTGCTGTAGCTCTTTTTAAGGCAGGAAAAATTGATTTTATCCTTATTAGTGGCGATAACAGTACTAAGGAGAATGATGAGCCTACAGACTTTAAAAAAGCATTAATAGCTTTAGGAATTCCTGCTGATAGGATTTATTTGGATTATGCAGGGTTCCGTACGCTTGATTCTGTTATAAGAGCCAGAGAAGTATTTGGACTTACTCAGATGACTATTATTTCACAGGCTTTTCACAATGAAAGGGCTATTTATATAGCTCAGAAAAAGGGTATTAAGGCTGTAGGATTTAATGCCAAGGATGTGAATAAGTATACAGGATTGAAGACACGTATCCGTGAACGGTTTGCTCGTGTGAAAGTATTCTGGGACTTGACCTTTGGAGTAAAACCTAAATTTTTAGGAGAAAAAATAGAAATTCGTTAAAATGAGGACTTTAGGAGATTTATATTTGATACCTAATATGTTAGGGGAAGTTAGAGTTACTGAAGTACTTCCACTCAAAGTTAAAGAAATAGTTCTTTTGTGTAACCATTTTATAGTAGAAAATGAGAAAAATGCGAGACGGTTTATAAAACAAATAGCTCCTGAAAAATCTCAAGACCTTCTTGAGCTTTTTCCATTGAACAAACATACTGCAATAGAAGATAAACAAACATATTTGTCCTATTGCTTGTCAGGATTTCCTACAGGGATAATTTCAGACGCAGGTTGTCCAGCTATTGCTGATCCAGGAAGTGAAATAGTACATATAGCTCACCAAAAAGGAATTCGTGTGATCCCTTTAGTGGGTCCTTCTTCTTTACTCCTTTCATTAATGGCAAGTGGGATGAATGGACAATCCTTTGCCTTTAACGGATATTTACCTATAGATAAAAATGAGCGAAGAATAATTCTTAGAAAATTGGAGAGAAGAGCAAAAGAAGAACATCAATCCCAATTATTTATAGAAACTCCTTATAGAAATGAATCCCTTTTGCAAGAAATGTTACAGATATTAGCACCACAAACGGATCTTTGCATTGCTTGTGATATAACTCTTCCTGAGGAATTCATTCATACTTATACAATAAGGGAATGGAAGCGTCGTGTTAAAGAAATAAATATTCATAAGCGCCCAACAATTTTTATTATTTATTAATAATAATTAGTATTTTTTTTCTATTTTTGTCTCCTGAAATAATAAATTTAAGAATATGAAAGTACTTTCTTCTCTTTCTCAGTATATATTATTGGGAATCATTACTTTATTTATATTATCTTGCTCTAATACCCCAAAGAGTTTGTCTGCAGTACCTAAGGAAGCAACAGTAGTCGCTTCCATAAATCTTTATTCATTAGGAGAAAAGGCAAATTTGAAAAAAGCAAAGGAATTAAAGATATTTAAGAAATTCCAAGATGAAGTAAAGTCAGAAAATAAAAAACTTGAAAAGATTTTTTCAGAGTTTATAGAGAATTACAAAGTGTCAGGAATTGATATAAAGGAAGATATCTTTATCTATCGCTATAGCCAATTCTCAGATGAGACTCATCAAGATTATGTAGGAGTTTCCGCTCAGGTAAGAGATAAAGGTAAGTTTACAGATTTTGCAAAGCGTATAGCTGAAGCTACAGAGACAAATGTTACTATTGAAAATGCAAAAGATTACTCCTTCTTTTTTACTCAGAAAGAACTTGTGGGCTGGGATGAAGATAAAATACTTCTACTTTCTGCTGTAGAACAAAATGACAGATTGGAGGAGATATTTGCTAAACTATTTCATCTTGATAAAAAAGAGCAAATCTCTTCAAATAAGGACTTTAAGGATTTTTATGATAAAAAAGAAGAAATAAGTGTTTGGGTTTCTGGGAGATTAATAGAGGATTTAGGATCTGATACGGATACCTCTCTTGATGAAGTAAGAAATATGTCTGACCTTGACATACGCTCTAGCTCTCTTTCTTTCTATTTGGATTTTGCTGATGAGAATATTACTTTAACCACAGCTCTGAATGCAAATGAGGAATTCAAAAAGAAATTAGAAAAATATAAGTTTTGGAAGAATAAATTCAATGCAGAATTATTAAATTTTCTTCCTAAAGAGTCTTATCTTGCAGGAAGTTTTTCTATTAACATGCCTTTGTATTACAAATATCTTAAAGAACAGAGTATATTTACCTTAATGGAATCGGTTTTCCTTATGGGAACAGGTACTAAGTTGGAAGATTTCTTCAATACTCTTGGCGGAAGTGCGATATTTACAATCTCAGGTTTTGAAAGAAAAAGTTATACCCATAAAGTATATGAAGAGTTTGATCTGGATACAGATGAGGATGATAATGAGGATTCTAATATAGCCATCTCAGGGGAGGACAATCAAGAAGAAGATTTGTATGAAGATCATTATGTAGAGAAAACAGAGGAGATACTTACCCCATTGGTTAGCTTTGTGATGGATATTAAAAATAAGGAATTTATAGAGAGACAACTTAAAAAGAGTTATTCAAGATTGCTTAAAAAAGAAAATGGATATTATACTTTAACTAAGGATGATATTACTATATATATAGCATATAATGAGAAATATCTCTTTATAAGTAATGATAAAAGTGGTGTAGATGCTTTTCTAAAGAAAGGTTATGATAAGGATAGGAGTCTTGCAAAGGCTACTATTGCACAACAAATAATGAAGAATAACTTTTATGGATATGTTAATCTAGACTATGATACTTATCCTCAGATTGTAAAAGATGAGATAAAGAAGGAACAAAACAGACAGGAACAATATTTATTAAGTATCTGGAAAGATATCCTAAAGGACATGGAGGTAAAACAGCGAGGTGATTACGCTACTCAATTTATTTTGAATTTGAGGAATACAGAACAAAATAGCTTATATACCCTTCTTAAAATGATTGATAAGTCAATAGAATAAAAAAAATATATTAAAAAAATAATATTTTTGAAATAGTGCTTGAAAAGAAGAATTTAGATTATGAAAGAGTAGTTTTAGTTGGGGTAATTACTACTACTCAGAATGAAGAGAAATCTCATGAATATTTGGATGAGTTAGAGTTTCTTACCTATACAGCTGGAGGAGAAGTGGTCAAAAGATTCACTCAGCGTTTGGAGACTCCCAATCCAAAAACTTTTATAGGAACAGGAAAAATGGACGAACTTATCCAGTTCGTAGAAGAAAATGAAATAGGAGCTGTTATCTTTGATGATGAGCTTACCCCTGCTCAGCAGAATAATATAGAGAAAATCTTACGTATAAAAGTCTTAGATAGAACAACGCTCATTTTAGATATATTTGCTCAACGAGCGCAGACAAGCTATGCACGTACTCAAGTGGAGCTTGCCCAATATGAATATCTGCTGCCACGGCTTACAGGACTTTGGACCCACCTTGAGCGTCAACGAGGAGGGATAGGAATGCGAGGACCTGGAGAAACAGAAATAGAAACTGACCGCCGTATTGTACGTGATCGTATAGCATTGCTTAAGAAAAAGCTAGAAACGATTGATAGACAAATGTCCACTCAGCGCAGTAATCGTGGAGCCTTGGTACGAGTTGCTCTTATTGGATATACTAATGTAGGAAAGTCTACTTTGATGAATCTTATTAGTAAGAGTGAAGTATTTGCGGAAAATAAACTTTTTGCTACCTTGGATACCACTGTGCGTAAGGTGGTTATTGGTAATTTACCTTTCTTACTCAGTGATACAGTAGGTTTTATACGAAAACTACCAACACAACTTATTGAATCCTTTAAAAGTACTCTTGATGAGGTACGTGATGCGGATTTGCTTTTGCATATTGTGGATATTTCTCATCCGAATTTTGAAGAACATATAGCTTCTGTGAATCAAATATTAGGAGAGATTAAGAGTATCAATAAACCTACTATAATGGTTTTCAATAAAATAGATGCTTATACACACCAAACTATAGAAGATGATGATCTCATGACAGAGAAAACTTCTCGGCATTTTTCGCTTGAGGAATGGAAGCAAACATGGATGAACCGTATGAATGGAGATATTATTTTTATTTCCGCTCTTAATAAGGAAAATATTCAAGAGTTTAGGGAAAAGGTATATAAAAAAGTAAGGGAAATACACATTACACGTTTCCCTTACAATAACTTTCTATATCCTGAGATAGAAGAATAAGAATTTTAATTAGGAATCCATTTTTTCTCAAAGTTAGGTTTACGCTTTTGAAGGAAAGCATCACGACCTTCTTGAGCTTCATCAGTCATATAAGCAAGGCGAGTAGCTTCTCCTGCGAATATCTGTTGCCCCACCATACCATCATCCGTAAGGTTCATGGCATATTTTGCCATTTTGATAGCTGTAGGAGATTTGTGAAGGATTTCTTGTGCCCATTCGAAGGCAGTACTTTCCAATTCTTCATGTGGGATTACAACGTTGACCATTCCCATCTCAAAGGCTTCTTGTGCAGAATAGTTTCTACCTAAGAAAAAAATCTCACGAGCCTTCTTTTGTCCTACCATTTTAGCCAAGTAAGCGGAACCGTATCCAGCATCAAAACTAGCAACATCTGTATCAGTCTGTTTAAAGATAGCGTGTTCTCGACTGGCTAAGGTGAGGTCGCATACTACATGTAGGCTATGTCCACCACCTACTGCCCAGCCAGGTACTACAGCAATTACTACTTTAGGCATGAAACGAATAAGACGTTGTGCTTCAAGTATGTTGAGTCTGTGGGCACCATCATCTCCTACATACCCCTGTTTGCCCCGTACACGTTGATCACCTCCACTACAGAATGACCACACACCATCTTTTGGTGAAGGACCTTCAGCAGAGATAAGTACGCAACCAATAGAAGTATCTTCAGTAGCATCTCTTAGAGCATCGATGAG
The DNA here is from genome assembly GCF_035282625.1 of Capnocytophaga sp. G2. Lineage (NCBI taxonomy): Bacteria > Pseudomonadati > Bacteroidota > Flavobacteriia > Flavobacteriales > Flavobacteriaceae > Capnocytophaga > Capnocytophaga sp. G2. The sequence goes on along the minus strand of NZ_JAYKBU010000008.1, from coordinate 6,111 downwards.
TTCAGAAGTTGTACGTGGGCGAAATGCATTTCTTACTTCTGGGCGATTGAAGGCAATACGGGCTACTCCTTGACATTTCTTGTAGGTAATGTCCTGGTAATTTTTGGCTACTTGCCAAGAGATTTCTTTTGTCATGTTATTTAGTTGAAGGATTATCTATATACATTCGGTTATAATAAGGAGTATGGCTTTTGGAATTGTCAATTTCCTTTAAGGAGAAATCTATTATTGGTTTCCTTATGCGATTACTCCTCGTGGAAGCGCTAAGAGGTGGAATCCCTGTGATTTCTTCTATCGCCTTGGCGAGAAGTGGCTCCTTTTCATCTCCCAGAGTTCCTAATGAACTAAGCCTTTCTCTTATATAAAAATCGGGTTCTATTCCCGTTTGATATTCTCCAAAACCATTGGCATTCTCTGATCGAAGTACAATAGGTTGCATTGCCCATTTATTATTAGGATTTTTAGTGTCCTTTATGGTAATGGAGGCTAAATTCTTTCCTACAGTAGTATCTCCTATCTGCACTACTGTTAGGTAAGGCTTAAGCCCATTGATAATAAGTTCAGATGCGGATGCTGTATGATTAGAGGTAAGGATATACACCTTAGAAAGATTTAAAGTATTGATAGGAACTCCAGCAATGTTATTCTCAAAAGAGTAATCACTCTTCCAGCGATTTTTCATTTTGGGATTGGGGGTCTGTTTTACAAATATCTTTTGTGTATCTGTCCCTGCAACCATACTGGCTAAGTAGATAGCTGTTTGTACACTTCCTCCTGGATTATAGCGAAAGTCAAGAATAAGGTCAGTAATCCCATTAGCTTTAAATTCTCCAAATACATTATTTAGCTGTTTGTCATACTTGCTTAAGAATGAATTATAGAGTAAATAACCTATCTTTTTTTCTCTATTTGAGATAATTTTATGTATGAGTATAGGATTTTCTTGGAGAGGGAGTTGGGAGATTGTTTTATTTGCTGAAAAGGCAAATTCTCCATTTTCTATGGTATAGAAAGAGAAGGTAAGACTTGTTTTTTTGTTAGAGAGCAGTTGCCTATAATTGCTTATAGTAAGTGTTTGTCCATCTACTTTTAGAAAAATATCTCCACGCTTAACCCCTTGTTTTTCAGCGTCGGAATTAGGAATTACATAGCGTACATAACCAATGATGACATTATTCAAATCCTGAATTTGTGCAATGCTAAAATCCATACCCGTACTTAGAGTACTCCCTTGTAGTTCATCTTCTAATTCCTTATAATTATCGGTAATAAAGCTAAATCGATCGCCATAAGTGTCATAAGTATTATAGAGTAGAGTATTGAATAAATCCCGTGGAGAACTGAAATTCTTTAGATAATTTACATAGGTAGAGTTAGTTGCATTGGTGGCAGCAGGGGATCTATCAAAACGATTATCGGATAGGTCAGCCACCTGAGGTTGCCACAAATAATACTCATTTAGTCCTTTCCATATAAAATCTTTTATTTTATAAGCAGGGTCTTTAGCTTCAGCTTTTTTAGTAGCTTCTTCTAAATAACTATCATCTTCTATCTTACTACAGGAGATGAGGAAAAATATTGATATAAAGAGAAATAAATATTTTTTAATCATTGGAATTGATAAATATTTTGCAAAGATACATCTTTTTATTGAGGTAGAGATATCTATTAAGATTTTATTTATCTACAACTTGTCAGAAAAATTTAATGTAAAAAAAATTGTTTCTTTTTCTAAAAATTATTACCTTTGCAAATGGTTTAGAATTCTCTGAAAATCAAAGAATATAAAATTAAAACCATGTTAGAAGTAGGAGATGTAGTAGAAGTTATAGATGAACTTATTGAAGGAATAGTTACTAAGATTACTCCCCAGCAAGTGTATATAGAAACAAATGAAGGTATAACTCTTGCATTTTCTGCTAATGAATTAATAAAAATAGACAAAGACTCTCCTATATCATATAAGATGACCAATTTCTTGCCTAAGGAGGAGAAACGTAATAAGAATTATTTACTCAAAGGGAAAAAGGCAAAGAAAAAAGCAATTCCTCCTATGGAAGTGGATCTGCATATAGAGAAATTAGTAGTTAGTACTCATGGAATGTCTAATTATGATATGCTTAACAAACAATTAGAGGTAGCAAAGCATCAATTAGAATTTGCTATAGAGAAGCGGATTCCCCGAGTAGTATTCATCCATGGAGTAGGGGAGGGAGTACTTAAAGCAGAATTAGAGACCCTTTTTTCCCGTTACAAAAACCTATCTTATCAAGATGCAGATTATGCTCGTTATGGAATAGGAGCTACGGAAGTATTTTTGCAAACCATATTTTAAAATATAAAAATAATGACAACAAAAGAAAAACTATCATTGTTACGCAATGAAATGAAAAACAATGGCTTAGATGCTTTTGTAGTTTTCAATGCAGACCCTCACATGAGTGAGTATTTTACTCCATATTGGGAAGAAAGAAAATGGATTACAGGTTTTGATAGTTCTGCTGGTTATGTATTTATCACTCATGATAAAGCAGTACTTTGGACAGATGGACGTTACTTAGTACAGGCGAAGAATGAACTTACAGGTACAGAAGTTGACTTTTATATAGAAGGAACAAAAGATGCCCCTATCAGCGAACAATGGTTGTTAGCTGAACTTCCTCAAGGAGCAAAAGTAGGTTGTAATGCTCTTTGTACTCCTCATAATACTTGGGAATTACTTACCAATGTCTTGAGAAGAAAAAATATCTCCTTAGTGGATAAACCTCTTATTGAGAAAATCTGGAAGGAACGTCCTAAAGATGAAAGACAATCTATATATGTACGTCCTGAAAAGTATACAGGAGAGTCCGCTAGCAGTAAGATAGCTACTCTAAGGAAAATAATGAAAGAGAAGAATATCACTTGTTTCCTTGTAACTGCTCTTGATGATGTGGCTTGGGTTACTAACCTTCGTGGAAATGATATTGTATTCAATCCTGAGTTTCTCTCCTACCTTTGCATTACTCCTGAAAAAGCAATACTTTTTGCTGCTATTGACAAGTGCGATAATTCCGTAAAAGAATACCTCAAAAAACACCATATAGAACTTAAGGATTATCCTGATTTCTTTAAGGAAATTATATCACTAAAAGGGGAAACTGTATTACTTAACCCTGATGCAAACCAATTTATTTTTAACACCATAGAGGATAAAAATACTTTGTATGTAGAAGCCTCTCCAATTCAATTATTAAAAGCAGTTAAGAATGAAACAGAATTGGAAGGATTCCGTAAAGCAATGATAAAAGATGGAGTAGCTTTGACTAATTTCTTCTGTTGGTTGGATAAAAATATAGGAAAAACAGAACTTACAGAGTATTCTTTAGGAAAAATTCTTGATAAGTTCCGTTCTGAACAAGAAGGCTATTTGGCAGATAGTTTTGCTAAAATAGTGGGTTATCAAGGGAACGGAGCCATTGTACACCATCATGCTACTGAAAAGCCAGGAGTACCTCTAAAGGCAGAAGGAACTATTCTCATTGATTCAGGAGCTCATTATACAGAAGGAACCACAGATATTACCCGTGTAGTGCCTTTAGGAAAATTCTCTGATGAATTCAAAAAAGATTATACTTTGGCAATGAAGGCTATGATTACCCTAAGTACTACTTTATTCCCTACAGGTACTCGTGGAGTGCAATTGGATGCTATTACAAGGGCTATCTTATGGAAGAATATGCGAGATTATGGTCATGGCACAGGTCATGGTGTGGGCAACTACTTATGTGTACATGAGGGACCACAAAGCTTACGTAAGGACTTGAGAGATGTTGCTTTGTTAGAACACATGGTATGTTCTAATGAACCAGGTGTATACTGTGAAGGACGCTACGGTATACGTATAGAAAACTTATTTATTATCCAAAAGAAAGGTTCTTCTGAATTTGGAGATTTCTATGGATTGGAAACGTTAACTATTTGTCCTTTGGATACTCGTGCAATTGATGTGGCTCTTTTAACCCAGGAGGAACGTCAATGGCTTAATAACTATAATTCATGGGTAGAAGAAAAGTTAAGCCCTTTGGTGGGAGAGGAACAACGTACTTGGCTTAAGGAAAGATGTAAAGCCATATAGAATTATAAATAGTTAATACAAAAAGCTGTTCTTATGAGCAGCTTTTTTCTTCAAAATAATTTGTTTAATTGCCTTATTTTTCGTTACTTTGCTCTTAATTTAATAATAACACAATTGCGTATGGAATTGAAAGATATGAAAATCAAAACCTTCAAGGAGTTTTTAGAAGATAAAACTAATCCTGTGGTCTACTGTCTGCTCAGTTCCAATGGCAAAGACTTCTTAGCCAAAGAAAGCTACAAGGTAGAACTGCATCAATATAACTGCCAGCACGATACTTTCACCATTGAAACCCCTGAAGACTCTTTTGATGCTTTTAATGAGTACATTATGGAGCATTCCCGCGACTTGCTCGGTGAGCCGCTTACCATTAAGTTCCACCAATACGGCAAAGTAGTACAGCACTTTTCAGGGATTATCACCAGAATTTATTGCAAACGACAAACAGGCGGCGGTTATGGCACACTCTATATCTCAGGCAATGCACCAAGTATTTTGTTAGATCAAGGCAAAGCCTGTCGTTCTTATGAACACAAAACCCTCAAGGAAATTATAGCCTCAGTAGGTGAGGGTTATGATAATTCTGCTCAGGTTGATAGCTCAGCAGGGGTAAACACTACAAGAGTATTGCCTTATACGGTGCAATACAACGAATCTGATTACGATTTTATATGTCGCTTAGCTAATTTGTATGGTGAATACTTTTATTATGATGGTAGTAAACTTATCTTTGGCAATAAACTTCAAGAGACGATAGACTTGGGGGAGAACTTAAATCTTATTGATGAGGACTTTACCTTAGAGATGAAGCCACAGGAGTTTGAATATATCGCTTACGATTTCCATAGGTCTGAAGTTTATAGAAAGGACGCTGAAAGTGCTTGTTGTGAGTACAAAAACAATCCTATACAGACGGATGCCAAAAATGCTTCTAAAAAGCTCTTCAAAAAGATACCACAAAAGTATCACTCAGCTACCTCATTAGAACAATCGGATATAGATTTAGAAGAAGTAGTGCGTCAGGAAAAAGATTTAAGGGAGCTATCACTTAAAGTAACAGGGCGTAGTCGCGACCCACGTCTGAGGATGAACACCTTCGCGTGTCTTACCGACATCAATGCACATGCGATGGAGACCTATAGAGTGATAAAAATATCGCACTACCACAGCGGTATGAACTATGAAAATAGTTTTGAGGCTATCCCGATGATGCGCACGCCTGCGGATTACAATGCCGAGGCTTTTCCCAAAGCAGAACAGCAACCTGCTATCGTTAAAGATAACAACGACCCTCAAGGAATGGGACGTGTACGGGTACAGTTCTTTTGGCAGAAAGGCGAACAACTGAGCCCGTGGATACGGATGATACAGCCTTATGCAGGTAGTGGTAAAGGTTTTTATTTTATCCCAGAGGTAGGCGAAGAGGTAATGGTAGATTTTGAGAATGGCAATGCTGAACGACCATTTGTATTGGGGGCGCATTATAACGGTGCGGCAAAGAGTGGGTATAACCCAACGACCAAAGCTATACATACGCAAAGTGGCACCAAAATACTCCTTAATGATGCAGAGGGGAGTGTGAGAATTGAGGATGCGAGCCGTAATATTTATGAGATGGACGGGCAAGGCAATATCAATCTTTATGCGCCGAATAACATCTGTATGAATGCAGGTAAAAACTTTGACCTGAGTGTGGGGAATAACCTCAACTTCACTGTAGGTGGACAAGCTACAATGCAAATATTACAGCAAATGATTATGGAGACTCCGCTACTCAGGCAAATCGTAGCTGAATATGAGGCACGTTTAGGCAACGCCTTGCTCAGTTCCGATAACCTGATGAAGATAGAGGCAAAGGAAACAAATGTGGCAGGAGTAGAAAAACTCTTTATCCACTCAGATGAGTTGGCAACGGTAAACTCTAAGGGCTTGCTTGAGGTGAAAGGACAGCAAGGCACAAAGCATAGTAATAAAGCAGAAGAGTATGAAATAAT